>JAZOLX010000012.1:0-44531 GCA_045653485.1 Faecousia sp. | reverse complement strand
TACTGTTTTGCCGCCTGTTCCAGCTTATTATTGCCGGGTTCATAATACCTTGTACCAACCAGCTCATCCGGCAGATACTGCTGCTTTACCCAGTTGCCGGGGAAACTATGGGGATACAAGTAGCCCTGTTCCCGCTCCATGGTGTATGTGTCTGCATGTACATTTTGTAAATGGCGGGGAAAATCTCCACTCTTTCCCTTGCGCACATCCTCCAAAGCTGCATCCAAAGCAACATGTCCACTGTTGGACTTGGGTGAGGTAGCCATCAGCACAGCCGCATCGCCCAGCGCAATTCTGGCTTCCGGCATGCCCAGTTTTAGTGCCATATCTACGCAAGCATTGACAATGGGAATGATCATAGGATACGCAAGGCCCACATCTTCTGCGGCAATCACCATCAATCGCCGGCAAGCAGCCTGCATCTGTCCGGCTTCCAATAGTCTGGCTAAATAGTGAACAGCCGCATCCGGGTCAGAACCCCGGATAGATTTTTGCAGCGCAGAGAGCAGATCGTAAAAATTGTCACCATCCCGGTCTGCCCGGAGAGCGCTCTTCTGAGTCACTGCTTTGGCATCCGCCAAAGTCAGGGGCAGAATATCTCCCACCGGCTGTCCCGCAGAGAACAGCACTTCTACCGCGTTCATAGCCTTTCGGATATCTCCGCCGCAGGCACCGGCAATATATTCCAATGCCCCTTCTTCCGGTTGCGCCTTTAAAGCGGTACGGTTTTCCAGGTAGGCCACTGCCCGTTTGATTGCCTGCAGTGCTGCCTTGGAATCGATCTGCTTAAACTCAAATACTGTAGAACGGCTTAAAATCGCGTTGAACACATAGAAGTAAGGGTTTTCTGTTGTGGACGCAATCAGAGTGATTTTGCCGTTTTCAATGTATTCCAACAAAGATTGCTGCTGCTTTTTGTTAAATGACTGGATCTCGTCCAGATACAGCAGAACACCGTTGGGTGCTAAAAAGGTATCCAACTGCGCAACGATATTCTTAATATCGGCTGTGGATGCCGTAGTGGCATTGAGCTTATAAAGTGTGCGATTGGTCTGCTCCGCAATGATGTTGGCAACAGTGGTTTTTCCTGTTCCACTGGGGCCATAAAAGATCATATTAGGGATCTTACCGGAATCGATCAGACGGCGCAGCACAGCACCCTTCCCAAGAATATGCTCTTGTCCATATACTTCATCCAGAGTAGTGGGTCGTAAAAGATCCGCAAGTGGCTGATACATAGGCTGCTCCTTCCTGTTTTTATCGATTATACCATACTATTTTAAAAAATGCACCAACAATTTTAATTATTTCGAAAATTTGTTCAAAATCCCTCTTCGTAATACGAAGAGGGATTTTTCTTAAAATGTTGCTACATCCGGGTCCGCAGGCTGCGCATCTGTGGTCACTTCAAGAGCCGTCAAAACAGGCCCAAGGTCTCCTTTGTAAAGCGTGTGCTGCTCGGCACTGACCTTTGCCTTGACCATGACCCAGCTTCTGGGTGTCAGAGATTTTGCATGTTCATAGCGGCATGGTACACCGCAGAATTCAATATCATCCACGCAACAGGTCATCACAAACCGTCCGGGCGCGAACATGCCGTTCTTATCACGGCGCAGTAATGCAACCTGCGCCTTAAAAGAAACGGTCTTTCCGTCATATTTCTGGGGTTCTTCGGTCACATCACGATACCAAAGGGCATAATCCTCATCCTTGATCTCAATCACATCCGCATTGATATCGAAAGGCAGCGGATCTACAAGCTCATCAAGGGCAGTTGTGCCGTCCAAATAATCATAAAGAATATCGATACGACGGTTAGCTGCGCGTGCAAGCTTATGGAATTCCATGGTATCAGCACCGGGCTGCAAACGGTTAAATACTACCATCTGCGCGCCCACCAGCTTGTCCATCACCAGATTGCGCATATTGGCATTATAGGTCATGAAGGTCGTGGTATCCGCAAACATCACTTCCTGGGCAACAACCCATTCCTCTGGGAACCGGGCGTATATCTCACCCACCAACTGCATACCATTCAATTCTGCTACAACACGTTCAGCCTTGTACTTTCTGGATAGTGCCTGCAACTCTTTTGTGGTTACGGTCTGCTGATCCAGCACTTCCATGTAGACATTCTGCTTGGGATAGGATGAAAAGTCGTACTCTTCCTCACCCTCTTCAAAGACAATCAGCAGTGTCTTTTCTCCGTTATTAAACCGAGGATCCTCCAATGTTTCCTGAATAAACTTTGTTTTACCGGAATCCAAAAATCCGGTGAACACATAAACTGGAATCTGCTGCATACGTGTTCTCCTTATGCATTCAGCAGTGCGGCAATGCCTGCCTCATCCAACTGAGAACCAATCACGCAGAGCTTGCCGATAATATCGGCACTGCCCATGCGGACATTCTTCTCTTCAGGTACAAAATCAAAATGGATCCATCCACCATCCACGCAAGCAACAATGCCCTTGGCACGCAGGACCATACCGTACTTTCCGGAATCCAGTGCATCCAGTGCATCGTTGATCTGGGCGAGTGTAAACTTCTTTGACGTTTCGGTTCCCCAGGAAGTAAATACTTCATCCGCATGATGATGGTGATGATCATGTCCACAAGAGCAATGTTCATCGTGGTCATGGTGGTGATGCTCATGCCCGTGGTCATGACCGCAGCAGCAATGCTCGTCATGGTCGTGGTGATGATGCTCATGCCCGTGGTCATGACCGCAGCAGCAATGCTCGTCATGGTCGTGGTGATGATGCTCATGCTCGTGGTCATGGCCACAGCAGCAATGCTCGTCATGGTCGTGGTGGTGATGCTCATGCTCGTGGTCATGGCCGCAGCAGCAATGCTCATCGTGGTCGTGATGGTGAGCATGATGATGCTCGTGCTCCAGCTCTTCCAACACAGCAGCTACCGTTGCCTTACCCTCCATAGCCTCAATCAGCTGTGCACCCGTCAATTCACTCCATGGTGTCGTAACAACAGTAGCAGTTTCGTTATGCTCGCGAAGCATGGCTACTGCCTTGTCCAGCTTTTCCTGAGAAATTGCGTCCGTTCTGGACAGGATAATTGTGCCGGCTGTTTCAATTTGATTATTATAGAATTCACCAAAATTCTTCATATAAACCTTGACTTTACCTGCATCGGCCACTGCTACGGTATAGCCCAGCTCTACCCCATCGACCTTTTCTACAGCGCCGATCACATCGGACAGCTTACCAACGCCGGAGGGTTCAATGATCACCCGGTCAGGGTGATATTCCGTAATAACCTGTTCCAGTGCCTTACCAAAGTCACCAACCAAGCTGCAGCAAATACAACCGGAATTCATTTCGGTAATGTTGATGCCAGCATCCTGCAGGAATCCGCCGTCGATACCGATCTCACCAAATTCATTCTCGATCAGCACCAACTTCTGACCACAGTAGCCTTCTGCAATCATCTTCTTGATCAACGTTGTCTTGCCGGCACCGAGGAAGCCGGAATAAATATCGATTTTTGTCATAAAACGCACCTTCTATACATGAATTTTCTTCTGTATTATACCACTCTTTTCCTCCATTGCAAGGAAAATTTCACAGCTTCGACAGTTTCCCCTTGTATCTACTTTAAAACAGGACTACTCTTTCTACAGGCGGATTTCCCCAATGCGACAACCGCCAAACCGCCGCTGCGATCTCCCACGCAGCGGCGGTTATTCTTAGGATACAGGAATCAGTAATACCCGATCGTCAACGGGGTCTTCAGTTAATCCGTTTGCTTCCCGGATCGCATCCACCGTAGAGCCACAGGTCTTTGCTATATGCCAAAGGGTATCATCGCCAACACGACGCAAAATCATACTGGGTTTATCGGAGCGCTGCACGGTCGGTTCTCCCAATTCCAAGGCTGTGACCATAGGTATATCCGTGGGAGCTGTGGTCATCATATCCACCACGATATCACAGCCAACTGTTGTGCCACTTATCTGTTTTTTGCCTTTTATTCCGCTTCTCGTCAACAGCACAGCCCGATCATCCACAGGGATCTCCAGTTCTTTCTCCCAACGCATATTGATCCCTGTCAGAAAATCCTCACTCCCACGCCCAATTATCTGGAAATTCCCGGATATCTCCATGCGAACGTTCTGCTGTTCCCGGTGCTGGACCGGGTGGGCCATACAGAGTGATGCATCAATGAATTGAATATCTTCCTCCATCGGCACTTCAGCTTTGACTGTCTCTCTACTCATATCGAGCACTGCTGGCAGCACAAGTTTCTGCTGTTGTAAGGTAACTGCTCTTTGCGTGCTATAGGCATCTGTGATGATTTCCAATACAGGTCTGTCGTAAATCACATACTGCCCAACAATTCCCGCTTTTAGACGCAGGGTACCATTTTCCTGGACATCAACCTCCATATTGGTCACTGCCGGCACCACATCGGCTGATGCATAGACATCGTATTCTTGTTCCAACTGCGCATATTGGGAAAATGGTACCTCAAAATCAAAATGATTCAGCTGTTCGTTCTCACATTCGCACAAAAGATGTACGCCGGCAGTACCACGGTATACCACTTTATCAGCCATTACCTTCTGATCCGCCAATTCCGGTTCCACACAGCAGCGAATGATTCTTTGAATCTGTCCACAAGATCCATTTGGCGTCAATTCCTCATCTATCGTGATCACTGTTTCCCCTGCTTCTGTAGGCAGGCGGATCGGATAGTTCTGTTTCAGAATCTGTATGTCTTCCGGTATTGCTTCAGGGCGGTAAAGTTCCGTCTGGACAGGTTCCAACGCTTCGCCTACCGCACTGACAAGTGACCGGATCATGATCTTTCTGGCTGAAACAGATCTGGCATCAAGGCCTTTCATCTGGCACGATACACGCATAGTACCATCATGTTGTGATTGTGGAAAATCCCAATATATTTGAAAGGGTATCCATGTTTCCACGCAACGCGGTGTACCGCCTTCTTCCGGTGTATAAAGAATCCACGCCATTACACCACCGGAAACACGCATGCTGGTGCCAAGCCACTCCTTGCTCCGTATCAACGCTTGACCCCACGAACCAATGATCTTTCCGATATCCGGAAATGAATCCGCAAGTCTTAATTCTTGCGTCTGCTCATCATTTTTAATTTCCCACACCGCTCTACGCAGATAGCCAAAGTTATATTTTGGAAATTGCAACTCCATGCCATCACTCCTTATCGTCCATTGCTACTGGATTCTATTCCAAACCGGACAAGGATATGCTCATTTTTTTTGCAACTGCAAGAAACCAAATACCATCGCTGCTACACCCAAGAAACAGCACCAAAAACCAGACTCAATACAGCACCCCACCACCAGACCCAGACCGAAAGCCAGACAGTTAAACCCTCGAAGTTGATTTTGCCGGCACATAAAAACACCCCCTGCACACAGTGTATGCAGGGGATATAATAGAATTAACCGCCCAAATAGGCTTTTCTGACATCATCACTCTGGGCCAGTTCCACACCGGTTCCGCTGAGTGTGATCTTACCATTTTCCAATACGTAAGCACGATCTGCGATCTGCAATGCCTTTTTGGCATTCTGCTCAACCAGCAGGATCGTTGTACCGGATGCATGAAGCTCTTTGATAATTTCAAAGATCTGATCGACCAGAATGGGGGCAAGACCCATAGAAGGTTCATCCAGCATCAACAGCTTTGGGTGACTCATCAGTGCACGGCTCATTGCCAGCATCTGCTGTTCACCACCGGACAATGTACCGGCAATCTGATTCCGACGCTCCTTCAATCTGGGGAAACGGTCAAAAATTGATTCCAAATCGGACTTAAATCGCTGCTGATCCCGAACAGTGTATGCGCCCATCATCAGATTTTCATAAACAGAAAGTTCCTGGAAAATGCGCCGGCCTTCCGGAACCTGTGTCATACCAAGCTGCACAATCTTATGGCAGGGAGTCTTTGTAATATCCTGACCATTGAACATAACAGTTCCAGCCTTTTTCGGAATCAGGCCAACGACACTTTGCATCATTGTGGTTTTTCCTGCGCCATTTGCACCGATCAGAGAAACGATTTCACCCTCGTTTACTTCAAAGCTGATGCCCTTCAAAGCACAGATAACACCATAATATACTTCAAGATTCTTTACTTCCAACATTGCCATAGCATCATCCTCCGATGTACGCATTGATGACTTCGGGATCCTGAAGCACCGCTTTTGTATCGCCCTGAGACAGCACAGTACCAAAGCTCAGTACTGTTAGTTCATCACACAACTGGGATACAAAGCTCATATCATGCTCGATTAACAGGATGGTCATGTCAAAGTGATCCCGGATAAAGCGGATAGTCTGGGCAAGGTCCTCTGTTTCATGGGGATTCATACCTGCAGCAGGCTCATCCAGCAGCAAAATCTTGGGATTTGTAGCCAAGGCTCTGGCAATTTCCAGCTTGCGCTGCTTACCATAAGGGAGGTTGCACGCCAAGCTGTTGCGTTCTTCTTCCAAACCGAAAATGCGAAGCAATTCCTTTGCCCGCTCACGCATGGTCTTTTCTACTTTAAAATACCGGGGCAGACGCAGCAGTGATTCAAAAACAGTGCACTTAAATTCCGGTTGGTTATGCAGACCAACCATAACATTGCGCACGACCGTCATGTTGTTAAACAGGCGAATATTCTGGAAGGTACGGGCAATACCCTTCTGATTGATTTTTTCGGGAGACAGGCCCTTCATTTCTTCGCCATCCAGGTAAAAAGTACCCTGAGTAGGCTTATAGACGCAGGTCAACAAGTTAAAGATCGTAGTCTTGCCTGCACCATTGGGGCCGATCAATCCGTAAATCTGATTTTTCTTGATACGAATATTCACATCCTGTGCAGCCTGCAGACCACCAAAGGAGATACCGAGGTTTTTTGTTTCAAGAACATATTCAGCCATCAGCGTTTCCCTCCCTTTTCTTTGTCTGCAGAGAGATTCTGCGGTGTCATATCAATAGACAGAATCTCATCCATGCTGATCTTGGTGGGAACCACATCCCATTTGGCCTTATCGTCACGGATATGGGACGGATCATGCTTCTGCAGCTTACCAATAAGCGCACCAAAGTTATACTTATCGCGGACCCATTTCAGTGTAGGAGCATTGTTGTAAATAACAATCACAATCAGGATCAATGCATACAGCAGATTCTGCAGCACAGCCAGATCGCCGGTAAGCTTTGTGGGCAACCAAGTATTCAGCCAAGTGATCAGCGCTGCGGCAACAATAGAGCCATTGATGCTGCCCATACTACCCAGAACAACCATGACCAGAATCTCAATAGAGTAGTTATAGCCAAACTTTGCACTCTGAACCGTGTAGTTGCTGAAGCTGTACAGGACACCTGCAACACCGGCAAAAGCAGCAGAAATGGTAAAGGTGATCAGTTTATACTTTGTGACATTGATACCGGTAGCTTTTGCCGCGATCTCATTGTCACGAACGGCAGTCACTGCCCTGCCGTGTTTGGAACGGATAAAATTCTGAACAACCGCCAAAGTCACTAAAACCAGAACAAAGGCAATAACGAACAGATACTGCTTGTTGAATCTGGGTGTTTCCAGACCCAAAGTACCTCCAAAAGACTCATCGGAAGTATTCTGGAACAGCGATTTTACGATTTCACCAAATGCAAGGGTCACGATGGCCAAATAGTCACCACGAAGCCGGAGCGCGGGAATACCGATGATCACACCGCACAGAGCGGCAGCACCACAGCCTGCCAACAGAGAAATAGCAAAGGTTGCAATACCGTTACCTAGTACAGGTACCAACAGAGCAGCTACTTTACCGCCAAGGTAGGCGCCCACGCACATGAAACCTGCATGACCCAGAGACAACTCGCCTAAGAAACCTACAACCAAAGACAGAGAAACAGCCAATATAATACTGATTGACATTTTCTCCATCAAGAACAGCGTAGAGTTATCGATCCGACCGCCGGCCAGTGTGATGGAACCCATAGCAATGGTGAACAGACCGATTACAACATAGTTTATGTAGTGATTTACTTTGATTTTGCCAATTCTCATACCTTCTCCCTCCGTTTCTTACCAAGGAATCCAGTAGGTCTGACCAGTAGAATTACGATCAGGATGGAAAACTCAATGGCATCCGTATAGGGTGCAATTGCTGTGATCTTATAAGAAATGCTCTCCACCAGACCTAGCAAAATACCGCCAAGCATGGCACCAGGAATAGAACCGATGCCACCGATAACCGCTGCGGTAAATGCCTTGATGCCGGGCATAGCGCCCATGGTATTGGAAACATTGGGTGCCTTCAGCAGATAGAACAGGCCTGCAAGGGCAGCCAGTACAGAGCCAATCGCAAAGGTGATGGTTATGATTCTGTTCACATTGATGCCCATGAGCTGCGCCGCACTCTTATCCTCAGAAACTGCAATCATAGCACGTCCAAGACGAGTGTACTTAACAAACAACGTCAGAACAGCCATCACGACAACTGTAACGGCAAGGGTAACCAAGGAAGATACCTGTACAGTAACACCCATGAATTTTACAGCACCGAATTCATATACGGTTACCATTTTGGACGCAGAGCCAAAGATAATCTGAGCGAGGCTCTGCAGCAGGTAGCTGACACCAATGGCAGTGATCAAAACAGCCAGAGGAGACGCACCTCTAAGGGGTTTGTAAGCGATCTTTTCGATGGTAACGCCCAAGATCAAACAGCCAACACAGGCAAGCCCAACTGCCAGCAGAGGATTATTGGTTGCCATAAATACATAAATCAGATAGCCGCCTACCATGATAATATCACCGTGGGCGAAATTCAACATTTTGGCAATACCATAAACCATCGTATAGCCCAGAGCGATCATTGCATAGATGCCGCCAAGGCTCAAACCGTTTATCAGTGTAGATAAAATAGCTTCCATAGTCTTCCCAACTTTTTTCCAGGATCTGCAACGCAGCGATCAACCTCATTCGCCACAGATATCCTGTTATTTTTGATCTAATACTAAGTATAACTGCACATACCGATTTTTTCAATCGGTATGTGCAGTTATTTACTTTAAATTTTGCTGAAATTAGTTGGCTTCCTTAATGACATACTGGATAGCAGTCTTGTTAACATAGCCTGTGGAATCCCAGCTGATGCTCTCGCCGGTAACAGCGTTGCTAACAGTGTAGCCACCTGCAAACTCAGCCTTCAGGATCTCGCACAGATCGGAAGCGCTGATGGTAACATCGATCTTCTTGCCAGCATCCATAGCCTTCTTCATAGCGCCGTACAGAGCGTAAACGCAGTCATAAGCAGAAGCACCGAACTGGTTCAGAGTGTCTGCACCGAACTTGGCAACATACTTGTCGATGAATTCCTTTGCAACACCCTCGGTAGCCTTGGAGTTGAAGTGGGACAGCATGGTGACCTTCTGAGGAATGGCGGTGATATCAAAGCCTTCCTTGCTGTCGATGCCGTCAAAACCATCGCAGCCGTAATAAACAGCAGTGGGGCTCAGGATGTCCTTAGCCTGAGTCATGAACAGGGATGCGGGATCGTAGTAAGTAGGCATGAAGATGAATTCGCAGTCCTTCAGGGTGTCGATCTGAGTGCTGAAGTCGGTAGCACCCGCATCGGTGAAGGAAGTTTCAATGGTGGTGACGGAAGCATCCAGATTGGCCTTGAACTGGTCGAAGATGCCCTTGGAGTAAGCTTCGTCTGCCTTGTAGAATACGCCAATGGTCTGGCCGGCGAAGTTCTGATTAACGAAGTCAGCAGCAACCTTACCCTGATTACCGTCAGCGAAACACATCTGGTAGCCATTGGCATTGGTAGGAATATCGTCGCCGGATGCAGAGGGGGTCAGGAAGAATACGTTGTCCTCAGCAGACAGGTTCTTGAACTCCAGGCCGGGAGCGGTGGTAACAGTGCCCAGAGACAGCTGCATACCGCCTTCCAGCATAGCGGAGTAGTTACCGGAAACCAGAGTAGCATCGTGCTTGTCGTCCATAGCAATTAGCTTGAACTTCACTCCGTTCAGGCCGCCGGCAGCATTGATTTCGTCAACAGCCATCTGTGCGGAATTCGCAACGGCAGTACCGTAGATAGCTGCACCACCGGTCAGAGGACCGGAAACGCCAATAACGAACTCTGTGTTCTTAGCGGTGTAGCTGTTGCCTGCGGAGCTGTTGCATCCAGCCAGCATAGCCACTACCATCATAGCTGCCATAACGATTGCAAATAACTTTTTCATAATTTATCTCCCTTTCATTTTCCTAAAGGATTATATAAAAAAGCGGCTGCTTCTGCAACCGCCTCTTATACTAAGATAACAGTTGCTATTATTGTATCCCCAGCAGAATGCCAAGAAGCAATACAACAAAAATGGACACTGCCGCAATGACAGTGTCCATAATTCGAGCAAAGCGCGCAGAAGTACAAGCCGCTGCAGAAGTAGAGCAGCAGTTAGGATGCTGTTGCATAGCGGTAAAACCAACAGTCATCGTCATGTACCTCCTGAATAATTTGTACACATTGTATCTCACACATGGACATTTGTCAATTTGCCAGTTCGTAAAATACACACATCTTAACACCTCATATTTTGTACAATTTCAACAAGCAAATCAATGAATTTCTTTGATACAGGCTTCAAGCACCTTCGTAATCACAGGGATACAGGTCTGTGTTCCAAATCCACCTTCTTCAATCGTCACAATAAAAGCCAAAGGATATTTCTCATCTGTAAGAAAGCCGGTAAACATGGCATTGGGGTTTTTACCGCCGCCAACCTCCCCTGTACCAGATTTAGCGCATACCGTCATACCCGGAAAATGATCGGCTCCGTATTTAACCTGTACATTATTTTGCATATACTCAGTAATGATCTGAGCCGTTTCCTTTGAAAGTATCTGTTCCGTCTGAACGATATCCGCCTTATAGGTTTGTTTTCCGCCTACTGCTACCTCTGAAACTACATGTGGGGCAACACCAGATCCTCCATTTGCAATGGTACCAACAAAAGCCAGATATGCGCAGGGGTTGATTTGATCCTTATGCTGGCCAATACCGCTCCATGCGATTTGTTCGCCGGTAGCGCCGTTCAAATCAAAATTACCTGCTGTTGTGGTAATACCGTCAAACGAAACCGGTTTTGTTACACCAAACAGATCCACATAGCGCTCCATCTTTTCTTTACCGATCAGCTCTACGATCTGAGCGAATGCACAGTTGCAGGAATTGGAGAAGCACTCTTTTAGGGTCTGCTTTCCGTGGGCACTGATGCAGGTGATATCACCGTTTTGAATTACATACTTGCCTTCACAGGTAAATGTCCGCTCTTCAATATCTGGAATACACTCCAGAGCAGCTGCCAATGTAACGATCTTAAAGATCGATCCCGGGATATACTTGGATTGCAAGAAACGGTTGACATATACACCGGTATATAAACCCGTGGTATCCCCAGCAATATCCGGTACATTGTCCGGATCGAAGCTAGGTGTTGTCACCGCACAAAGAATCTCTCCTGTTTTATAGTTGTACACTGCCACTGTACCAACATAATCTCCCATAGCCTCCAGTGCCGCCGCCTGGAGCTTTGCAGATAAGGTCAGTGCTATGGTACCGGTGGTGTCACCATAGGTGTAAACGCCATTGATGAAGTCATAGTTCAGCATGGCATCGGCGTAGTAATCAATGGAAGGCAACCGGATATTTCCCTGCCTGTCCCCTACCCAATGCAGTGTCGCTTTGCGGATTATCGGATCGTTGTTGTAGCTGCGGCCATCTGTCAAGTCTACAAGCAATTGGCCGTTTCTGTCCACCAGTGATCCAGTGCTGATTTTGCCGTTGGAGTAAAGATGGGGCGAACCAGAAAACGTGATCCACTCTTTCGATTCCGCCACATATTCACACAGGAAAAAAACAGTGCCTGTCAACAAAACCACCACCAAGAGCAACACAGCAAGGGCTCTTGTCGCAATTCTATTCATCGCTGTCCCCCTTGTCTTTATGCAACCGCACCGCAAAGCTGGCATTTTGCCGGGTATCTGCGGCCTTAATGAAAGCCAGCAATCCCCAAGCACCGATCATACTGCTGCCGCCGTTGGACAAAAACGGAAAGGTAACACCGGTCAACGGCAGCACATCCACCGTACCCAGCGCATTTAAAATCACCTGCATCAGCATGATACCCGCTGCGGTACAGGCTCCGATGGTATAGAAGCTGCTTCTTCCTACCGCTGCCGATCGAATGGCAAAAATGGCCAACGTCATAATACAAAGCACCAATACCACGGCGAGAACGAGTCCCCACTCTTCTGATATTGTGGCAAATACCACATCCGAATCAGCAGCAAACACATTTTTCATCCAACCGCGGGTAGCACCCAGACCAAAAAGTCCACCGGAAGCAATACACATCAGCGACCGAGTCTGCTGATAGCCGCTGGTTAAGGGATACTCCCACACATGCCGCCATGCAGAAAAACGACGCATGGCATGGGGTGCGATCTTTAATGCCACCACGCCTGCAAATCCCAATGAGGTACAGGCCAGAGCAATGGTACCTACGCTGCCGCTTCGTAGGAAGGCAATAATCAAAAACGCCATAAAGAAGATCAGCGCTGTACCAAAATCATTCATCAGTGCCAGACATCCGCAGATCACAACGGAATATGCGATAAATCCAATAATATTGCGTTTGTTCATAATGCGGTCCATAGCGGACGCACCGGCGTACACAAAGCACACCTTGCTCAACTCCGATGGCTGTAAGGTCATGCCGGCAATCTTCAACCAGTTCTTCGCGCCGTAGTATTCCTCACCGAACAGCAAGGTGATCACCAGAAAGCCGACACCGGCAACAGCTGCCAGATAGCGGAATTTCTTTGCTCGCTCCAAATCACGCAGAGACCATCCAACCAGCAGGAACATGCCAACGCCCAACAACAGTGAGATCAGTTGTTTCCCTGTCTCGCCCGGTTTGACTGCCGCAATCGCTACCATACCCATGGTACACAAGAAAAACGCAATGGTTTCCAATTCAAAGGCCGATCTGCGGATGCAGAAATAGAAGATCAGCAGACCCCACTGGCATGCCATGATACCTGAAAATCCTAAAATGATCTGTCTGGCATGTTCCCCGTCGCTACCTAGCAAGTACCCCAGACACAGCAGGCACTGGATCGCAGAAAGCAGCAACACATTAAACAGATTCCCCATAACACCGGAGGCCTTTGTGCGGAGCTGGGCAAGCCGCTGCTCCTGCCGGTGAGAGATTGGTTGCAGTGTCATTGGAAGCCCACCTATTTCAATGGTATCTTCCGGTGTGATCGCACTGATTTGTATACTCCTGCCGTTGACTCTAACGCCACTTTTGGAATGTGCATCCGCTATTGACCAACTTCCGTCATCATATCGGGTCAATACCGCATGATTACGGGAGACAGTGGGAAAATCGATCACAATATCGCTTTTTTTGCTCCTGCCTACCACGTTTTCCCAATGCGTGATCGGCAGCTTTTTCCCATCTTCCAGACACAGCCACGCCCATATCTCCGGTTCACGCCGAAATGTCAGCAACGGTTTGGCGCATCGCAACAGCAAAACAGAGGCAAGTATGGGTGCCAAATACCGCATAATGCCGATATATACATATAAATAGGTATCTCTTGCGTTAACGATGGTATCAATGAAGCTTTCCACACTGTCACCTCCTTTTGTAAAAACATACACGTAATAGCCGCTTCTGTCAAATTAAGAATTTGTTACGATTCCATATCCCGGAGCAGCCGGATCTCCTTTGCGTAGCCGGGTAGCTCGTTGGGCGTTTCCAAGATCATCGGCTTGTCCGCCAGCACCGGATGGTTGATAATGTTCCGGAAAGTACTCAAACCCAAATTACCTTCGCCGATACAGGCATGACGGTCTTTGTGGCTTCCGAACACATTCTTCGAATCATTCAAATGCAGCGCATGAAGCCTATCCAGACCAACAATGCGGTCAAACTCGGCCAACACACCGTCCAAATCACCAACAACATCATATCCACCGTCAAACACATGGCAGGTATCCAAGCAAACCCCAACCCGGTCACTGCCGACAGCATCGATAATATGGCGCAGCTCCTCAAACTTACCGCCGACCTCGCTACCCTTTCCTGCCATTGTTTCGAGCAATACTGTTACAGGATAATCATGGCGCATAGCGGCTTTTAGCGCTTGCGCAATATAGTCAATGCCCGCCTCCATGCCCTGTCCTACATGGCTACCGGGATGAAAATTATAAAACTGGCCGGGAACTGCAGCCATCCGCCGCAGGTCATCTTCCAGTACTGATGCCGCAAAAGCCCGCGCCTCCGGATCAGCGGTACACAAATTCATGGTATAAGAACCGTGAGCAACCAATGTTCCAAACTTCAGCTCTTCCAGTGCTTTCACTGCAGCGGCCGCATCCACGGGATCCTCCTGTTTGGCCTTGCTGCCTCTGGGATTTCTGGTAAAAAACGCAAAGGTGTTGGCACCGATGTCCAATGCCGTTTTGATCATAGCCATATAACCGCCTGTGGCAGAAAGATGACATCCTAAATAACGCATAGCGATCTCTCCTTTGGAGTGGATTATACCATAATTCACAGCAAAAAGCAAATGGGAGCATCTGCCCCCATTTGACAAAGAAACTTCTCCATGCTATCCTTTAGTGGATTCCGGCTGTCCAATGGTAAAGGAATCGAAAAGAAGCTGCCAGGTTTCGGTCAACTGTCCCGCTTTTCCCGCATCAGCCATAACAGACAGAGCGTAGTGATGATTTCCGTCATCCAGAATCAGCAACCGGCCAACTTGATCGCCGCCTTCCCCTGCTGATGCCCAAGCGCACTCGTAGCTGGTAATTCCATCCACTGTCCGTTCCATTACCATAAGATTCTCTTTTTCATATCCGGTAATGCTGCGAATCGTCGAATCCAAATCTCCCGCGGCAAAGGTCTCAACCATTACGCAGAAATCGTCGCAGATATAGATTTTACCTTCACCGCTTTCCCAGCCAACGGAAACAGACTCACGGTCAAGAATCAAATTGGTCTGCTGCGCCTGCAGCGCTTCCGGCATCTCATACTCGTCAGACATGGTTTCAAAATTCTCCGGTTTTCCGCACCCGGTCAGCATCAGTGCAATTACCGCTAAAAGCCAAAGCTTTTTCATGTTCCATCCCTCCAGAAAGGTGATTGTTATGGATATCCTGATTTACTACCTATTGATAGTCAATGCGCTTTCCTTTCTTCTTATGCTAATAGATAAGCAAAAATCTATAAAACATGCATGGCGGATCCGGGAGGCGACCCTTTTGGGTGTCGCTGCTATTGGCGGCAGTTTGGGTGCAGTGATCGGTATGCGGTTATTCCGACATAAGACACGACATCTAAAGTTTTCTATCGGCCTTCCGATCATGTTGGTCGCACATATCATTATCTTTATACTTATCTATATAAAAACAGCGTGAAGTTGCCTTCACGCTGTTAAATTTATTAGAGTTGTTCAATAATTGCTTCCGCTGTCTGAATGCCGTCCAAGGCGGCAGACATGATACCGCCGGCATAACCTGCGCCTTCACCTGTGGGATACAACCCAAGCAGGGCTGATTGTCTCGTTTCGTCACGGATAATCTTCACAGGAGAAGAGCTGCGGGTCTCCGGTGCTGTCAGCACCGCATCACTGTCGGAAAAGCCTTTCAGGTTACCCTCCAACTGTGGCAGTGCTTCTTCCAGTGCTCTTGTGATCTTACATGGCAGAACTGTGTGCAGATCACACCAAGTCACGCCGGGACGGTAGGTAGGCTGTACACTGCCGGGGCCTTCACTGGGAACGCCCGCAAGAAAATCTCCCACTTTCTGGGCGGGTGCCTTGTAGTCGCCGCCACCGGCTGCAAAGGCAGCTTCTTCAATTTCCCTTTGCCAGTACATACCCGCCAACGGTCCGCCGCCCGGAATTTCTCTGGGATTGATGCTTACCAGTAATGCCGCGTTGGCATTCTCACCGCCACGGTCTGCGTAGCTCATACCGTTGGTAACCACCCGGCCTTCTTCAGAAGCAGCCGCCACTACATAACCACCGGGACACATACAGAACGTGTAAACAGTTTCCTCATCCAAGTGCTTCACCAGCTTGTAATCCGCCGGAGGCAGGACAGGGTCATTCTTTCCGTATTGCGCTTCGTTGATGGTAGCCTGTTTATGCTCAATTCGCACACCCATGGCAAAGGGTTTGCTTTCCATAGGAATGCCCATATCGTAAAGCATCTCAAAGGTGTCTCTGGCACTGTGTCCAATGGCCAACACCGCCTGATTGCAAGGCAGCACTTCCCCACCGTTAATTTCCAGACCGGTCAGTTTTCCGTTTTCCGTCTGTAACCCAGTGACCTGACTTTCAAAGCGCACCTCACCGCCCAGAGAGATGATCCGCTGGCGCAGATTCTGCACCACTGTCAAAAGCACATCCGTACCCACGTGGGGTTTTGCATCAAAGAGTATTTCCTCTGCAGCACCTGCTTTGACAAACTGTTCCAGCACCCATCCAATTCTGGGGTTATTCACGCCGGTGTTCAGCTTGCCGTCAGAGAAGGTGCCGGCACCGCCCTCACCAAACTGCACATTACTTTTTGTATCCAGCTTTCCTGTTTCAAAAAAACGCTGCACATCCGCATGGCGGGAAGCTGCATCCTTGCCCCGTTCCAAAACGATGGGCCGCAGGCCCGCCATAGCCAGCACCAACGCCGCAAACATGCCCGCAGGGCCAAAGCCGATAACTACAGGCCGATCCATAACTCCTTCCGGTGCTTTGGGCGGCTTGTAGTAGGTAGGCTGCACCACAGTTGCCCGCTTACAACCACTTTGTTTACAAATCTTATTTTCATTTCCATCCACTGCCACATCGATTGTGTAGATCACACGGATGTCCGGTTTCTTCCGGGCATCAATACTGCGTCTTACGATCTTCATCTTTCTGACCTTGGAATTAGGGATCCGCAGCAGTTTTGCCGCCTCATAGGGCAGCTGATGGACACTGTGCTCCGCGGGCAAAGAGATTTCTCGAATTCGAATCATGTATTATTCCTTTCCGGCGTTAAGGCCAGCCAATCTGCCGGAGCTCCACGCCCACTGTAAATTATAGCCACCGCAATCGCCGTCTATATCCAATACTTCGCCGCAGGCATACAAACCCGGCACCAATTTACTCTCCATAGTTGTGGGTTCAAACTCCCCGGTCAGTATACCGCCCGCTGTTACTTGAGCGCTGTCCATACCCAGAGGCTCTGTAAGAGGAATGTCAAATTCTTTTACTGCACAGCAGACCGCTTCCAGATCTTCTTTATGAAGATCTGCGGTTTTTCCGTTACCGGAAACTCCAGCAGCCTTTGCAAGAACACGGCCAAGACGATTATGCAGGATACCCGTCAGCAAATCCTCCACGGAAAGTTCCGTATTTTGGCGGTGACTCAACTCCTTTAACAATTCTTCCTTTGCGATATTCGGAATGAAGTCCAGCCGACAGATCCAGTTTCCCTTTTTCTGGCAGGCATCACGGGATATCTCAAAAATCACCGGACCGGAAAGGCCGTACTCCGTAAACTGCAGTTCACCGCTGCTTTGGGCGTGGAGATTCCCATCGCAAAGGATCTGTGCGTGACAGTTGGCACGAACGCCCTTCAAACCTGCCACACCACCCCATGCGCATTTCAGCTGCACCAGAGCGGGACGCAAGCGGGTGCTGTGATGACCCAGCTTGCCCAGCAGCTTATATCCGGCCATACTGCCGCCGATCTTGGTGCCGGCCAAACCGCCGCAGGCAACGATCAGCTTATCGCACAAATAGCTCTCTTCTGCGCTCTCCACAGAAAATCCGTTGCCCGTGCGGCGTACCTTTGCTACCTCAATTCCAGTCAGCACCTGAATATTGGATTTTTCCAGTGCAAACCGAAGTACATCCACCACAGAATTGGCCTGATCTGAATAAGGATAGACCCTACCGGAATCTTCCGCTACCGTAAAAAGGCCCATAGAGCGAAACCATTGCAAAGTCTTCTCCGGGTCAAACGCCGCCAGAGCATAATCAGCAAATGACGCATCGTCTCCGTGATAGCCGCCATCGGCTGCATGGAGATTTGTCAAGTTACACCGTCCGTTGCCGGTGGTCTGTAGTTTTCTGCCCAAACGTGCCTGCCGCTCAAAAAGCAAAACCTGCACACCCGGATTCTCCGCTGCTGCCAACGCAGCCGCCATACCCGATGCACCACCACCAATAATTCCAACAATCATCATTTCACCTGCTTTCTTTCCCCATTATAGCCGAAAGAACCATAAGACACAAGAAAAACTTCCTTGCGTTTATAAAAAGCTGTGGTATAATACCTTAGGTGATACTATGGATCGTGAAAATATCGATAAAATTGCCCATACGGCGGAAGATCGTATGCTTCTGGCCAAAGTTTGGGACAAGATACAGGCAGGACTGCGCCGTGACATTCCTGCAAACACCGCCTTTCTCTCCCCCAGAGAACTGGAAATGACCCGTTACCTCTTCGGTAATGTTTCGGGTCTGATGGAGTTCGGCGGTTATGAGGATGCCGAGCGGAAAATGCTGGTATACCTGCCGGAGTATCTGGACGAAAGTAATCTGATAGAGGAAGGCTCTCCTGTTATTTGTTTGCGCGCAACATTTTTCGAAGGAGATTCCCTAAGCCACCGTGACTTTCTGGGCGCGCTGATGGGTGCTGGCATTGCCAGAGAAGCCGTCGGCGATATCTGTGTCAGCAAAGGAAGCTGCGATTTCTTTGTAACGGATGAGATCGCACCTTATATCCTTCAAAACTTTACCGGTGCCGGCAGAACAAAGGTCCATCTGGAGGCGATTCCTCTTTCCCAAGTGATCGTACCGAAACCGGAAACCAAAGAGATCAAAGATACACTGGCATCTCTTCGCTTAGACAGTGTGATCAGCGCCGGTTTTCGGATCGGCAGAAATCAGGCCGCCCAACATGTCACATCCGGCAAAGCCGCCATTGACGGACTACCCTGCGAAAAACCAGACAAAGCCGTAAACGAAGGCTGTAAAATATCCGTGCGTGGTCTTGGTAAGATCAAGCTGCGCGCAGTTAACGGTCAAACAAAGAAAGGCCGTATATCCGTGGTCATTGACCGCTATATTTGAGGTGTAACTATGAATATGAATGAAGTGATCGCCAGAATCAATGAGCTGGCAAAAAAGGCAAAAACAGAAGGACTGACCGAGGAAGAGCTCGTCGAGCGGGATAAGCTGCGTCGCATCTATATTGATTCTGTGAAAGCCAATTTGGTAGGACAGCTGGAAAACACCTATATTGTCCGTCCGGACGGCACTAAGGAAAAAGTGAAACCCAAGCAGTGATTTCTCAAATCACTGCTTTTGTGCTTGACAAAACTTGCCCCCTGTGCTAGAATACTTTGGCAACAGCTAAATAACTGTTATTCGGAGTGATACCCAAGAGGCCGAAGGGGCTCCCCTGCTAAGGGAGTAGGCGTCTAAAAAGCGCGCGAGGGTTCAAATCCCTCTCACTCCGCCAATAAAATGCCCACACCGTATGGTGTGGGCATTTTATTGGCTTTGAAGGGATTTGAACCAATCTGGATGCAACATGACGGCGGCATGCTGCTGCCACCAGTTCAAAAACTGGTGGCTACTTCTATTTTTGCCAAAGGCAAAAATGCATATCAAATCCCTCTCACTTTTCTCAATTACTTCTGCAATAAAGAAAACGGATTCTTTGACTCGCTACGCTCGCTCAGAAAGACAGAAGAAGAACGAAAATATGCAATGTCCCTCTCACTTCATTAACAACATCCTACCAATATCAATTTATGTATTGACTTGCATGTGTTTGTGTGATATTGTGGATTTCCTTGGAGGTGTGTGGAATTGCTTGCAAAAGAACGATATCATCGGATCATAGCTCTATTGAAGAAAAATGGAGCTGTCACAACCACAGAGTTGACCACACTTTTAGATGTTTCCATAGAAACAGTGCGCAGAGATCTGCTGCATCTTGAGCGCCTCGGAAAGCTTCAGCGTGTTCATGGCGGTGCTGTCGGTGGTGGTGTAATGCAGCCTTACGCAGAGCTCCCTCAGCGTCTGGAAGCGAATCCCACAGGAAAGACAGAGCTTTGTCATACCGCGTCTCTACTCGTAAAAGACGGTGATGCTATCTTCATCGACAGTGGAAGTACTGCAGTATTTTTTGCACATGCCCTGTTATCCCGAGATATCCATATTACCGTTGTAACCCACAGTACTGATGTTTTTGAAATTCTATCTGCTAATGAGCACTTTCGATTGATTCTCTGCGGTGGATTTTATGATCCCGGTGAAAAAGCTTTTTATGGGCACCTCACAATAGATACGCTTCGGCAGCTGCATGTTAAAAAGGCATTTCTTTGTCCCACCGCCATCTCCATCAGAAGTGGTGTATGGGATTACAATGACGCATTAATACAAGTACAGACGCAGGCCATTGCTTCCAGTGAAAATGTCATATTCTTAGCTGACAGTGAGAAATTTGAGAAACATGCCTTATTGAAACTCTGCGATACCTCTGCCAGTTATACCTATGTCACAGATTCTCTCCTTCCCCAACATTACAGGCAGCTCTACGAGGAACAAGGAATTTCTGTGATCACATCAGCTAAAGATGTCATATCTATATAAACATACAAGTGCCGTAAAAAAGAAGAAAGGTTTTGTTCAAAATGAAAGCAGATAAAAAGCAGGCAAAATTGATCATACTACTGTGTGCAGCGATATACATGATCAGTTATGTAACGCGTAACAGCTACAATGCCATTATCTCAGAAATGGTCACCAGTACCGGACTTACCAAATCCGCACTATCTGTAGCATTGACCGGCGCATTCATTACCTATGGCGCGGGCCAGCTTATCAGCGGTTATTTCGGAGATAAAGTTCAACCCAGAACACTTATCGCAATGGGCCTTGTGACCACGATCTGTATGAATCTATTGATCCCTCTATGTCAAACGCCGACACAGATGACGATTGTATGGTGCATAAACGGCTTTGCGCAATCATTCATGTGGCCACCTATTGTAAAGATCCTCTTTTGCGCACTGTCGCTGGAAGATTACAGTGTGGGTTGCGTTCAGGTGTCCTGGGGCAGTTCCATCGGCAACATTCTGGTATATTTGACAGCACCGGTTCTGATACTTGCCCTTGGCTGGAAAAGCGTGTTCATTTCCGCATCAGCTATGGGTATCATCGGTCTGATTTTCTGGCTGAAACTTTGCCCCAGCATCGATCTAAATGCTTCCACCAGGACAAAGCAAAAATCCAGTCGTACAGGAAACATCGTATTCTTTGTTACCTTAATTCTGGTCATATTCAGCATCATTGTTCAAGGAATTTTGAAGGATGGTATTACCACTTGGATGCCCTCTTACATATCTGAAACTTTTGGCATCCGCAACGAGATATCCATTCTCTCAGGAATCATGCTTCCCATATTTGCGATTTTCTGTTACTCCATCGGCAACTACCTGTATATGAAGCTGAAAAATCCGCTGACCGCCTCTGCTCTGATTTTTACCGTAAGCACCACCGTATGCGCAGCACTATATTGCCTGTCTGACAGCAATGCAATCCTGTCTATCGGTTTTTCCACCCTCATCACCGGTTGTATGCACTGCATAAATCTGATGCTTATCGGTATCGCACCAACGATCTTTGCTAAAAATGGAAATGTTTCCACCTACTCCGGCATTTTGAACAGCACCGCCTATATCGGCAGTGCGCTATCATCCTACGTGATGCCCCTTATCACAGAAAACTCCGGCTGGAAGTCCACACTGCTGCTGTGGCTGATTCTTTCGGGACTTGGTATCATTCTGTGTGTAAGCTGCATCCGCTTGTGGCGAAAAATGGAAAATTTATAAGGTAAGGCCTGCTGCGTATGCAGCAGGCCTTGCTTATTTTTTAATCAGCTTCTTATATTTACTGGGAGAAATGCCAGTATATCTTGAAAATTGTTTACTGAAGTGATATTCATCACAGAAACCAAGATTATACGCAACCTCTTTCACATTTATCCCGTCAAATTTATCAAAATACGACATGGCTTCGCGTATTTTAAAATCTAAGATATATTGGTGGATGGTTTTACCGAATGCTGATTTGAATTTTGTTTCAACAGTTTTGACAGACACATTTGTCATTTGTGCAAGTTCTTCGTTACTGAAAAATTTTTCGGGATAGGCATGGATAATGCTTTTTATTTTTTGCGCCAGATTGTTCCCTTCAAAATGTGTTTTGTAATTGACAAGCTCACATAGCAGCAACTCAAAACACAAATTTGCTTTTCTCTGCTCTCCCGATAGTTTCGCATTTACAACATCTTCAAACAATCTTTTGATTTTTAAATTATTGGAAACATCCATGCATGTATCAATACCAAGAGACGATGGATTGTCCTCTTCAAAAAGATCACCCTCCTCCCAAGACACATGGAAATACATGGTCTTCGTACCGGCACGGCAAGGAGTAATCCCATAATGTTCGTTTCCTGCAAACAGGATCAAAAGCGAATCGTTCTTGAGATTGTAGCTATCACCATTCTGTCCCAGTGCCCACTCCCCGTTTAGAAGATAGATAAAGTCATGTTCATGCATCCTGCGTCTGGGGTGAACTAACGGAACCGTATAGAAGTTAATGTTCGCGCAGGTTACCGAATGCACTGTTTCTGTAGTAAAAATATTCATCCCATTTCCCCTGTCCGGCTTTCCTTAGTTTCGAGATTATTATACATCGGCAACAGCTTTCTTTCAACCATTTCTTTCCCTTTGATTTCGTTATTACACATCTTTTATATCCAACTACCTATTTTGCTTTTACAAATATCTTTTATACTTTTAAGTAGATCGAACAATTGAAGAGGAAAGAAATTATGAAAATTTTTTACAAGGGGTTCAACTTTTCTCAGGACGGTCCGGGAAATCGGCTTGTATACCATCTGCAAGGGTGCAACATGCAATGTCCATGGTGCTCAAACCCGGAAGGAATGTCTTTTGAGGGTGGGCACGAGTATCCCACAGAACAAATCGTTGCCGAATGTATCAGAAGCCAAGCCATGTTTTTTTCCGGCGGTGGTGTCACCTTTACCGGTGGAGAGGCTACGATGCAATCGAAGGATCTGATTGAAACGTTGAAACAGCTCAAAACGGCAGGTATTCATACAGCCCTAGAAACAAACGGCACGTCACCGCACCTATGGAAAATACAAGAATACGTTGACTACTTGATGATGGATTTTAAGCATTACGACGCGGAAGCATTTCTGAAATTCACCGGAGCTGATATAGAAGTTCTTCTGAAAAACTATGAATTTCTACAAAGTATAGGCAGGCAGCTTCATATCAGAATACCGCTTATCAATCACGTAAACGCGGATTATCCGGAAGGATTTGCACAGTATTTTTCACGATTTGAAAACAAGAACACTGTGTATGAATTTCTGCCTTATCATGAATTTGGTAAAAACAAATGGCAAGCTGCGTACCAAATCCAAGATGGCTTTGTATCGCAAGACCAACTGCATGCATTTAAAAAAGTTTTTAAAGACTATTGTCTAAAGACAACAAATACGTAAGGAGAATGATTATGTTTCAGAAGTTGTATCAAACCGGTGAGCTTTCTGCAATGGCCAAAGCCTTGTATCAGGAAGAAAGAGAAATCAAGCGTCTGGATGGTTGGTTTCTTGCGAAAGAAATTGAAATGTGTGCAGATGAAAAATATAGCCACTGCACACCCGAAGTAAAAAAAGCACATCTTCTGTGTGAGGTTTTAAATAAGCTTCCGATTTCTCTGAGCGATCATGCCGTTTTTGCAGGTGCGCAACGGGATGCCTTTGCAAAGAGCTATGCCCTTATCAATCCCTCATTTACAGTTGCGGGTTTTTCCGGTTACTGCGACCCTATGGCTATATACAACGACATCGCGCCCAATGACGAGTTTCCCGCCGAACGAATCAGCAAAGTCTGCGCCTTTACCGCAAAATCCAAAATGGTGGAGATGCTTAACACCACCTACAGCGAGGCCGAGAATTACACAAAAGAAGTAGTTTTCTTTGTAGAACAGGTAACAGGCCATGTGATCCCTGACTTCCGGTTTGCACTGAAATATGGCATTGATGCTATGATCCAGGAAGCCAACGCAAGATCCGGAGATTTTTATGAGGCGGCAGCAATTGCCCTCGGTGGCGTTAAAATTCTAGCAAGCAGATACATCCAGCTAATCCGTGAGCAGAAGAATACTTGTTCAGACAAGAGAAGATTACAGTTGGAACTGCTTGAGAAAACCCTCGAAAAGATCTCGAGTCAAGGCGCAGAAACGCTTTATGAAGCCATGCAGCTTTATATTTTGTTATGGGAGATCATGTGTATCGAACAAGCACCTAACCCTTACGCGTTTTCAGTTGGTAATGCGGATAGAATCTTTGAGCCATATAGAGGAGAATGCACTCGTGAACAAGCAAGCGAGTTATTTAAGCATTTTCTTGTGTTCTATAATGTCGGAGACAGAAGCTGGGCAATTTCACAAAATGTACTGATCGGTGGCAGAGATTGTGATGGCAACGATCTAACCAATACAATGTCTTATGCGATCATGGACGCATATTACGATATGAATCTTCCCCAGCCTATACTTTCTGTAAAGCTTCACAAAAACACACCCCAAACGCTTTATGAGGAAATGGGAAAATTCTTCTTCTCCCCCGGTGTTCTTACCCCTTCACTGTTTAATGACGATGCTCTGTTTGAGGTGCTTAAAAACAATGGTATCGATGAGGCTGATATCCCTGATTACTCCATTGCAGGTTGTCAGGAGCCCTTGATTATGGGTAAAGACAACGGAAACACCACTAACAGCTGGCTGAGTCTTCCGAAAGTTCTGGAAATGGTTTTGACCGGTGGCATCTCCACAATTACAGGTGCCAAGCTTATGGATGTGGAAAATTATACCCTTACCAACGTAAGAGAGGTTTTCTATCATACCCTCGACAAGGTCTGCGATAAAATGGTCGCTGCAGCAAATGGCGCATCCCGCGCACTTTCTGAGCTGAAAGTGCCGTTTTTGAGTACATTTATGGGTGGTCTTACATACGGCACTGATATGCGGGACACAGAAAGACAAGGTACCAAATACAACGGAAGCGGATGTCTTGTTCACGGTCTTACCGTCCTTGCTGACTCGTTCGTTGCAATCGATGAATTTGCAAAAAAATATCCCAATGACAAAGACCTACTCGTAACTGCAATCAAGAATAACTTCGAAGGCTATGAGGATGTAAGAGATTTCCTGTTGTCATGCCCCAAATTTGGCAATAACATAGAGGTCGTCGATAACGAAGCAAGAGAGATCGCCATCAAAGTATCGCATATTATCCGCTCGAAGAAAAATTATCTCAACAACCCGTTCCGCCCTGATTTTTCCAGTCCTTCCACCCATCTTACATATGGCTATTGGGTAGGTGCTACCCCGGACGGAAGAAAGAGCCGGGACATGCTTGGTTACGGTGTTGACCCTCTTTATGGAGAGGCTACAAACGGCCTTGGATTCCGAATGCTTTCCAATATGAGATTACCCTTTGAGGAGTTCAATGGTGGTTATGCATCTCACCTTGGAATCGATCCGAAATACTTTGCCGGTGAAAGCTACGAGGAAAAGGGTGTTACATTCTATCAAAACATCGTAAAGCCTTTGTTCTTTAATGCATTCCAAGAAGGAGTTTCACCGTTCTATCTTTACGTGAATGTCACGACCCCCGAGACCCTTAGAAAGGTTTTGGAAAATCCCCAGAAGTATGCCCCAAGCGGCGTATATATTATGCGGATTCACGGAACATTTGTAAACTTCTTGGATCTGTCTCCCGAAATCCAGCAGGACATTATTACAAGACTCGATCTCAGTTCAACGAGCATTGGTTGCTGATATAGGAGAATGTGATGAAAGCGATAGGCATTGATATTGGAACAACCAGCGTATGCGGTGTGGTTATTGATGTTGAAACTGGTCAGATTGTGCATTCGTGCACCAAAAGCAGCAATGCTTTTCTCTCAGGTTGCAACGATTGGGAGAAAATACAATTCGTGGACAAAATAATGACCGTAGCAATGGATATCCTTGAATCTTTTATTGAGAATGATATTGTCGTGATCGGTGTTACAGGGCAAATGCACGGAATTGTTTACTTTGATGCAAACGGCCACGCAATCGGCCCACTCTACACTTGGCAGGACGGCCGGGGAAATCTCCCATATAAAGACACCACATATGCGAAATATCTCAACAGCTACTCCGGCTATGGAAACGTAACAGACTTCTATAACAAAATCAACGGTATAAGGCCGGCAGAAGCTGTTGGCTATTGTACAATCCATGATTATTTCGCAATGAGATTGTGCGGGCTGACAAAACCATTGATCCATTCCAGTAATGCAGCAAGTTTCGGTTGCTATCATTTAACCGAAAACAGATTTGATTATGATTGCAATGCGGATATTGTTTCCGACTACTGCATCCTGGGCAATTACAGAGGAATTCCCGTAAGTGTTGCTATAGGCGATAATCAAGCCAGTGTCTTCTCTACCCTTGCCGACGAAAACAATATTCTTTTAAACGTTGGTACAGGCAGCCAAGTGTCAGTAATATCCGATATCCCCGTGGAGGCAGATAATATCGAAACAAGACCCTTTATGGAAGGAAAATATCTTGTTGTCGGTTCTGCTCTTTGCGGTGGAAGATCGTACTCCCTGCTGAAGAATTTCTACTCTGAAATTCTAGGATATGTCGGAAATTTCGAAGATAAGACCGTATATCAGATCATGAATCAAATGCTTACGCAAATATCGGGCACTTCAATCACTGTTGACACGCGCTTTGCCGGAACCAGAAGCAATCCCGATCAAAGTGGAAGTATTCTTGGATTAAGACCCGAAAACTTCACGCCCTCCCATCTGACGCTCGGTGTACTGGAAGGAATGGTTTCGGAGCTTTTCGAAATGTATGAGCGTATGCATACAAACCGCTGCGGAATTATCGGATCTGGCAACGGAATACGGATGAATCCAACACTCGTTAAAATCTTTGAGAAAAAGTTTGGCACACAAATGAAGATTCCCAAGCACATCGAGGAGGCTTCTTTCGGAGCAGCCTTGTTTGGACTGATCTCCTGCAATGTGTTAAAAGATGCCAACGAAGCACACAAACTGATACAATACACAAATTTGTCATAGGAGCGTTGCTTTATGTACAAAATCAAAGGCAGGATAAACCGTCTAATTAAAGAGATAGAAACCTTACTAAATGCGACCTCTCTGCCCATAACCGGATTAAAAGTCAGGCATGGCAAGCTTACCTTTCCATGTAATGTTTCCTCCATCATTGATAACTTCAGTGATTATCTGGTTGGAGATGTGTGGTCTACCGACGAATTTGATAATTATGCATTATTCAAATTCCAAGTGGACATCCCGCAGCTCGACGAGAACACCGATTGTTTTCTTAGGATAGCCACAAATAAAGGCGGCGGCCACAATATGGTCAGACCGCAAATGCTCCTGATGACAGAAAACGAAATCGTACAAGGACTCGATACCAATCACGAGCTTGTAAAACTCAATAAATATGCAGGACAAAAGAACGTTTCTTTTTATGTATATGCATACAGTGGTCGTCCAAAAAAGACCCCATATGGAGCATGGGTGGATCTGGACACATCGGATGGAGTCAGGTTATTTGCAGATCTGCTGACAAGAAATAAAGCCCTCACAGATTTTTATTACAACATAAATGTTCCCTTCGTATATTCACAGCATTTTGATGAAAATTCTCACGAGAGCACAAAAATATTAAACTGCATAAACGATGCATTGTCCTTAGTAGACTTCCGCTATCCACAAACAGATCGTTTTTATGAGAGTGTTGAAAAAGCAAATACTTTTGTATTGGACAATCTTTACAAAAAGGATTACGCCGGATTTGGCAAAGCAACGCTTGTTGGGCACACACATATTGATCTGGCATGGCTTTGGCGCTACGAACACACGATGGACAAGGTGATCCGCTCATTTGCGACAGAAATTAAGCTCATAAAGGAATACCCTCACCACAGGTTTATGTCTAGTCAAGCGCAGCTTTACGAGTATGTAAAATTGCAAACTCCGGAAATGTATGAAAAAATACGTGAATTGGTAAAAGCCGGAAAATGGGAAGTTGAAGGTTCCATGTGGTGTGAGCCGGATATGAATCTGGTGTCCGGTGAATCGATCATACGGCAGATCATATATGGTAAAGATTTCTTTCGAAAAGAGTTTGGTGTCGATTGCAAGACGTTATGGTTGCCGGACGTATTTGGTTATACAGCCGCATTGCCGCAAATTCTTAAAAAATCCGGAATTCCATATTTCATGACATCAAAACTGGCAACTAATGAGAGAAATCGATTCCCCTATGACACATTCACATGGAAAGGCATTGATGGAAGCGAGGTCTTTGCCCACTGTACCAATTACCTCACCGGCTACAATCCGGCTATTGAAAGCGGTGATATTTTAGAGGGTGTCAAACAGTATGCGCAAAAAGATCTCAACGATGATATCCTGGTGCCCTTCGGTTTTGCCGATGGCGGTGGTGGTGTAACCGCGGAGCAGATTGAATTCATAGCGCGCACCGAAAAGGGTATTCCCGGTGTGCCCACAGTGCAAATTGGTACCGTTGGCAACTACTTTGCACAGCTGAGCCAAAAGGTGGCAGGCAAAAAGCACCTCCCCTGTTGGTCAGGAGAAATCTATTATGAGAATCACCGTGGAACTTATACTTCAATGGCGCGAATCAAAAAGCAGAACAGAAAGGCTGAGTTTTTGTATTCCAATGCCCAATGGCTTTGGGCTTTATCAAACTGCTTTGTACAGAATGATTTTCCAAAAGCAGAGTTTGACTGTGGAATGAAAAAAATATTACTCAATCAATTCCATGATGTGCTTCCGGGAAGCTCCATACGTGAGGTTTATGAAGACGCAGATGCCCTTTATGTCGATGCTTTCCGCATTGGTGAAAATATATGCACCAATGCTGTAAACACCATTTTACAGCATCAAGATCCCAAAGCTTTTACTGTGTTCAATCCTTATTCGGAGACCGTCAGTGGTTATGTCGAAATTGACGGTACCCATTACTACGCAGAAGATGTTCCCGCCAAAGGATATAAAACCTGTAATCTCATTAAAACAAAACCGCGTGTTCCGGTAACATTCTCCAATAACATCGTGGAAAGCGAATACTACAGAATCCAAATTTCGGATAATGGAGACATCGCCAATCTTTACGACAAAAAGGCACACCGAACATGCTTCATAGAAGGCAGGCCAGCCAACCGTCTTCGGATTTTTGAGGATAAGTCTGCGGCTTCCTCAGTGACAGATAACGAAGACAACTGGAATTTGGAAAATTATTACTTGGAAAAAGAATTTGACATGCCTGCGCCTGATAAAATTTTCCTTTATGCGGCAGATGATGAAGCGGTAACGATCCGGACCGAGCGAAAATACATGAGTTCCACTATTGTGCAGGATATGATTGTTTACGCACGCTCTCCCCGTATCGATTTCAAAACCGAAATCGATTGGAAAGAGCACAGCCAAGTTTTAAAGGCGGAATTCCCGGTTGATGTAAACGCAATCCGCGCCACATACGAAATACAGTTTGGATATGTAGAGCGTCCTACTGTCTTTAACACCCAGTGGGATGAAGTAAAGTTCGAAGTTTGCGGTCACAAATGGGCTGATATTTCCGATTCCGGATACGGAATGGCATTGCTCAATGATTGCAAGTATGGATATTCAGCAAAGGATTCGACCCTAAGCCTGACATTACTGCGGTGCGGAAATAGTCCCAATCCCGACGCAGATAAGGAGCATCACAGCTTTGTATATTCTATCCTTCCGCACGTTGGCAACATCAAGCAGGCTGAGGTAGTCAAAGAAGCATATCTGTTAAACAATCCGTTGTTTGCAACAAAATCAACGGCAACAAATTCAGACGTACCAGAAATATTTTCTCTGTTTGAATGCAACGGTGCTGTCCTCGACACAATAAAGCCCGCTGAAAACGGCGATGGATTAGTATTACGCTTTTTCGAACCTTATAACAGTTCTCAAGTTGTCACACTGAAAAGCGGAAAGAAGATTCAACGGGTACTGACGGTGGATATCATGGAAAATCCCATCGACAATCTTCAGATCGCACAAAGCGAACATGGTCTATCCTTCCCTGTTAAACCATTTGAAATCGTCACACTTAAAGTGTGGATAGATGAGTAAGGAGGAATCGTATGATTGCTGAGCCGTTATTTTTTGAAAGAAACAGAGTCAGAAGAGTTTATAAAGGCGGAATGCTGTTTAGTGGTTTTTTCGGTGATGAAGCCGTAGACGGTTTTGCACCCGAAGAATGGATCGCTTCGTCTGTAAAGGCACTGAATAAGGATGCGATCCATGAGAAAGAGGGCGTTTCTAAAGTAAAGGGAAGTAACGTGTATTTTGATGAGCTCCTTGAAAAATATCCTCTGGATATGCTCGGCAGCGCTCAAAAAATGCGAATCCTTGTAAAAATCCTCGACAGTGCAGTGAGGCTCCCTGCACAAGCACACCCGGATAAGGCATTTTCAAGAAAACATTTCCATTCAGAGTACGGCAAAACAGAAAGCTGGATCGTCCTCGATACCAGACCGAATGCCAATATCTACTTTGGTTTTAAAGACGGTATTGACTGCGAAAGCTTCGTGGAAGCCATCGACGCAAGCAAAACAGATAAATGTGCGATGGAGCAGCTAATGGAGCATTTGGAACCGCAAGTGGGAGATGTCTTTTTGGTCCCGGCAAAAACAGTACACGCAATTGGTGCAGGCTGTTTAATACTGGAAGTTCAGGAGCCAACTGATTTTACAATCCAACCGGAGTATTGGTGTGATGAATATGCGCTGAATGAACAGGAAATGTATATAGGATTAACAAAAGAGGACGCAATTGGCTGTTTCTCATTTGAAAAAGCACCTGATGCAAAACGGATACCTGAGGTAGTCGTCAATTCCCACGGTGTAAAATTAGAACGATTGATTCAAAACACTGATACCGATTGCTTTATTATTAACCGCATAACCCTTGACAATGCAACGTATAACTTAGATATCCATGACAGTTACGGCGTGTATATTGTGACAAACGGCTGTGGCAAGCTGGTTGGCGATGGATATTCCAAAAAACTAAAAAAGGGCGATTATTTCTTTATGCCCGCATGCCTTATGGGTAAGTTTTCTGTTACCGGATGCCTTGAACTCGTGGAATGCTATTGACGAAATGCTGTTCTTTGTAGCAGAAAGCAAAGCAACAAAAATCGTGTCGGAGATTTGACTCCGACACGATTTTTATATACTTTTTCTCCAGAATGACGTATGGAAACCTGTGGTGACACTGCTTATTCGCAGAATGCAAAGAATGCAGCAGCATCCAGTTTATCATAGCCGGCCAGGAATTTAGCCAGTTCTTTCGCGATGGTCTTGACACCACCAACGGAGTTGCTCTCAATGTTCAACGGCAGCAGAGGATCATGGAGGGACAAACGCAGCAGGAACCAACCATCACCATGGTCTGCATCCAGATTCACACGAACACCCTCAAAATTGTTGGGAGCCAAAGACCAACCGCTCTGATTTGCGGCGTATGCATTCAAATCGTCAATAACCTGCTGTCCATAGGACTTGAAATCTTCAACAAGGATGTTCATACGGAATTCCATGCCCTCAGCAGGCTCTTCCAGCTCAGCGATCATGGATTCCAGTGTATAGCCTTCCTTCTTACCACGGGCCAGTTCGATCAGCAGCTTGGTGACGATATATGCACCGTCATCCAAGAAGTAGTTTTCCTTAAATGCACCATGACCGGAGGTCTCGATTGCCAGCTGGCTATCCTGTCCCAGACCATTGAGGCGGATGGACTCATTGATAACGTTGCGGTAGCCTCTCTTGAAACGGTGATGGACGCCACCCTTGCTCTCGATAAACTTGGCAAGGCCGGTAGAAGTGATGGAGTCGGTCACGATGGTAGTGCCGGGATGCTCCCGCAGCAAAATAGCGGCCAGCATAGCAATGATGCGGTTGCGGTTGAGCTCGCTGCAATCTGCCAAGACAGCACCTGCGCGGTCAACGTCAGTATCAAAGATAATACCCAGATCGGCACCGGTCTCACGGACAGCCTCGGTGATGCTCTCCATGGCTTCCTTGTCTTCGGGGTTGGGAATGTGGTTGGGGAAGCTGCCATCGGGATCCAGATAGCGGCTGCCATCGGTATTTGCTCCCAGAGGCTTCAGAACCTTGTCCGCATAGAAACCGCCTGCGCCGTTACCAGCATCCACAACGATCTTAAAGCCTTCCAGAGGCTTCTCCTCGCCGGTAGCCGCACGGATCTTGTCGGCAAGGATCTGGGCATAAGTATCCATGAATGTGCCATCTTTCAAGCTGCCGGGCACCATACCGGTAACTTCATCCCCAGCTGCATACTCCAGAATCTGCTTGATGTCGCCCTTTTCCAGACCGCCTTCAGCAGTAAAGAACTTAAAGCCATTGCGGTTAAAGGGCAAATGGCTGGCAGTGATCATCACAGTGCCGTCAAAGGCATAGCCCTCGGTCACAGTAGCCATAAACATAGCGGGGGTACTTGCCATGCCGAAATTGGTCACTTCCAGGCCTTGCTGCACCATTGCTTCACAGATCCAGCCGCACAGCGCTTCGCCGGACAACCGGGAATCACGGCCTACCGCCACACGCAAACCGGCATTTTTACCGCTCTTATGCATCAGCCACAGAGCAAAGCCACGGCCGATATCACGGCAAACCTGCTCGGTCAGATTCACATGCTGGCCCTCAATACCCTCCAGTGCGACGCCACGAATATCGCTGCCATTTTGCAATTTCTTATAATCCATTACTGTATCCTCCCAGCCACTACCGGAATCCGGTGTATTTTTTAACATTGTACCATGTATTTCCAAAAGAATCAATGGTTTCCGTATGTAAAAAACTCCTTTGCTTTTTTTCAATTTTGCTGTAAAATGGTACTTGCAGAGAGGATGATAACCACATGAAGAAAATAATTTTATTTGATCTGGACGGAACACTCACCGATTCTGGTGAAGGTATTATGAACTGTGCAATTCTGGCATTGAATCACTTTGGCTTGCAGGTACCTGACCGTGGGACACTGCGTGTCTTTGTTGGTCCCCCATTGGATGAAACTTTCATCAAGTTTGGTGTACCTGCAGATAAAACCGATGAAGCCATTGCCGTGTACCGCAGCCGTTATACCACCATTGGTAAATTTGAAAACATACCATATCCCGGTGTGGAAGAACTTCTGCAAGCTTTGAAAGAGAAAGGTCACAGGCTATGCGTAGCTACGTCGAAGCCAGAACAGATGTCTGTCGAAATTCTGGAACATTTTGATCTTGCAAAGTATTTCGATTATATCTGCGGCGCAACACTGGATGGAAGCCGCAGCAAAAAGGCGGACATCATTACCTATCTTCTGGAAAAAACTGGCGGTGCTGAAAACGCGGTTATGGTCGGTGACACCAGCTATGATGTAATTGGCGCTAAGGCCCACGGTATACCCGCCATCGGTGTATCCTGGGGATACGGTAAAGTTGCGGATATGGAAGCTGCAGGAGCAGCCGCCATTGCCAACACGATGGATCAGTTGTTACAGCTTCTGGATGAATAATAGAATCCCCCTGATGCAGTTCAGTTTGGAATTGCATCAGGGGGCATTTATATATGTCTTTCTTTTAATTTCTCTCGTAGAGACACATCTCATAGCCGATGCCGTTTTCTTCACCGGATAAGAGTACCTCGGACAAATGCCACTGGGGGTCTTCATCCAGATTGGGAAAGTATGTATCCGAATCCGGGCATGCATGGACCTTTGTGACATACGCCTTATCGCAGAAAGGAAGCATCTGACGGTAAATACTACCGCCTCCAATGACCATGACCCTTTGGAATTGCTTGGTAAATTCCGCGGCTTCTTCCGGGCTGTGGCACATGTGTGTGTCTTCCATGGTGGCATCACCACGGCTGATCACCACATTGACTCGGTTTGGAAGAGGTCTGCCGCCGGGGAAATCCGCCAAAGTCTTTCTGCCCACGATCACGCAGGCACCCTTGGTGGTCTCCCGGAAGAACTTCCGGTCAGCGCTGAGGGCAACAGGTTGGGTACCGCAGCAGCCGATACCCCAATCATCATATACAGCAACGATCAGTTCCATAAGCTACCTCAGATTGCCATGGGAATCTCAAAGTTAAAGGGATGGAACTTGTAATCCTCAATCTTAAAGCTGTCCTTGGTGAACGCATAGAAGTCGGTGATGCTCTTGTCTATAGAGAACTTGGGGGCATCATAGCCCTCTTTTTCCAGCATAGCCATGACGGCAGGGATGTGGCGGTCGTAGATGTGGCAGTCAGCGATCAGATGGAGCAATGCGCCCACTTCCAAACCGGAGGCCTGGGCCATCATATGGGTCAGCACAGCGTACTGCACCACATTCCAGTTGTTGGCAGCAAGCATATCCTGGCTGCGCTGATTCAAAATCGCATTCAGGGTATTGCCGGTGACATTAAAGGTCATAGAGTAGGCGCAGGGATACAGATTCATCTCATGCAGATCTTCGAAATTATAGATATTGGTCATGATCCGACGGGAAGCAGGATTGTGCTTCAGATCATACAGCACCCGGTCCACCTGATCCATAGGCTCTGCTCCCTTTTGGAATTGGTACTTTTTGCCCAACTGATAACCATAGGCCTTACCAATGGTACCGTCCTCGCCTGCCCACTCGTCCCAGACGTGGCTGCCCAAATCGCAGATGCGGTTGGACTTTTTCTGCCAGATCCACAGCATCTCATCAACAGCGCTCTTCCAGTATGTACGGCGCAGGGTCATAATTGGGAATTCTTCCTTCAGGTTGTAGCGGTTCACCACACCAAACTTCTTAACGGTATGGGCGGGTGTTCCGTCGGGCCAGTGGGGCCGAACCTGCAGGTCCGTATCATAGAACCCATTTTCCAGAATATCCAAACAAGTTGCGCGGTAAATTTCATCAGCTCTGCTCATGTTATTCCCTCCAGTTATTTTTCTTCAGTATAACACAAATCACTCGATTAGCAAGTCCATACTTTCCTTTTTTAATGCTGCCAGATTATTTAGGTCCGAAATTGTCACCAGATGGGCACCCATATCGCTGAGTGCACGGGCAGACCGAGAACCATCATCAAAGCAGAAAACACTGCTCCAATGGTTACTAAGATTCTTCGTTGTACCGCTCCACGTACCGCCGGAATCCATAGATGACTGGGCCACAAAGGTCATAGGACTCAGGCTGTGGATAATTCTGTTACGGCTCAGGGCCCGCTGAGAGGAAAAGGCATAATCATAGCCGTCCTCCGACAGGTACAGCACCCGATCCATTTTCTTTTGCTTTGCCAGCACATCCGCCACCACACAGATCACACTGCCGCCAAATTCCAAGCAGGCCTCCTGCGCGGTTTTATCCGCGCCCCGGGCATTTCCCGATACCAGTGTATACCCCTGCTTTGCGGCCTGAATCCCCAACTGCACTGCAAATTCCCGGTTATCCTCTGCAAGATCCCTGCTTCCCACCAAAGAGACACAGGGTGTCGACAGCAGTGTCAAGTCACCTTTGGCCCATAGACATCCGGGACTTTCCTCCCCAAGACATCTCCTTACCCGCAGAGGGTATGCTTCTCCCGCACGGGTCAAAGGAGTACATCCAAATCTGGCTCCCTTGGTAAGATAGTATTCTAAAAGTTCCTGCTCTTCAAGCAGCGCAATGATCCTGCGGGCCATTTCCACAGAATATCCCAGTGCTACAAGGTCTTCTTCCGTAATATCCCGGTCTTCACTTGGTGTTTTCCCGTTCCGGACACGGATGGCCAGCGAGCGCAGTTGCGGAACTGTCAGCGGCTTGCGTTTCGGATTTCCCAGCTGGCTGGTCAGCAGCAGGAATCCGGACTCCAACGGGTTCAACGGAACCGCCTCTTAGGAGCCTTCGGCGTCACTACAACTTCTTCTGTCAGTGTACCGTCCGCTTCCAGCACCATAGGTTTTATGACATAGTTAGAGAACTTTGCAATTTCATCCAGCTTTGCCTTCTCCGGAAAATTACCCACAATAGACCAAGCAACACCCTTGCGCTTGGCTCTACCGGTTCTGCCAATACGGTGCACATAGTATTCATTTTCCTCCGGCACATCGAAATTGATAACGCAGTCCACGTCGTCAACATCGATGCCTCTGGACGCCACATCTGTAGCAATCAGAATGGCCAGCTTGCCATCACGGTAGCGCTGCATGGTTTTCTCACGCAGGCTTTGTCGAATATCACCATGGATACAATCACAATCTAACCCTGCCCGTTGGAAATCATCACAGAGCCTCTGGCACATGTGCTTCGTATTACAGAAGATCATTACCCGTTCATAATTCTGGCTACGGATCAGCCGTACAGTTGCCTCTGCTTTTTCCAGCGGCGTTACCGTCATGCAGTATTGGTCGATATCCGGGCGCTCTTCCTGCTTCGGTTCTGCTGTGATCTCCCCCTCGTCGCGCTGTTACATCCAAGTAACGGTCATAACCTCCTGAGAGATCGTGGCAGAGAACAAGCCGAGATTCTTGCGGTTCTTTATCTTATCAATGATCTTGGTGACATCCTTAAAAAAGCCCATATCCAGCATTCGATCTGCTTCGTCCAAAACCACAGTTTGGATCTTGTCCAAACGAACCGTTTTTCGATTGTAGTGATCCATCAATCGACCGGGAGTGGCCACTACGATCTGCGGTTTTTTCTCCAACTGCTTGATCTGTCCACCGATACCGGCACCGCCGTAGAGAACTGCCACGCGGATATTCTGGTAGTAGGTCAACAGGCCGCGCAGTTCATCACCGATCTGAAGTGCCAATTCTCTGGTAGGTGCCAGAATCAAGCCTTGAATGTCCTGACTCTCAGAATCAATATGTTCAATCATGGGAATACCAAAAGCAAAGGTTTTGCCGGTTCCGGTAGGTGCCTTGGCGATGACATCCCTCCATTGCATAAACTCAGGAATTGCCAATTGCTGAATGGTGGTGGGATATCCGTATCCTTTCTTCTCTAATGCTTTCAGCATAGCTTCGCTGAGTCCCAGATCTTGAAATGTAATCGTACTTTGTGTCATTGTTTTCATCCTTTTTCTATGCGATACAAATGGTTTCAGTATATTCTATCAGTTTTTTTAATAATATGCAAGGTATTTCCGTTTATAGAAAATTAAGAATTACGGTCAGGCCAACGGTGGACAAACGCAGATAAATATGCTATATTGTATTGTATGATTTTATAGTCTGCTGAAGCATTCCCTGCAAAATTGGGTAAGCTAGTGCATACGAGGAGGAATTTACAATGGTATATGTTCTGCTTGGTACAGGTTTTGAAGAAACAGAAGCCATTGCCCCTATCGACCTGCTACGCCGTGCCGGTGTACAGGTAATGACTGTTGGTATCAACGGCAAGATTATTTATGGTGGTCATGGTATCGGTATTGAAGCCGATATCTTGCTGGGTGAAATGGATCTTACCGATCTGGAAATGATCGTTCTTCCCGGTGGATTGGGCGGTGTCGCCTCTATTCGTGGAAGCCGAGAAGCTATGGATGCAATTGCTTTTGCACACGAAAATGATCGTTACGTAGCTGCAATTTGTGCGGGACCCACCGTATTGGCTGATTTGCATATTACCGACGGCAAAAACGCTACCTGTTATCCCGGTTGTGAAAGTGACATGGGCAGCGCTGTCATTGCAGATCGTGCCGCCTGCATTACTGACGGAAAGCTGATTACCGGTACCTCTGCCGGCTGTGCAATACCTTTTGGTCTGGCCCTGATCGCCGCACTGAAAGGTAATGACGTAGCAAATACCGTTGCACAGCAGATCGTGATCCGCTGACTGGAGGAATCAATATGACCAACAAACGAAATCCCAATACACCTCAAGATCAGGATTTGGATCAATCCTTATTTATATCCGATGATGTTGAGGGGAACATTGCATCTGATGTGCAATCTATGATGGACAGTAATACGGTTGACCCCGCACAGGTTGAAGGTGCCACCGTCTTTGTACCTGTCGATGACTCCGTTTTTTTGGGTATCGTCGGGGAAGGATCCGCGGATGGAAGTGAAGATGAATTACACCACACACTGCTTTCCGACCCGGTATTTGGCGACGAGATACTTGTGGACGAGCATGCTGACCATCATGCAGGTTTGACACACCCGGCTGATGTCGAAATTGAAAAGATCTTGGATGAGGCCAAGGCCATGGATACACCCTCAGATGCCACCTCTCCGATCAATATTGATGGTGTCAGTTCTGAAACTATGGTATTTGAAGCACAAGAAATGCCTCCCATTCAGGACTATGTGGACCCCAGTAATCTTCTGGATCAGCCGGAAGAACCCACGGAAGAAGTCACTGAAGAGGAACCTCCTCTGCCCAAGCGTCGCCCCAAAGCAAAGAAAGGTTATGGTCTACTGGGTATTCCCCACATTATCTCTACTGTGATCTGGCTCGCCATCACCTTAGCGATCGGCGTTTCTTTGGGCCGCCTTGTTTGGGTATGCGCCGCTGAAGTTCTGGCCTTTGGCCGGCCTGACCAGGAATATGTGGTTACAGTTTCCGGTGCTGACAACATTGACACCATTGCTGCCAAACTGAAAAACGCCGGTCTGATCAAATACCCTGAGTTATTCAAGATGTATGCAGATTTGACCGATGCAGAAGAAGAGATCTCCGTTGGTACTTTTACGCTGAACAGCAAGTTTGACTATATGGCATTGGTCAACGCCATGTCCTACCACTCTCCCGCCCGGGAATCCATAGAGCTGCTGATCCCCGAAGGCTATACCTGCGCACAGATCTTTGCGCTTTTGGAAGAAAACGGTGTGTGTTCCGCCGCCGAGCTGGAAGAGTATGCAGCGAGCGGCGAGATCAAGGACCGCTGGTTCCTGGAAGGCATTGAGCGCGGTGATAAATACTGTCTGGAAGGCTACCTCTTCCCCGATACCTACCAGTTCTACACCGACGATGAGCCGGGCCGTGTCATCGGTAAGTTCCTGGATAACTTTGATAACCGCTTTACCGATCTGATGAAGAGCAGACTGGATCCTCTGAATGAACGTCTGGCAGAGGTCCTTGCCTCCCGTGGCTATGACGAGGAAACCATTGAATCCCGCAAGATCACCATCCGGGAAATCGTTATCATCGCATCCATGATTGAAAAGGAAACCTCCAACGATGCAGAAAGCTACGATATCTCCTCCGTCATTTACAACCGTCTGACCAACCCCGCCAACTACCCCTATCTGAATATCGACGCTACTCTCATTTACGCTTTGGGTGGCAATATTGATCCGGAAACCGGTAAGACCAAGCCGCTGACCTATGACGATCTGCTGATGGATCATCCCTACAACACCTATCAGGTCAAGGGTTTGATCCCCGGTCCCATCTCCAACCCCGGCAGAAACAGCCTCAATGCCGCTCTGGATCCCAGCGTAACGGATTACTATTTCTATGTGTATAACCCCAACACTAGTCTGCACATGTTTGCCAAAACGTCCGCAGAACACGATAAGAATGTCAACTACGTCAGATCACTGGAAAAGAACTAATGAAGAAAATTGAACTATTAAGTCCGGCCGGAGATATGGAGCGGCTGAAAATGGCCATTGCCTACGGCGCTGATTCTGTATATCTGGCAGGCACTGCCTTTGGCATGCGTGCCTTTGCAGGAAACTTTTCCCCCGAAGAATTGCCGGTTGCCGTAAAACTGGCCCACGAACATGGCGTCAGCGTCCATGTGACAGTTAATACGATGCCCCGTAACGATGAAGCAGCGGCACTACCGGCTTACTTGGAACAACTCCAAGATGCCGGCGTGGACGCACTGATCATTGCAGATCTTGGTGCATTTACCTTGGCAGGCAAGTACGCCCCCAAGTGTGCCCGGCACATTTCCACTCAGCAGTCGGTAGCCAACTATGAATGTGCAACCGCTTGGTACGACTTGGGCGCAAAGCGGGTCGTTCTGGCCAGAGAGCTGAGTCTGGATGAAATTCGCACCGTTCGGGAGAAAACTCCGAAGGAACTGGAAATTGAAACCTTTGGTCACGGTGCCATGTGTGTCAGTTATTCCGGCCGCTGCCTTTTAAGCAACTATATGACCGGCCGGGATTCTAACCGTGGTGCTTGCGCACAGCCTTGTCGTTACCAATATGCACTGATGGAAGAAAAGCGCCCCGGCGAGTACTTCCCTGTTTTTGAGGATGAGAAAGGCACATACATTCTCAACTCCCGGGACATGTGCATGATCGACCATTTGAAAGACTTGCAGGATGCGGGCGTGGATTGCATTAAGATAGAAGGCCGTGCTAAATCTGCCTACTATGCCGCCATCGTCACCGGTGCTTACCGGCATTGTATCGATGATGTAGCGGCAGGACGGGAAATCGACCCTGTTTGGCGTGACGAAGTAGACCATGTGTCTCACCGGATCTACTCCACCGGTTTCTATTACGGTTTTCCCGGTCAGTACACCGAGAATTCCCGCTACATACGGCAATGGCAGGTCTGTGCCATCGTGGAAAGCTGTGATGAATCCGGCAATGCAGTGTGCAGCCTGCGTAACAAGTTCTCCGAAGGCGAAGTTTTGGAGGTCGTCGGCCCCGATTTACGGCCTTATGAAGTCACTGCCGGCGGCATGACCGATTTGGACGGCACCCCTTTGCCGGAGGTTAGAACTCCCGAAATGAAATTTACCATGAATCTTGGAAAACATGTCCCTCCCCTAACGATTCTTCGTCATGCTGTAGAGCTTTCAGCAAAATAAAATACAGGACAGCCGCAAACCTGCGGCTGTCCTTTTTTCTGCTATTTGGATATATTACCACTCATACTGCTTTGCATAATCAACAGGCGGATAGGATGGCCAATGTTCCCCTTCCCAGTAAGGAAAGAAAATATTGATATCCACATCTCCCTGTACACCGGGCACGCTGCCTGTACAGGTGTATTGCCACATGTCAAAGTGGTGCTTATAGTCCATATGATCTTTATACAGTGCAATCCATTGTGGATAATCATTGAGCTGATCCAAATGCAAATTCCCAAACCACGGACTAACATAAATCATGGTTTTTCTGCCCGCATCGCTGATCTCCTGGCAGAATGCCTTTGCACACGCAGTTAGCGTATCCGCATCTACTTCAGCCGTTCTGGCTGTTTCGCTTATGTACTCCCAGTCATAGACAATTGGAAGGTCAAGTTCCCAATCCTTGGTCAGTTCCAGAGCATACAAAGCCTCTTCCCTGGCTTCTTCCTCACTGATTGCCTGTGAGAAGAAATACGCGCCTACTTCCAGACCGGCAGCTTTTGCGCCTCGATAATGGTTCTGTGCCATTTCATCGGGCAGCATAGTTCCAGCTTGGCCGTATCCTCGGTAGCCAACGCGGATCATGACAAAGGAAAAACCTGCTTCCTTGACCTGCTCCCAATCGATGGCGCTCTGGTACTTGGAAACATCAATGCCCATCTGGCAGTCTTCTGAGATACAAGTTAAATAGTCACCCACATAGGCAAAATCGGCTGGGGTGAAACGGTTGGGTGTAACCGGCGGCTCTGTTGGCTCCGTAGGCGGCTCTGTTGCCTCAGTAGTAGGCAATTGCGTCGTCTGGGTCGGCAGGGTCGTCTGAGGCGGATTGGAGGGATCATCTGTGTGAGGAAACACACCGAACTGCCACAAGAGTACAGCAACTACGATTCCAATGCAGAGCACCGACACACAGATGCCGATCATCAGCCGTATTTTATTTTTCTTGGTCAGTGTCTGCATATTCGTTAATTCTTTAAACTCTGGATGGGAGCAGGAATTCTGCCACCACGGGCAATAAACGCCTCTGCGGATTCAGGATGTACAGGCATAACAGGCGCGCTGCCCAGCAGGCCGCCCATCTCTACCCGGTCACCAACCACCTTGCCCGGTGCGGGGATGATACGCACAGCAGTGGTCTTCGTATTGATCATACCAATCGCTGCCTCGTCCGCAATAATGGCAGAAATGGTAGCAGCAGAGGTATCACCAGGAACAGCGATCATGTCCAGACCAACGGAACACACGCAGGTCATGGCTTCCAGCTTGGAAAGGGTGAGAACGCCGCTTTCTGCAGCAGCAATCATGCCTTCATCCTCGGAAACAGGAATAAAAGCACCGGACAGGCCGCCCACATGGTTCGATGCCATGACGCCGCCTTTCTTTACCGCATCATTCAGCAAAGCCAGCGCTGCAGTAGTACCATGAGTACCACAGACCTCAAGGCCCATTTCTTCCAGAATCCGGGCAACACTATCACCAACAGCGGGTGTAGGCGCCAAGCTCAAATCTACGATGCCAAAAGGCACACCCAATCGCTGAGATGCCTCAACACCTACGATCTGGCCCATGCGGGTAACACGGAAAGCCGTCTTCTTTACCGTTTCCGCAACTACATCGAAGGGTTGACCCTTAACACCCTGCAACGCGTGATACACAACACCGGGACCGGAAACACCAACATTCACTACACATTCCGGCTCACCAACACCGTGGAAGGCACCTGCCATAAAGGGGTTATCCTCCACTGCGTTGGCAAAAACAACCAGCTTGGCGCAACCAAGGCCGTCATTATCCGCGGTCAGCTCAGCGGTCTTTTTAATGACGCGACCCATCAGCGCAACCGCATCCATATTGATACCGGCCTTTGTGGAACCCACATTGACACTGGAGCAAACCCGTTCGGTAGCTGCCAGCGCTTCCGGAATGGATTCGATCAAAACCCGGTCACCTTTGGTGAAACCTTTTTGTACCAGCGCAGAAAAACCGCCGATGAAGTTAACGCCACATTCCTTTGCTGCCTTATCCATGGCAATGGCCAGAGGAACATAAGAATCCGTATTACAGCTATTTCCAATGATGGAAACGGGTGTAACGGAGATTCGTTTGTTAACGATGGGAATGCCAAACTCCCACTCGATATCCTGTCCAGTTTTGACCAAATTTTCCGCCTTGTGGGTAATCTTGTCGTATATTTTCCGGGCGCATTCATTGACATCTGTATCCATACAATCCAGCAGAGAAATGCCCATGGTGATGGTACGAATATCCAGATGGCGCTTGTCGATCATGTCCCGGGTCTGCAGTATATCCTTATGACTCAGCATTTATCTACCTCACACCCGGTGCATTGCTTCGAAAATGTCTTCCCGCTGGACACGGATGGTAAGTCCCATTTCCTGTCCCTTGGCATCCATGACCTTGCAGAATTCTACAAGGGGCACTTTGCACTCGGTAACATCCACTGCCATCATCATGGTAAAATAGCCCTGCATGACGGTCTGGCTGATGTCCAGAACATTTACATTATAGGAAGCCAGTTCTACACAGACACCGGCAATAATGCCCACTCTGTCTTTACCAACAACAGTTACAATAGCTTTCATAGGTTACTCTCCTTTGGTATTACACTTCATAATCCGCCAATGTGCGGGTTTGAATCAAATGATGAAAATGCGTTTTGGCTTCCAAATGCAGCGGATGTACCTGGTAGTTTGCCAGATCCTCGGCTGTATCAAATTCAGAATACAGTGCATAGTCCATGCCCGCATAGCAGCGGCGCACTTCCATATGACGCAGGCCGGGAATTCTTCCAACCAAGGGTTCTAATTTGGATGCGATCAGCGCTACCACCGCATCCTTATCAACATCCTCTTTCAACATGTACACTACAATGTGTTTAACCATAGTAAACTCCCCTTTATTTACAGTTGCCCTGAAACGATAGGAACAGGGCACACATGAAAAATATTTTTTAGATATATGGCGAGAGATCCGCCAGAGAGCAAAAAATATTTTTGATGGGTGTCCTTAACAAATACCGGGACCGGCAAATGTCGGTCCCGGTATGTAGGGGCAAATTATTCAGCTTCCTCTTCGGCCTCGGGAGCGGTCTCCAGCAGGGCACGGATAGACAGAGAGATGCGCTTGTTCTCAGCATCAACATCAGTGATCTTGACCTGAACTTCCTGGCCCTCAGCCAGAACATCCTCGGGCTTCTCAATGCGCTTGTCAGCGATCTGAGAAATATGGATCAGACCGTCAACACCGGGCAGGATCTCTGCAAAAGCGCCAAAGGTCATCAGCTTAACGACCTTAGCGGTGCAGACATCACCAACGGTGTAGTTAGTCATGAACTGATTCCAGGGGTTCATCTCAGCGGTCTTGTAGCCCAGAGAGATCTTGCGCT
>JAZOLX010000011.1:0-8385 GCA_045653485.1 Faecousia sp. | reverse complement strand
GTGCCCAGTTCACGGCCGTTGCAGTAAACGGTAGCCACATGGTTAGCACCCTGGAATTCAATATACTGCTTCATGCCCTTGGTGGGGTTGGGCAGGTCGATGGTGTAAGTGCCGATACCGCGCCAGTAGTCAGCACCGCCGTCCTGACCGTCCAGGGCGTTCCAGGTGTGGGGCAGCGCAACAGCAGCTGCGGTTTCACCCTGCTTTGCAAACAGGGCATTGGTCAAAAGTGTTACAGTACGCATATATGATAAATCTCCTTTCAAATTCGGCAATTTTAGCTTTATTCTCACCTAATTAGAGATTATATCATGTCATTTTTTTCGGGTCAAGCGATTGGCCAAGGGCACTTTGGCACATCTGTGACACCCCCTAGATAAAATTACACCCTATTTCTTTGGTAAAAACGCACAAATGCCGTATAAACAGTATCATTTCCTAGAGATAACGGCAGCACCAACTTTGGGTGCTGCCGCAAAGGACAGATATTAATGTTTCGAAGAGCAACCCTCACAGCAGCCGTTGCAACGCCCACTATCCGGACAGCCGATGCACTTACGCCCTTTTTTCTTAGCTTTGATGATATACCAAATGGCACCGCCTAAGATCAGCACCAGCGCCAAAATCAAAATCAAATTTTCCATAATTCCTCACTTTCTGCCACTCAAGGCATACTCTGCCTTCACCTGCTGATCAGACCGTGCGCACAGCCACACCAACACCGCCGCAAATGCAGCGACGAAGACCGCGCCGCCTAAGAACCCTGCACCCACAGCACCGGTTGTAGCCAATGTACCTATCTGGTAAACCAAAAAGCCTACGGAAAAACCGGTGGCCAGCTGCAGCGCAATGCCGCCCCAGAACCATTTGCGGCTCTTGATCTCCGCATTCATGGCACCCAATGCAGCAAAGCAAGGGGGTGTAAAGAGGTTGAACATCAGATAAGCCAGCGCAGCGGCTTTTGTAATACCAAAGACCGCCGCCACTTCCGTACCGGCTCCCTCAGCCATTTCCAATGCCTCAGTATCGATGAGATTTGAGATACCGTAGCATACAGCCAAAGTGCCTACCACATTCTCCTTGGCAATGAAGCCTGTCACCGCAGCAGCGGCCAACTGCCATGCCTTTATGCCCACCACAGGCACCAGCAGTAATCCGATGGGGCCTGCGACAGTTGCCAGAATTGAGGTATCTTCTGCGCCCTCCGCTACCAGCCGGAAGCTCCAATCGAAGGATTGCATGATATACACCACAGCATTGCACAGCAGGATCACCGTACCGGCCTTGACGATGTAAGACCAGCCACGGCTGAGCATGGACAATGCCGCGCGCTTCAAAGAAGGCAGCTTATACTCCGGTAACTCCATAATAAAGAAAGATTTGCGCTGCTTGTGACCTGCGATTTTATTGACCAATAGCGCACCCAGCAAGATCAGTGCGATACCCACAAAGTACATCAGTGTACCCACCCAGGAGGCATCTCCGAAGAAAGCACCCGCAAACAATCCAATCACCGGCAGGTTTGCGCCGCAGGGCATAAAGGGTGCCAGCATTGCGGTGGCGTTGCGCTCCCGTTCATTGCGGATGGTACGGGCAGCCATAACGCCGGGGATGGCACAACCGGTGCCAATGACAAAAGGAATGACAGACTTACCGGAAAGACCAACCTTCTTAAATATCGGATCCAGAACAACAGTGGCACGGGCCATGTAACCGCAATCTTCAAGCAATGCGATCAAAAAGTACATGACCATAACCAGCGGCAAAAAGCCTACAACCGCACTGACACCACCGATAATACCCTCGGTCAGCAGCGCTACAAGGAAAGGATTTCCACCTTCCAAAGCTCCCGCCACCCATTCTTTAAAAGCATCGATGACAGTAACCAAACCGGGAACGAAAGTACCATTTGCAAACTCGTAACCTTCTGCTATCCAAGGACCTAACCATGCCTGTGAGATCTGGAACACCAAAAACATCACCACAGCAAAAATAGGCAGTCCCACCAGCGGATGTGTGATCACTCCGTCAATTTTATCTTGGAAATTTTTATCCCTGGTCAGGACTTTCCGTGTTTCTACCTGAGAGACAATCCTATTGACAAACGCAAACCGTTTCCGGTCAGCAGCCGTCACAGCTTCCTTGCTGGTCAGATCGATGATTCCGTGTTCATAAGGCGCTTTTTGCTGCTTACCGACGAGGGATATGGCGGCTTTTACCACATCACCTAACCCCTCGGCACTGGTAGATACCGTTTCAATGACAGGACAACCCAATTTTTGCCCAAGGAGTTTTTCATCGATTTCTGTCTTTTTCTTCTCGTTGATATCGGTCTTATTCAGTGCCACAACGACAGGAATTCCCAGTTCCATCAACTGTGTAGTAAAAAACAAACTGCGGCTCAGATTCGTAGCATCGACAATATTAATGATAATATCCGGCTTTTCTCCTCTGATATACGTACTGGTAACACTCTCCTCTGCCGTAAACGGAGACATAGAGTAAGCACCCGGCAGGTCTATGGCAATCATCTCCAGTTCACCCGCATATTGCTTTTTAATTGGAGCCTCTTTTCTGTCTACGGTAACACCTGCCCAGTTGCCAACCTTCTCATTGCGTCCGGTCAGCGCATTGAACATTGTTGTCTTGCCGCTGTTGGGATTGCCCGCAAAAGCAATTCTCATAATCTGTTCCTCCTCATGCAAATCAGCATTTAGTTAGCATAAGCTAACCGTTTCTCAAAATAAACAGCGGCATTACACACCGCTGCATAGAAATTAAACAATAATTGCTTCCGCCAGTTGGTTGTCAATATTGTACCGGCCGTCCTTAATAGAGACCGTGCATCCACCGCGCCGGCGAGACACAACTGTAATTTGTTCGCCGCTGTAGCAGCCCAATGAAAACAGAAATGCATTTAATTCTTCATCCTCTGTTTCGATCCGCTGGATGATATATTCCTTACCTTCCTGCGCAGTCAATAAATTCATATCGATCACCAACTCACATTTACTTCTACTTATAATTAGCATCCGCTAACTTATGACCAAAAATATTTGTTAGCTTCCGCTAACTCCTTGGGGTATGATAACACAGCAACCATAATTTGTCAATAGATACAAATTACTTCAAACTGTTTTTTTGCAAATATGCGGCATATGTAACCAGTGCTCCCCTTTTGGCCTGTCTACCCATAGTATTATCCACTTACTTCCCACAGCCATGTTCCGAGCAATTATGTCCTTCTGCACCGTGATGATGACAACTCACGCAAGGATTGTACACCAAATCACCTGCCAGTAACGCCTCCACTGCGTCATCCGCATCACCGCTGACACCGCCGAACAATCGGATACCGGCCTGCGCCAGTGCCACCTTGGCACCTCCGCCAATACCGCCGCAAATCAGCACATCGACCTTATGATCTGCTAAAAAACCCGCCAGCGCGCCGTGGCCTCTGCCGTTTGTTTCCACGATCCGGGCAGCAAACACCGTATCGTCCTCCACCTCATAAATCTTAAAGGTTTGGGTATGTCCAAAATGCTGAAAAATCTGCCCGTCAGCATAAGCAACCGCAATAATCATCTTTTTTCTCCTCTTGCAGCTATTTGTCTGTTTACTAATGACAGTATAGCACAGGCAGTCAAGATTTCCAATATCAATATTCCTTCTTGACACGCTTGTTGGTTTGCGATATGCTTTTCGCAGGCCAATATGTCTGCGGAGGAAACCATCATGACAGAAAGACAGTTGCAACAAAAGGGCATGCTCTACAAATTGGATGCGGATCTGCTTTCCGCCCACTATAATGCCATGCGCATTACCCGGTTGCTGAACCAAACATTGGAAACCGAGCCGGGAAAAAAGCGGGCATTGGTGCAGGAACTGTTTTCCCATGCAGGTAAGGATGCCTATGTGGAAGCGCCTTTTTACTGTGACTACGGCTACAATGTCAGTGTCGGTGATTACTTTTTCAGCAACTATGATTGTGTTTTCTTAGATTGTGGAAAAATCACCATTGGTGATCATGTGATGCTGGGTCCGAAGGTATCCATCTACACAGCCAACCATCCCATTGACCCTGCTGTCAGAAGTTTTGGTCACGATCACGGAATTCCTGTGACCATCGGAAATCATGTATGGATCGGTGGCAACAGTGTAATTTGTCCCGGTGTTACCATTGGAGGCAACACCGTCATCGGTGCCGGTAGCGTTGTTACGAAAGATATCCCCTCCAACGTGGTAGCCGCAGGCAACCCCTGCCGTGTCATTCGGCCCATTACAGAAGCAGACACTCTCTACTGGAATAAGCAATTAGATCTATACAGGCAGTTATGCGATAACCCTCAAGTATAAATAGCAGGAGGTATCTATATGACACTCAGAGAGAAAATTTTTAAAACCTTTTTGGTTACCATCCGCGAAATCAATACCCATGGTGGCCCAGAAAAATTCTTTGAGAAATATCCGGTAGGCGGCATGTACTACGGTGAAGGCCATGCCCTTGTAGACGAAATCGGCCGGGAAGTTGGCACGCAGATGACCTACGAAAAGCTGCTCGAGTGCAAAAGGTATGCAAAAAACAAGCTGTGGGTCTGTGCAGATGGCTGTCAGGTCCGTGGGCAAAGGATGAACAATAACATCAGGTCTCTGGCGGCTACTCCATATACGGAAGAAGATGCTTATGAATACGGCAAGGTCATCGGCATGCAGCTCAACGACAAGGGTGTCGATTGCGTACTGGGTCCTGCCATTGATATGTGTTTTGACCACTCCACCGTCTGGGGTCTGACCAACGATCCCGAGCTGGTGGTTAAGCTCTATCGGCAGGTCATCCGCGGCATCCGTGACCAAGGTGTTTGCGCTACGGCAAAGCACTTCCCCGGCATGGGCAGTCACCACATCAACATGCACCTGGCACCCGGACAAAACATATTCCCCTTTGACCGCTGGATGGATACCTATGGGTATACTTATCGGGAAATGTTCAAAGAAGACGTGGACTCTGTTATGACGACCCACATCGCCCTGAAGTCCTACGACAACGAGACCCACGACGGTTTCTATCCCATTGCGACCTTCTCTGAAAAGCTCACCACAGAATTACTGAAAGATAAGCTGGGCTTCCAGGGTGCTGTTATAACCGACGCTCTGATCATGGGTGGCATGGCAACAGGTGACCTGATTGCCGAAACTGTACAGGCTTTTAAAGCCGGCGCTGACTTCCTCCTGTGGCCGCCCGTGGAAGCCGCTGAGGTGATTGAAGAGAAAATCCTCAGTGGCGAGATTCCCATGAGCCGCTTGGATGACGCATTGGCCAGAATTGAGCGGATGGAAAACTTCCGCAATCAGGCATTGGCTGCCAAAACCTATGACACACCGGACGCAGCCTATGCTGACGAGACTATGAAGCGAATCATAGCAAACGGTATGTGCCTGCTGCGCAACGATATCGACCTGCTTCCTTTGGATGCCAACAAGTACAAGTCCGTACTGATCGTCAACGGTACGGAGCAGGATGATTCCACCGCCTGTAAGCTGCTGAAAACAGAACTGGAATCCCGGGGCATCACGGCAGATATCGCCCGTGATATTTATGACGTTCCCTCCAATGTTTGCTGGCAGGATGATATTGACCTCCTGCAGGCAAAATACGATTTGGTCCTGTTCCATATGAACGCGGAGCATAGCATCTGGAGCACGCCTTTGATGATCGTTTGGGCATCACATTTGTTTGATAAGCGCAAGAAGCTCATCATCAATTACGGCACTTCCCACTTCGTGGAGGACTATTTCCCGGAAGATCCTACCATTGTCCAAATGAACTGCACCGCAAACGCGTTTTCTGTGAAAGCACTTGTAGACAGGCTTCTTGGCACTGAACCCTTCATTGGAAAATCCTGTTTAATATAATCATTCCATAACAATCGGGCGTGTTGCTGAATCTTGCAACACGCCCTTTTTTATTAAAAATTATTCATCTTCCTCCGGTAGTTTGACCGGGGCCTTGCCCTGGAAGGGGATATCGCCAAAGATTCCTTCCACAAACGCCTTCATAAGCTCAGGAGACTGGCCGTATGTATTGACAAAGGCGTCTATGCTTCCCATCATATCGTAGTGAAGATAAGGATAGCCGAAGGCCACGCCGATGGATTTTTCCTTTCCGTGAGAGCAAGCAAACAAGTAGGTTCTCGCTTCTTCACCGTAAAGGCTCATGGCACCTATAGGCTGGTGTCCCGCGATATAAGCCGCGTAAATGATCAGATCGCTTTCCTTGTCCACTTTGACAAGCTCTTCCTCACCGCTAAGCCGTCTTTGCAGCTTGGCGTTAATGCCCCGGGCATTGAATTCTGCAACAAGGTTTTGAAGATTATTGACAAAAGCATCGGTATGGGCCGAAGCGATGATCGTAACATTTTTGATCTTGCTCTTATCAAGAGGAAGCATATTTTGCCGGTCACGAACCAGATGGATCGCTTTTCTGGCGATCTCCATATTGATTTTTCTGGTCTTGGGTGTCTCCACCTCGGCGGTACTCTTGACCAGGGTGTAGCCCTCTTCGAACATACCCAGCTTTTCCTTCATGTCCAGAATGCGCTGGCATGCGTCATCGATTCTGGACATAGCGATCCTGCCGTCACGGACAGCCTTGCAAACGATCTCGTTCATATCCGTTCTCTGAACGCCCAGAAGCACATCGTTGCCCGCGTTGATGATCTCAACGATCAGATCCTCGTAGGGCATCAGTGTGATCAGCGCGCCCATATTGATGGCATCGGTGATGACAACACCCTTAAAGCCCATTTCACCCTTTAGAAGGTCGGTGATGATCTTCTTGGAGATGGTAGCGGGACGGTAGCGTCCGCCGACCTTAGAGTTGTCATAGGCAGGGAAAGCACTGTGACCGATCATGATGGAATATACGCCGCCGTCGATACAGCCCTGGAAGATCTTGCCCTGACCGGCCCACCATTCCTCTTTGGTGGATCGGATCTTTGAGGGGCAAAGATGCGAGTCACGGTATTCATAGGGATCATGGCCCGGGAAGTGCTTCGCGGTGGCGGCAACGCCCTCGGACTGGGTACCCCGGATCTGGGCAACAGCAAACCGGATCTGCTTGTCCGGATCATGGGGCGCATAGGAGCGCATCACCGAGAAACTGAATCGGTTTGCGATATCCACGACCGGTGCCCATCTCCATGTAATGCCCGCGCAGCGGGCCTCTCTGGCAACGGCTGCTGCCAGCTCGTAGGTAAGCTTTTCGTCATCGGTTGCGCCCTGGGCATTGGGGCCGCAGGTCAGGGTGAGATCCGCGAAGTCACAACCGGCGCCCTCCCGCTCAATATCGGTGGAGGTCAGAGCGGGGATCCAGTGATGGCTTGCCTGCTCCATTTTAAATTTGCCAAAGGGCCCACTGTTGGGTTTCTTTCCTGCGCCGGTATCCAGGTTTGGAGCAGCGCCACGGCTGAAATCGCCAACAGAAGCATACAGCGTACCGTATTTTTCTCTTTTCAGAATTTCAACCCGCTCTTCTTGCGTTCTGAATACTTGGTAACCGGTCTCCACATCGGCCGGTTTATCTACCTTGCAGTTAATGAAGTACTCGTAGATCAGCAGCATCTGACCCACTTTTTCTTCCAATGTAAGTTCTGACAGTAATGGTTTTTTCATAGCAAACACCTCATATACTTGTTTGTATTTTCCATGACATATCACTAAACGGATACCCGTTTGCCGCCAATATAACACAACTCCACCGGATGTCAAGCACCCACATACAATTTTGAAGAAAGAACATACGATTTCGAACATAAGCTGTAACTGTCGAAATCGAATCTCCTCAAGTCCACCAATAAAAACTGCCGCCCAAAGGCGGCGTTTTTATTGAATTGGTTTGATAATATTGATACGGTTTCATATGGTTTCAAAAGGTTTCACTTAAAAATGAAACCATAGCACGAAAAGTGAAACCATAGGCAATTAGATAAATCGGAATTTGGCACAATCAACATGTTTTACATCGATTGAAGGTGCTTTTTGCACAGATCGAAGACAAACTGATACTGATTAAATGCTTCCTCTTCGCCATTGGCTTCTGCTGCTGTGTTTTCTGATTCGGCGGTCTCGCTGGTTTCTTCCTCACCTTCATCATCTCCGTTGCAGCAGGTAAGCATGAAGCAATAACATCTTTCACCAGCATCCGAGGCATGGAAGACGTTGTTCAGGCAATAGTAAGAATTCGTCGAGCCATCATGCATCACCAAATCGGCATCGCGGTCAAACAGTTCCCAACCGCAGCCGTAGTCATCAATGAAATCAAGCATGCCTGACTTGCCGTCATGGCTGACGATCTCCTCATTAAAGAAAGCGCGGTTGAATTTCAGA
>JAZOLX010000010.1:0-7984 GCA_045653485.1 Faecousia sp. | reverse complement strand
CAAATAAACAAAAGCCCCTTTAGGGGCAGCCCGTGAAATCAGCGCGGTTGGCAGACTTTTCGACGAGCCTATAGGCTCAGCCGTGGGCATGCCCCAAGGGGGCTAGTGCATACCACCGGCACGGCCGGTGGTTATGATTTGACTAGTGATTAGACGTTGCGGCCCAGATCGTTGTTCATCTGTGCCAGGGTCTTCTTATCCAGAGGATAGACCCACTTGATGGCAATGAAGTTCAGAAGAGAGGAGACCAGGGTGAAAGCAGTCATGACATAACGCAGATTGGTGGCGACATCCATGGGCTGCTGACCACCCAGAACTTCGTCGTAACCGACCATGACCATGAAGACCAGACCGATGGAGGGGCCTACGCCCTGAGCCAGCTTACGGAAGAAGGAGTGGATAGCATAGGTGATGGACTCTTCGCGGTTGCCGTACTTCCACTCGTTGTAGTCGATAGCGTCTGCCATCATAGCATTGCCCAGCATCATGCCGCAGCCCAGGCCAACACCGTGGACAAAGGAAAGAGCGACATAGATCAGAACACCGGTCATGTTTGCGGGCATGGGAACAATGTTCATAGCGATACAAGCGATAACGGAGAAGATGGAGCAGAATGCAGCAGCTTCCTTCTTGCCGAACTTATCGGTAATGGGCTTTGCGAAGGGGATGAAGAACAGCATGGGCAGGAAGCCGATCATCTGCATGATACCGGACATCTGTGCAGCCTTGAAGTAGGACTGGAAGACGACGGTGGTGCAGACCTGTGCGCCATACTGGCCCAAGAACATTGCTACGGGGATCAAGGTTGCGCCAACAGCAGCACGGTTCTTGGCGAACTTGCCGGCGGACTTGATCAGATTGAACTTCTCTTCGGAAACGGTGATGTTAGTCTTAACACGGAAGACAGTGGTCTTGATCATGAACCAGAACATAGCCAAAGCGACAACACCCAGGATCAGAGCCAGGGGGAACAGGATCTCGCCCTTGATGTTCTGATTTGCATCGTACAGGAACATGGGCAGGACCACGCCAACGGGCATGGAGATTACCATGGAGCCCAGGTTACGCCATGCGCCCAGCTGAGCACGCTCGCCGGGAACAGCAGTAATGTTGGACAGCATTGCGCCGTAGGGAACGTTAACGATGGTGTAAGCAGCGCCCCAAGCAACATAACCGATGGTGCAGATCAGAGTCTTGGCGATCATGGGAGCATTGGGAATGGGCAGGAAGCAGACACAAGCAGCTGCAGCAAGCAAGAAAGAACCCCACGCAATGTAGGTCAAGAACTTGCCACGCTTGTATTCCTTCTTGCTGGCGTCCATGATGGAACCAATCAGGGTGTCGTTGATTGCGTCCCAAACCTTGAATGCGACCAGCAGTGCTGCAAAGAACAGCGCATCGATGTGCATGTACTGGGTCCAGTAGGTGGTGAAGATACCACCGGCTAGTGCGAAGCTACAGTTACAGCCTGCGTCACCGGCAGCATAGGACAGCTTATCCAGGAGACCGAACTTGCGGTAGCCCTGGGCGTCCAACTTAGGGGTCTTAGCCATATTTATTTCCTCCTTAATTTGTGCGAGCGCAGACTCGCTTCAATCATAAACATTATAAATCATGAACATATTGTTACATAGAACCAAAAAGGTACTTTTGTGACACCCTGCGATAATTTACAAAGGGGTTTTTTTGGGGATAATAGACAAAACGACTTGATTCTTTTATAAATTCTGCTATAATTACGGTATATTGGAAAAAAGGGGAGTTGGCATGTATAAGCTTTGCAAGTCAGAGCAGTCCGCAGCGCGCCAGCGGCAGCTGGAACAAGGTCTTCTGAAGGCCATGCTTACACAGCAATACGAGGATATTTCCATCAGCGATCTGTGTGATCAAATGGAGATACCCAGAAAATCCTTCTACCGCTATTTTTCCAATAAAGACGGCGCATTGTTTGCACTGCTGGATCATACATTGATGGAGTTTGAACAATCTTCCTATCGGCATGATTATGCAAGAGACAGCAAAGCCATAGGAGACTTGGAACGATTTTTCCTATTTTGGTACGATCGCAGAGATCTGCTGAAAGCGCTGATGAGAAATCGGCTGAGCGGTATGTTGGTGGAACGAGCCACAAATCATGCGCTTCAGGAACACATGATGCCTGCTTATCTATTGAATAAAGATGAAAGCAGCCGGCACTTGGCACTGACCTTTGCCATTTGCGGTCTCCTTTCCATGGTGATGCAGTGGCAACAGAACGGTTTCCAGGAAACACCCGCTCAGATGGCTTATATTGCTACCATGATGTTGACAAAACCGCTGATTTCCGGATCAAATTAACTAAATTCCCTCGCCTTTGTTCTTTTTGTGCAAAGGTGGGGGTTCTTTTTTGTAGGGACATGTCACAAGTGTTCCATATTTGCCCCTTGTCTGCTTATATGCACAGCAGGTATAATGAAAATGGATAACTACAAAAAGGAGTTTGATTATGGCACAGTTTGTTAAGTTGACCGGCGAAGGCTTGAAGACACTTCGTACGGTAAATCCCTGCATGATGTCTTATAATGTTGAAATGACCGAAGTTACCGGCGGTACTTTCTGGAAGGCGTACACCCCCGAACAGATCGACGGCACTGAGAAGTTCCCGCCTATCAAGGGTTTCCACGAAATGGCAGGCCTGATGCAGTGGTACGATCCCATCGACACCACAAATCCCCGCCTGATCAATCTGGCTAAGAAGTTCGGTCCCGTTTGGGTACGCGTATCCGGCACTTGGGCAACCAAGACCTATTATGATTTTGATGATACCGGTGTCATTCCCGAGGGCTATCAGAGCCGTCTGACCAAGCAGCAGTGGATCAATCTGCTGGACTTTGTGGATGCAGTGGGTGGCAAGCTGCTGATCTCACTGGCAAACTGCGAGGGCCTGCACCATGCAAATGAACCCTGGAATCCCAGCGAGGCTGAAAAGATCTTTGCGCTGAGTAAAGAACACGGTCATCCCATTGATGCTTTGGAATTTACCAATGAGCCCAATATGTTTGTTGTCACCGGATTCCCCGTTGGCTACACCGCTGAGAATTTCCGTCGTGACCAGGATCTGTGCCACAAGTGGGTACGTGAAAATTATCCTGAAACACTGATCGTTGGCCCCTGCACCGTAGATAGCGGCGCGGTTTCCATGGGCCCCAATGACGCAATGGGCGGCGCCGGTATTGGCGATGCTTTCGGTGGCAACTGCAGCACCGATGAACTGCTGGACGGCTGCACCGAGAAGCTGGATGTATTCAGCTACCACTACTACAACGGTATTTCTGAGCGTCTGGAGGCTGTGATGCCTCAGGCACACTGGCAGCCCGATCAGACTCTGTCTGAAGCTTATTTGGCAATGGCCGGACGTTGCGCTCGCGCCTTTGTTCCCTTCCGTGACAAGTATGTTCCCGGTGGCGAAATATGGGTCACTGAGTCCGGCGACGCAGGCGGCGGCGGTGATACCTGGGCATCTACCTATTTGGATGTTCCCCGTACACTGAACGAACTGGGTGATTTCGCAACTGTCACCGACGGCGTGATCTTCCACAACACCCTGGCGTCTTCTGACTACGGCTTCCTGAAGCATGGCACTTTCGAGCCTCGTCCCAATTACTTCGCTGTTCTGCTGTGGAATACCCTCATGGGTACTACTGTTTACGACAGCGGCATCGCGTTGGAAGAGGGTAAGCATGTCTATTGCCACTCCCGCAAGGACGGCAAGGAAGGCTGCGTCTATCTGGTGATCAACAACTCCAAGACCGAGGCAACCAACGTGGAACTGCCCAAGGAGGCAACCGCATACGTGCTGGCCGGTGAAAACGGCCTGCGCAGCCGTGTGATGACCCTCAACGGCAGACCCCTGGTATTGGGTGAGAATGACGAACTGCCTTGCTTGTGTGGTCAGAAAGTCTCTGCAGGTACTGTGGAGTTGGCACCGGGTTCCTGCGCATTCTATGTTCTGTAATTGAATTTTCATGATGAAAGGGTCTGCTGCATAATAATGCAGCAGACCCTTTTGACACTTGCCATACAGCAAAGGACATGATATAATCCGGCAAAAGAGATACGGTTAATAGATGCCACAGATTCCGCTGCATGAACAACATATTCAAAAGGAGAAATTGCCATGGATCAGCAAGTATTGGTAGAAAAAGATAAAGTGGGTGCCCATCTTGTTGCCGGTGCGACATTCGAAATCCCAAAAGAAGCATTTACACCGGATTCCTGCGGTTCGGATGTAATTGCACGGGCTTTGAAAGAATATGATCATGTAGCAGTACCGAAACTGCCCTTCCCTGTATATCTGGACCGGCCCATTGTGATGACCTCTGGAAAGTGCCTGACAGTACATCCGGAGACAGTAATGCGGATGATGGATGGTTGCGGCGGTTGTATGGTTCGCAACGAACATGTGGTAGACGGCAGATTTGGCCCATTTCCAACGGAATATGAAGACCATAATATTCTGGTCGAGGGTGGCATTTGGGAGCATGCAAAGTATGGCTACAGTCCCGCGGATGACCACCCGGCTATGCGCTCTTTTGCGACCCGGCGGTATGATGGTGTTGTTCCGGCGGAAGGTGAGAATGCACGGAATATTTTGCTGGGCGTTTTCCTGTTTTCTAATGTGAAGAATTTTACGATTCGCGACCTGGTTGTGCGTGAATGCGAGTTTTACGGCGTGCTGGTGGCCGGTGGCAGCCATTTTGTGCTGGAGAATATCGTATTCCAGAATCATTACAAAGACGGCTTACATATCAATGGACCATCCAGTTACGGCTATGTCCGCAACATCAGCGGCGAGACCGGTGATGATTTGATTGCGCTGAATGCATGGGATTGGGCTACCTCGGCGGTGAGCTTCGGTGCTATCGATCACATGGACATTCAAGATGTGGTGTGCGACCACCGGGAAGTGCGGTTGCTGCCGGGTAGAAAGACATTTTTGAGCGGGAGCAAGGTGGATTGTCCGATTACAGATTGCCGATTCCAGAATGTAAAGGGTGTCTACTGCTTCAAGATGTACCAGCAGCCATATTACCTCAATGATCTCCGGGAGATCAAGGACAAATCCGAAATAGCCGGCGTGATGGAGAATATTGTATTCTCTGATATTGCTTTAGGTGCACTGACGGAGGACGGTCTGGGAGAGGTCAAGGTCGGTGCGATTTTTGAGATCTGTTCAGATTGCACTAACATCACTTTGGATAAGATCACATTAGATCTGCCATTGCAGGAGGTACTGGATGCCGGTGTAAAACTGGTGAAAATCGGTCCTAAGTCCTCTACTTTCAAGCAGGGGCAGTCCGACCCCAGTAAGTGGTGTGAGCTGTTTGATACAGACCTGATCTGCACGGTGGACGATCTGCATCTGCGAGATATTTCCTTTGCCGGCGTTCCCTGTCGGGATCAAGCGGCGCTGGTATCCACCGTACATCTGACACCCAACCCCGATTACCCTAACACCACGCCCAAAGGCGGCACAGGGTACGGAATCTTGAAGACGGTGACAGTAGAATAAACGGAAACCGGACGCATCACAAATTGTCGTATAAAAAAGGGATTGTTGCAAAATTTGCATTTTGCAACAATCCTTTTATCTTAATTGACGGTATTAACAGGATTCCCTGACAGAAATGCTTCGATGCTTCTTTTGGTGCAATCCATGATCCGCTGGCGACTTTCTTTCGGTGCCCATGCCATGTGGGGCGTGATGATACAGTTGGGAGCGGTGAGCAGGGGAGAGTCTGCAGGGATCGGCTCTTTGGTTACCACATCCACAGCGGCGGCTTTCAGCTTTCCGCTGTGAAGACTATCTGCCAGATCTTTTTCCACAATGGCGGCGCCACGGGATGTGTTGATCACAATGGCACCGTCTTTCATCATGGAGATGGTATCCCTATTGATTATTCCGGTGGTTTCCGGGGTCAAGGGACAATGGAGGGAAATCATATCGGACTTGGCTAACAGTTCTTCCAATGTCACATAGCGACCGATCTTTCGTCCTTCAGGATACTCGGTGCGGCTGTAAGCTAACACGTCCATGCCGAATGCTTTGGCAATGCGGCCCACTGCCTGCCCGATCCGGCCAAATCCGATAATTCCCAGTGTTTTGCCTGCCAATTCCATTTGGGGTGTATCCCAGAAGCAAAAGTCGGGGCAGGTAGTCCAAGCGCCATCATGGACTCTTCGATCATGGTGGCCGATTTGATGGCACAGCTCCAGAAGCAGTGCGAAGGTATATTGGGCAACTGCGCTGGTGCCATAGTCCGGTACATTACAGACCGGAATATTTCTGGCTCTGGCCGCAGCGCAATCCACCACATTGTAGCCGGTGGCTAGCACGCAGATCAGTTTCACACTGGGACAGGCATCCAGAATCTCGGCAGTGATAGGTGTTTTGTTAATTAAGATCACATCGGCATCGCCAATGCGTGCAATGGTCTCTTCCGGAGAAACCAGACGGGGATAAACGGTGCAAGAGCCGAAGGCTTCTAGCCAATCCCAGTTTAAATCTCCGGGATTTACGGCATGTCCTTCCAATACAACTATTTTCATAGAGAGACCTCCTAATACTTGAAAATAAGTGATTTATTTGATAGGATAGCAAAAGAGGTGAATGTTGATGGAATTGGTATATACGGACGAATCGATAGTGGTGTGCATTAAACCGTCTGGAGTTGTATCCACCGATGAACCCGGAGGCGTGCCGGACCTGGTAAGGCAGGCTCTTGGAGATAATAAGGCGTCTGTACGTACTGTTCACCGGCTGGATCAGGTGGTCAGCGGGTTGATGGTTTTGGCGAGAACGGAAGCCGCGGCGTCCGAGATTTCCCGGCAGATCCGGGATGATGCATTTGATAAGGAGTACATGGCGGTGGTCCATGGCTTACCGGAGCGGGAGGGAACATTGCGGGATCTTCTGTACCGGGATAAGGCAAGACGTATGACCATGGTGACCGGTGAGATGGCAAAGGGCGTCCAGGAGGCTGTGCTGGATTACCGGGTGGTGTCGTCAGCTGTGGATATGAGCAAGGTTAGGATCCGGCTCCATACCGGCAGAACACACCAAATTCGCGTCCAGTTTGCCAGCAGAGGGTATCCTCTGGTAGGTGAGCGAAAGTACAGTACGCTGGAAGACGGCTGCCAGATTGCGCTTTGGTCTTACAGGCTGGCCTTTTGGCATCCTGTTACCGGGGAAAAAATGGAATTTACCCGAAAACCGCCGGAAGTTTATCCTTGGACGGTGGTTTAGTCCATTATAGCAAGGTGAGCATTGGTTTGCAATGCATAAAAGGAGAGAAACACAATGGCAAATTACGATTTTTTCCAACATAAGCAGTGTGAATATTTCCCATGCCACAAGGACGCTGATCCGGAGAAGTTTAGCTGTTTGTTTTGCTATTGTCCGCTGTATGCTTTGGGTGACCGGTGTGGCGGCAATTTTACCTATACGGAAACAGGCATTAAAGATTGTTCCGGATGCCTTCGTCCCCACAAACGGGAGAATTACGACAGTATGATGAAAGATCTGGGCAAGGTCATGGAACTGGCGAAAAAAACTTGATTTTTTCAAGGCCTGCTGATATAATGACCGAGTTAAACGGAGATGTACCCAAGTGGCTGAAGGGTGCGGATTCGAAATCCGCTAGGCGCCGCAAGGCGTGCGGGGGGTCAAATCCCTCCATCTCCGCCAAAATAAAAAACCACCCGGATAGGGTGGTTTTTTATTTTGACTATGAGTGGGATTTGAACCAATAAGAAGCAGCAGTCCAGTGGCCTGCTGCTTGCTGCGGGCTTGACGGAGTCAATACGATAATTTGGTCAATTCTCTCCGTCTTCTTCGGTTTAACAGCTTTCATATCTTCTAATGAGCAGTTTTCATCCTATCTTCATTTGATGATCCGATCGCATAAAATCATTTGCAATCCAAAGTGTTTGTGCTATAATAGCT
>JAZOLX010000009.1:0-51496 GCA_045653485.1 Faecousia sp. | reverse complement strand
CCCGAGCGCATATGCAGCAGATCAAAGATCGTTATCTCGTTTCCCTTGGAATACTCCGGGAAATATGCCGTGATCCGGTCCGTGAGAGCAAGTTTCCCCTCATCAATCAGTTTGAATACCAAAGTTGCCGTAAACATCTTGGTGAGCGAGCCGATCTCGTAGGTGGAAAGAGGTGTCACGGTATCGCCGTTTACATCGACAGAACGCGAGCCGGAAGCCCAGATCATTTCGCTGTCCGTGGCAATGAGGATACTTCCTCTAACATCATTATTCCGTATATTCTCTTTGAGGTCTGCAACGAAGTCGGCATATTTCGGATTTTCGCTAAACCACATATTGTTCTCGGCATATCTGATATTTGATATGCCGCTGTTTAAACGAATAAGTTCTTTTAATACGGTATTGTTTTGCATTTCTATTCTCTACCTCTGGGTTTTGTTTCACATGCACTTTTCAATGCATGGCAGATATGTATGGTTTTATTCGGTTTAACAAATTCAAGTTTGTCTAACTAATTATATCACGGGTAAGTGCAAATTCAATATTCAAAAATGAAAGACCGACCATTCAGATACTTCTTGTATCAAAATGATCGGTCTTATATGGTGGACTTGAGGAGATTCGAACTCCCGACCCCCACAATGCGAATGTGGTGCGCTCCCAGCTGCGCTACAAGCCCATTTCCATGGCACATTATATCTCTGGGAAAAAACTTTGTCAAGAAAAAAGAGGTCTCCGAAGAGACCTCTTAAGCAATCACAGAATGAACTGCAGTACGCAGAATGCCGCGTAGATGGCCAGCAGTGTAATACCCTGCCAACGGCCAAGCTTCTTCTTCGCCAATGCCGGGAATATCATCAAAGACATGACGATCAGCATCACGGGAATATCGAAAACCAGAGAAAGATTCAAGTCGGTATCCAGGAAAGTATTCTCTACAGGGACATCAAAGGGTGCCAGAGAAACAGCCACACCGGAAACCAATACCAGATTAAATACATTGGCACCGATGACATTACCGACACCCAAGGAGGCGCGTCCCTTTTTCAGGGAAGTGATGGTCGTAACCAGTTCCGGCAAAGAAGTACCCAGCGCTACAAACAGCAGCGCAACAACTGTTTCGGGAACACCCAGTTCCAGAGCAATGATCTGGCCGTGATCAACCAGCAGATCAGCGCCTACGGCAATGACGGCAGCACCCACAACCAACAGCAGCAGTTCCTGCCACAGCTTCTTGGGTTTGCCTTCTTCTTCCTCATCGGCAGTAACATCGGGGTTTTTCATGCCGTTACGAACAGTCAGAATCATATAAACTGCGAAAACAGTCAACATGATAAAGCCGAGCCACCGGGGGAATGTTCCCAAACCGTATGCTGCCAGGCAGTACATTGCGGCAGCAGCAAAGAAGAAAATTGCAGGGGTCTTCATGGACTTCACATTCACGGGACCGGGATTCACCGCAATAGAAATGGCGGCGATCAAAGAGGTATTGCAGATAATGGAGCCAATGGCATTACCGTAAGCCATAGCACCGGAACCGGCCAATGCGCCGGTGGTGGAAACCATGACCTCAGGCAGTGTGGTACCGATGGAAACAACGGTAGCACCCACAACGATATCGGGCAGATTGAAGCGCTTTGCGATACCGGTAGCGCCGTCAACAAACCAGTCGCCGCCTTTGATCAGCAGCACCAGGCCCACAGCAAACAGCAGGACAGAAACAAGCATGATTTATTCTCCTTTTATAATCGATTCAAACGGTTAAGAATTAGCTAAGAAATTCTAACATGATACGGCATAAAAGTCAACAGTTCCATGTTAGGCAAAAGAGCGGCAGACCAAACATCTGCCGCTCTTGATATTATCGTTTGATCGCGTATTCCACAGGGGTATCGGCGCTCAGCTCCAGCAGCTCTGGATGCTCCAGCAGTTCCTTTACCAGTGCCACGGTACCGGAATAATAATAGCCGTCGGCGATCCGCTCGTCCAGAGTAATACCCAGCGGTACCACTTCACGGCACCGGCCTTCACCGGATGCGTCATATTCCTTCTTCCAGCACTTCTTGCCCAGCACCACAAAGCAGGAATTGGTTCCCCAGTTGACCAGATGATGATAGCCGCATTCCAAACCAATCGAACCCAGATTGGACAGGAAAACGGATGCATGATTGGGATCGGTACCGATCAATGCCTGCGGTGCCCAGCCACGCTTATCCAGCCACAGAACAAACTTGGTAATCGCCACCACCAGCCAGTGGGGCAGTTTTGCAATAAGATCCATAGCCCCCGTGGATGTATCGGTCTCATGGCGGGCCACATGGATGGCCTTCATGATCTTGGCATGGTATGTATCGATGGTATCCTCCGGCTTATATTCAAAGAATGCCAATCCCTCTTCCGAATGGTCATCAAATTGCTTCTTAACCGTAAATGCTACCGTCACCTTATTGCGCTGATAGATCCTATGATTGCAGATGAAACGGTTCATCTTGGGACGCAGAATAAACGCCTTGCCGATGGCGGCACTGATCACATGGAAAAAGGTATACCGGTGACTTTTGTCAAGTCCTTCGTTCTTCTTTTCCAGATAGGCTTCCAGAGGTGCCATATCGATATCCACACTGACAAAGGCCTCATTATCGGCCCGGTTGGGCATCAGTGTCGTCATAAACTGATTCATTGCCGGCAGGTCTCTGAGCCAAACACCGTCGGGACGGTCTCCCCATTTTTTCTTTGCCATAACGATCCCTCCTCGTTTTTGTCATTTTATCAAATCAATCGACAGTTTGCAATGGACTTTTTGATTTTCGGGGCACCAAATAGGCATAAAAATGCAGAGCGCAGCCGAGGCCCGGCTACGCTCAGTTTCGTTTATATACTTATTTTTGTTTCCGCAACCGGGGGTTGCATTTACGCAAAACCGATGTTTAGAGGTTCTTTAAACTGGCGGCAAATTTCCGGGTGATCTCCGCGCAGCGGTGAGCCGCGATGCGCTCGAAGGTGGGATAATCCATTTCCGCGCTGTCGTCAGCCTTATCGGAAATAGCACGGATAATTACGAAAGGAATCTTGTTGCGGTAAGCTGCCTGCGCAATGGCCGCGCCCTCCATCTCCGTGCACAGGGCACCTGTAACGGAAATTATTTTTTCTTTCAGTTCCTTCACAGCCACAAACTGGTCGCCGCTGGCCACTCTGCCAATACGGGTATGGCCGGCATTCACTGATTCAGCGGCACTGAATGCCAACTCTGTCATTTTCTTGTCCGCCTCATAGGTCACCGGCATACCGGGCATCTGGCCCATGGTGTAACCAAAGTGAACACAATCCACATCGTGATACATAGCATCGCTGCTAATGACCAAATCACCAATATCCAACTCCGGGCATAGGGATCCTGCGATACCCGTGTTGACCACATGGGTCACGCCGTAGCAATCACAGAGCACTTGTACACACAGTGCGGCATTGACCTTGCCGATGCCGCACTGAACTACTACCACGTCCAAACCGTCCAGTGTTCCTTCGTAATAGGTACTGCCCGTACGGACAGTTTCTTTCTTATTTTCCAGCAATCCCAGCAGGGTTTCCACTTCCTGCTCCATTGCGCCAATGATACCAAGTTTCATAATCTTTCTCCTTATTCCGGATAGACCAGACGGTCTTCAGTAATATGTTCAAGCAGAGCGGCATAGCGCTTGCCCCAGTAGTTTGCCATAGGCAGGTTCATATCCAGGTAGTTGCCGCAATCTTTCGCGCTGGCACCGGGGACCTCACCCCGGAAATCCCGAACAAACCGGAAGCAATCTGCAACCAGCTTCACCACATCTTTGGAATCATAGTTCCCGGCCAGCAGCAGGTAAAATCCGGTACGGCACCCCATAGGTCCAAAGTACAGAATCTTCTCCTTCCAGTTGGGCTCGTTACGCAGATAGGTTGCCGCCAGATGCTCTATGGTATGCATCTCAGCGGTATTCATAACCGGCTCTTCGTTAGGACTGGTCAGCCGCAGGTCAAAGGTCGTGACGGTTTCCGCACCCACCCGGTCCTTTCTGGACACATACAGGCCCGGCTGCAGTTTGATATGGTCAATGGTAAAGCTTGTGATCTTTTCCATAATGCTTCCTCCGTAATTTGTTTATTCAAATTATATCCCAACATACATAAGATTGCAAGAAAAACCCTCCTCAACTGCCCGTTGAGAGCTTCACAACTGGCAGTTGAATAAAAAAATCCAGAAAATTAACGAATAATTGATAGCTTTTCAGCAGCATTTATGGCATGATATGAGCATGAAGAGCAAGGAGGTACTATTATGGAACAGACATTAGGAAAGCGGATCGTTCAGCACCGCAAACGGTTGGGATTGACACAAGACCAATTGGCCGAAAAACTGGGTGTCACAGCACAGGCTGGCAGCAAGTGGCAAAACGATCAATCCTGCCCGGATATTTCCATCCTTCCGAAACTGGCTGAGATTTTTGGTATTACCACCGATGCCCTTCTGGGCGCCGGGTCTCAGGTGCCGGTATATGAAGCAGAAGTGATCGGCAAGGAAAACAACAGCGATCCAAATCTGTTCCATGTCCAAAAAGGCAACTGGGAATTTACTTTTGACAGCAGCAAAAAGAATGTCCTGGGATTTGCGTTGTTGGTCCTGGCTGTGGGTATCCAGCTGATTTTGGGAAAGCTCCTGTCCAAGGATATCTCTTTCTGGAACGCCCTGTGGCCTTCCGCACTGCTGATTTTCGGCATTTTCGGTCTTTTCTCCAAATTTTCCTTTGTTAGTCTGGGCTGCCTCCTGTTTGGCGGTTATTTCCTGCTGGACCGCTGGAACCTACTGCCCTTCAGCCTTGGCGGTGAGCTGGTATTCCCGGCTATTCTGGTTATTTTCGGTCTGAGCCTGTTGGTAGACGCATTTCGAAAACCAGGGAAACCCAGTTTCCAGGTACATCACAACGGCGAAAAGAGGAACGACTACCGTATTGACGGTGAGCACTTTGAGTACAGCGCCAGCTTTGGTGACGCAGAACAGTTCATTTCCATCCCCCGGCTCTCTTACGGCAAGATCAGTACCAGCTTCGGTGATTACACGGTTGATCTTTCCGGTGTCGAGGAAGTATCCGAAAACTGCGCCATCGATGCAAGCTGCAGCTTCGGCGACCTGACACTGCAGGTGCCCCGGCGGTATCAGGTACGGCAGACAACTTCCACCTCCTTCGCAGAGATAGAGGTCAGTGGCCATCCCGATCCCCAAACCGAAGGAATCATTTATGTAAAAGCCAGCGCCAGCTTTGGTGACATCACGATTCAGTACATTTAATGAATTTTTAAGAAACTTTTTTGCCGGACAGCCTATGCTGTCCGGCTTTTTACTTGCTTTTTCGCGAAAGCAAGTATATAATGGATGTACCAAAATGTAGAAAGGTAGGAACCGTTATGGAAAATATGAATAATATGGATAACGGCGCTCCCCGCCGGCCCAATCCCCGGCGCAAAAAACGCAAGTCAATCAAGCGGCTTATCAGAACCTATCTGCCCCTTATTGTAGTCGTGGTGCTGATCATTCTCTTTATTATCTTCGCTGTTGGCTCTGTAAAGCGCGCTGAGGAGAAGCGAGAGCAGGAGCGACAGGAAAGTCTGGCCGTGGAATCCTCCATTGCCCAGCAACAGCTTGAGTGGGAAGCTGAAGCAGCAGCTCTGATTGCAGAATCCGAAAAGTATGCAGCCTCCTGCGAATACGACAAAGCCATTGAAGTGCTGGACTCTTTCTCGGGTAATCTCTCCGATTTTTCCAATCTGCTTTCTACGCGGCAGGCCTATGAGAGTGCAGAAAGCACCCTCGTTGCATGGGAAGATCCTAAGCAAATTCCTTTCCTGTCTTTCAGCAAGCTGATTATCGATCCTGTTACCGGTTTTGCCGGAGACAGCGGTGATGATAACCGATACCTGTACATATCCTGTGCGGAATTCAACGCAATTCTGCAGCAGCTGTATGAAAACGGCTTCATGCTGGTCGATCTGGATGATATTTTCACTACCACCAAGGCAGAAGACGGCTCTACTCTTATCGTCAAAAATGATCTGCGCCTGCCTGCCGGCAAGAAGCCTATCGTTCTGATCCAATGCCAGCCTTCTGGATATGAGAATCCTCTGGCTGTCAATGAGGATGGCGGTTTCTATACCAAGGTCAATCCTGCAAATGGTGAGAGTTATACCGGTTCCTACGACTTCGTTCCCCTTCTGGAGGACTTCATCGCAGCCAATCCCGGCTTCTCTCTCAAAGGCGCCCGTGCCGTTCTGGCTATGACCGGTTATAACGGCCTGTTTGGCTATCCTCTGGAAGACACCGCAAGCATCACTGCCGTAGTCAACGCTCTGCGTGAAAAGGGATACACGCTGGCAAGCAACACCTTTGGCAACATGTCCTACGGTAAGGCAGCGCTTCTGGATATGCAGGACGATCTGGCCAGTTGGGAAACTGCCGTAACACCGCTGCTGGGTGAAACTGAGATTCTGGCATATGCAAGAACCGGTGATATCAACGATGGCAAAGAAGCATACGGCAACAACACAAAGTACGAAAAGCTATACGGCGCTGGCTTCAAGTACTATATGGGCACCTGCTACAACAGCACTCCCTGGATGAGCATCACCGATAACACCATCCGTATGGGCCGCATCATGGTTACCGGAAGCAATCTGAAGGAGAAGGCATCCATGTACACCAATCTGTTCGATGCCGCCAAGGTCTACGGTGTGAAATAAACTCATTAAATAATCAAAAATACGGATGTGCTACAGCACATCCGTATTTTTTTGAATTGCGTTATCCCGGTATTGGCTTGGTGTCATACCGGTGGTTTCCCGAAAGCGGTAGGAGAAATAACTGACATTGTCATAACCGCTTTGGATTGCCACTTCGCTGACCGAATACTCACCGGTTTCCAAAAGGGCTTTTGCATGTTCTATGCGAACACTGCTGATATAGGCTACCGGCTGACAGCCAAAGCAAGCCTTGAACTCCCGCCTGAAATACACTTCACTAAGCGCCGCATTCTGAGCCAGTTCTGCCACGGATAACGTGCTCTCGTTAAACCGCTCATGGATCTCGCCCTTTGCTTGCAGCATTCGCTTTGGAACGTGCGTGCGTTCTGTTTTGGAATGCTCCCGAATTTTCGCCAGCAACTCATAAAACAAACCCATGGTGGCAAAATCTTTTCGCTCACCTGTGGGAAAATTTTCAAGAATCTGACAAAACATCTTTTCATATAGACGCGGCTCCAGCGGTTTCCACACAAAGGGTTCTGCCGGAAATCCATCCAAAGTCCAGAAATGAATCACATAGATTTCTCCGGCTTCCACGATTTTAGTAGAATAATCATATCCACACGGCATATAAAAGATGCTCTGCGGCGCCACATGATAGGTTTGCTGCTTTCCTGCAACAACGATCTGTCCGGAAAGGCGGAAGCTGATCGAGCAGAATGCCCGGCCGGGCACAAACACCTCTGGCGCAATATCGAATACAATTTTCCCCGGGACTAGTTCGGTAATCGAAAAACTTTCTTTTAGTAACATGCTTTTTCCCCCGGTTTCTCCCGTGTATTGATACTATAATACCATAATTACCAATAAATTCAATATAAATTTCTGTTTCGAAAAGTGATATAAGCTTTTGATTCTTTATTGCGTCGGTTTAGACATGCTTCTATAATAAATGCAACTACTTTTCGGAGGTTTTTTCATGAACGAACTAAAACAGAAGCTCTTGGATGCAGCAAACCGGGAAGGCATTGACCTCATTGGTTTTGCCCCCAAATCCAGATTTGATGCCATAGAACCGTCCCACAATCCTTTTTCCATCTTCCCCGAAGGAAAAACCGTAATTCTCATCGGCAAGCGGATCTGCCGCGGCTCTCTGCGGGGTGTGGAGGAAGGCACCAACTTTGGTGACTACCGTTTGTTTGGAAGTAACTGGCTGGAAGACGAGTTCCTTTCTCTGGCCTGCTACAATCTGGGCAATGTACTGGAAGATAACGGCTGGGAAGCCGTTCCCCTGTTTAACAATCCCCCGGAGTGCGAACCCACCGGTGTACCTGTTGCTTTAGGACGTCCTGCCCCCAATGTTTATCCGGATTTTGACTATGCCGCTATCGCCTGCGGTGTATGCGAGCTGGGTTTCTCCGGTTTGCCCCTTTCTGACCGTTTTGGTTCCCGTCAGCGGTTCCAGATGATCATTACCGACGCAGAGCTGGAACCGACTCCCATTCGTGAGTCCCACATTTGTACCGGCTGCGGAAAATGTGCCGATGTCTGCCCTCTGGGTGCCATCAGCAAGACAGAAACAGAAACCATTGAAATCTGCGGCAAGCAGATGACTGTGGCAAAGATCGATTATGAAAAATGCAAGCTGTGTAAAAACGGTGCTGTCCCCAACCGCTTCACTTCCAAAGGCAAGCCTGACCGGATCGCCGCCCTGTGCAACCGCACCTGCATGTGCTATCTGGAAGAAAACAAACTGATCGGTAATACCTTTGAAAACAACTTCCGCAAACGGGATAGTTGGGCCATCGGTCTGTCCGGCATGGCTTCTGAGCGAAATACCGATGCGGCAAACGTCCTTGGAGGTGCCTTCAGCAAAGACGGGAACCGGGGGAATCGCTGATGAAACTGACATCTCAAATGATCAAGCAGCGGGCCGCTGAGCTTGGCATTGATTGTATTGCCATCGGCAATATTGAGCGGTTCGAAAATGCCCCCACCCTTATGTCTCCCAAAACCTATTTTCCCGATTGCAAATCCGTTATTGCCATCGCCATGCGGATCCCCCGGGGCGCCAACCGTGGCATAGAAGAAGGTACCCACTGGCATAACTACACTTTCTATACATACAACAAGCTGAATGCTTTCTTCCGACCCAAAAAGACCTATGACCTGTGCTGCTTCATTGAGGACCACGGTTGGGAAGCAGTTGCCCACTACCCTGCCGTACCCGAAGGCAACGGAACCACCATGGAGCCGGTAGCGCCCGGAAAGGTGCCACCGGATGTGGTCTGCAGCATTCGCATGATAGCCGCAGGCTGTGGCTTGGGTGAAATTGGATTTTCCAAGGTCTTTTTGACCAAGAAGTTTGGCCCCCGTGTCCGTCTTGGTCTAATCTTCACGGATGCGGAGCTGGAACCGGATCCCATCTTAGATACCGGCACCATTTGTATGCATTGCGGTGCTTGTACACGGATGTGTCCCGGTGGTGCAATTCCGGAAGTAAAGGATACCACCCGCCGTCTGACCGTGGATTTCGGTGAGAAACAGGTTTGGTTTGGAGATGTACAGATGGGACGCTGCACATTGTCCCATCACGGCATGAACAATGAGTGTTCTCCGTTCCTGAAGAAAGAGTTCCCCAACATGGCATTCGATGTACGAAACAGCGAAATGACCGAAGAAGAAGCCTACATTCTGTCCTATGCCATGGCCAATGCCCAGTGGGGTCGAAAGCCTTATACCAATTCCGTAATGGAGTACTATAATTACATTATCAGCCATACCGGTTATTTTGCGATCTGCGGTGCCAGAGGCTGTATCCGTGCCTGCGCTGATGTGCTGGAGCGGGCAGGCCGTACGGAAAACCAGTTCCACAACAAGTACTACAAGCGTCCAAGCTGGCTGCTTCCCAATCAACCGGAGACAGTTTCCCGTGGTGTCAATCCCTACCGTGAGGAATATCTGGATACCCACTATCCGGGCATTCGGGAAAACGAATACGAAAAACCCAACCCAGAAGAATGATCAAGCCTGCCTGTGCAATACGCACAGGCAGGCTTGCTTATTATAATCCATTGCCACGAAGTTCGATGATCTGGTCACGCAGAATAGCGGCATACTCGTATTCCATCATCCGAGCAGCTTCCTTCATCTGCTTTTCCAGACGGGCGATCTCCTTTTCCTTTTCCGCCTTGGTCATCTTGATACCGCTGCGTCCCTTGCGCTCAGCTGTAGGCGAGGATATCTCGATCAAGTCACGCACCGACTTAATGATGGTCTTAGGCACGATACCGTTAGCCTTGTTGTAGGCATCTTGAATTTCCCGGCGACGGGCCGTTTCGTCCATGGCGATTTTCATGGAACGAGTCACCGTGTCCGCATACATAATGACCCTGCCGTCAGCATTTCTGGCTGCTCGTCCGATGGTCTGGATCAAACTGGTCTCACTGCGCAGGAAGCCTTCCTTGTCCGCATCCAGAATGGCCACCAGACTAACCTCCGGCAAGTCCAATCCTTCACGCAGCAGATTGATGCCAACCAAGACATCAAACTTGGCCATGCGCAGATCACGGATGATCTCCATTCGCTCCATGGCACCGATATCCGAGTGCATGTAGCGCACCTTGATACCCGCTTGCTGCAGATACACCGTCAGATCCTCTGCCATCTTCTTGGTCAAGGTGGTCACCAGCACCCGTTCCTCCCTGGCCGTTCGCTGGTTGATCTCCCCAATCAGGTCATCTATCTGTCCTTCAATGGGTCTTACCTCCACAATGGGGTCCAAAAGGCCTGTAGGACGAATCACCTGCTCCACCGTCTGTGCAGATCTGGTCTGCTCATACTCGGCAGGGGTAGCGGAAACATACACAGCTTGATTGATCTTACTGTCAAATTCCGGGAAGTTCAAAGGCCGGTTATCGTAAGCAGACGGCAAACGGAATCCGTAATTGACCAACGCATCCTTGCGGCTGCGGTCACCGGCATACATGGCCCGGCACTGTGGCAGTGTCACGTGACTCTCGTCTACGAACAGCAGGAAATCATCGGGGAAATAATCCAACAGCGTGGTAGGCGGTGTTCCCGGTGCTCTGCCTTGGATCACCCGGGAATAGTTCTCAATGCCGTTACAGAAACCGATCTCGGTGAGCATTTCCAAGTCATAGGCTGTACGTTGGGCAATTCTCTGGGCCTCCAGCAACTTGTCCTGCGCCCGGAAAAAGGCCACCTGTTCATCACATTCCCGGCGGATCTCTTCCATCGCCCGGGCGAGTTTTTCTCTCGATGCCACATAGTGGCTGGCAGGATAAATGGCCACATGGTCAATGTAGCGCTCCACCATGCCGGACACTGCATTGATTTCCGAGATTCGATCGATCTCATCCCCAAAGAATTCAATGCGAATAGCTCGTCCGGACCAATATGCCGGATAAACCTCCAGCGTATCGCCCCGCAGACGGAATTTATTACGAGAAAAATCCAAGTCATTGCGCTCATAGCGGATCTCCGCCAGCTTATGCAGCACCGTGTCCAGTGGGTACTCGTTACCCACACGCAGGGAAATGACCATACTTTTATAGTCGATGGGGTCGCCCAAGCCGTACAGGCAGCTGACGGACGATACCACGATCACATCCCGGCGCTCAAAAAGGGCCGATGTAGCACTATGCCGCAGACGGTCGATCTCCTCATTGATAGAGGCATCCTTTTCGATATAGGTATCCGTATGGGCAATATAGGCTTCCGGCTGGTAGTAATCATAGTAGGATATAAAGTATTCCACAGCATTATCCGGGAAAAACTCCCGGAATTCTGAGCAAAGCTGGGCCGCGAGGGTCTTGTTATGGGCCAGAACAAGGGTTGGCCGGTTCAGTTTTTCAATGACAGAAGCCATAGTAAAGGTCTTACCGGAACCGGTAACACCCAGAAGCACCTGCTCCCGCAGGCCATTTTCCACGCCAAACACCAACTGCTTAATGGCTTCCGGCTGATCGCCGGTTGGCTTAAACTCAGACACCAGCTTAAAATCCATAGAATCCCCCCTCGCTGCAAAAAATTCGTCTGCAAGGCGCGATAAACAACTTGCAGACGAACTATTCATTTATCAGCCTTATATATAGTATACCACAATTTTTACTGTGCAGCAACTACTTCAGCCGTATCTTCCTCTTTTTCTTCAGCCTGCTTCAACAGTTCTACTTCAAAAGCAGCCTTTCTGATATGCTTGTGCTCTCCGGTAACGGCCAGAATATATATGACAATGCCCAAAAGAATCACACCGATCAAGCAACCGCTCATAACTGTGTAAGCAAACTGCGCCTGATCACCATGGCGTTGTACATAGTATTCCATATAGCCCGCGCCACCAAGCAATCCCAGAATGGGAAGCCAGAAAGCCAGATACCACCAATGCCAACGGCGGCTCTTGCACAGGCGCACAGAGAACATCACCACAGCAAAGGCCAAAGCCACCGCACCGGCAATCTGTACCAGACTTACGAAGCCGTTACTGCGCAGATACAAAGAGTCATAGCGGGTGCTGTCAAACATGGCCTGAGAAGCACCGTACATCAGCGCAAACATCAATCCCGTATCGCCGCTCTTGCCCTTGCGCTTCATCAGCAGCCAGAACAGCAGCAAGATCACGAAGATACCGCCAGCCACAGCAGACTGCAGCACAAAAGTAGCAAACCGGTACTCTACACCGCCTGTGACGCTATTCGTCACGGGATATACCATGGGCAGTGTTGTAATGCCTTCCAGAATATCGCCCCGGTCAGAGCTGTTAAAGAAGCTGTTGCACCGACCAATGCAGATACCGGCAGCGCCGGCAAGAGCCATGCAGTCCAGCATTTCGGGCAAATTTTTCACTACCTGGATCAGCCGCAGAACGCAGGCTGCCAAAATACAACCGATCACTACACCCAACAGTGCGTAACCACCGGAAGTGTAGTCCGTCATAGCAGCTTCAAAGCTGGGGTAGCTGTCTGTACGGCAATACCAGTGAATCATACGGCTGAGGGCCATAGAAAATACAAATGCCAAAGGTACTGCCATAAAAGTACCAATGCCGTTGCAGGAGCGGCTCAAATAAAATCCGATGAACAGGCAGGCCGCCACAAGTGCCGCCAGTGCCAAAATAATGGGACTCCAGAAAATAAAGGATTCTCCAATAATAAACGCAATCCGATCCATTCTCTTACTCTCCGTTCGGTATCGCCGTGGCGAAATAGATAATATCGCTGATGTCACGTTCGCTGTCATAAGAAGGACGGTTCATCAACTGGTCATTCATTACCATAGTTGCGGTCTGACCGCCATCAAGCGTATAGGCCATGTCACAGCCGAATTCCACAATATGCTTCTGGAATTCAGCCAGCGTGATCAGCCGGTAGCAGTTGTACTTGGCGTCCTGTCCTGCAATCGCTACAAAATAATGGAGCGGACCCCTCTGACACAGAGCAATTCGGGAGTGGTCTCCGTTTACGGAACCCATCAAGTAATCCGTATACTCATGGTGGGGTCTTGGCACACCGTTTTCCACCAAAACCGGTCCGAAGGCCACGCTGAAACGGATATTGTTCTCGTCCACATACGCCTGCGCACTTTCCATATCCGGCAGCTCGCCCAGATAGCTAAAGGACATATCGCCGTTGTCATCAATATAGCAGGTCTCCAAAAATTTACTGTGTACCCGCTGCACAATACCATCATAGACAATGACACCATGACGGCGGTTGGCGTAAAAGTCACCGCTGGTGGCCAGAACAGCATTGACACTGCCGGCCATCTGGGTCGTCAAAAGCTGCATCTCCGAGCCATAAGCACCGCCGGACAAGAAACGGCGGAACTGGCTTGGATGCGCCAGTTTGATTTCACTGATGGTATACATACAATCGTCGATGGCCTGACGCCAAATAATCGCCAGAATTGTATCATCCAGATAGTAGTCGATCTTTGTTCCCTGGGCAATCACAGTCTCGGTAGTGAACAGGGTCTCCTGTCCATCCAAAAGCTCCTTTGCCTCTTCTAACAGCCACCCCAGTTCTGCAGGACTATCCGCAGTTCCGTAGCAGGCCTGATTGGGTTCCGGTGCCACCTTGTCATCGTCACTGAGCCAGTACACCTTCTCGATCGACAGCACGCCATCCAGCGCACTGCTGATCTGATTGGTCACGTACATATCATAACGGTCCATAATGGCCACGTCTACCGCTGCCGGTGCTTTTCCTTCTGCAGAGCCGGCGATCTGCAGCATTCCCAGCAGCAGAGCGAATGTCACCGCAAGGCCCGCAGCAGCAACCGTCAATGTCAGAAACCCACGGCCTATTTTCCTCAAAAATGCCATTATCTGCTCCTTACTTGACAACATTACCGGAGATAGCTGCCATCAAAGCGCTATCGGAAACTACAACCCAGTTTCCGTCCCGGTACACGAGATTCATAGTAAATTCCGTGCCTGTCATCTTTGCATCCTCTTTCAGGGCATCTGACACTGCATCTTTCAGTACTTCCATGACAAATTCTTCTTTGTAATCGTTGTTTTCGTCATAGATCTCGTCTACATCCACAGCCTCGGCAACCCGAGCTTCCAGAAGTACCTGAGATCTTTCCCGAAGATTCTTTGTTACACTGCTGATATCCAGAAAGGTCACCTTTACATTTTGTGCAATGCCGGAGTCAGTTGCAAAGCTGTCGCCAACCATTTCAAAGTCGTAGCTTTCCACAAAAGCATCCCAGATCATAATACCTACGGTATCGGCAGGATCCCGGTCCACGCCCAGCTTGGGATTTCCCAGAATGAACATTTCCGCAGCACCGTAATCACCTTTTGCCACTGCTTCCATCAGTGCCTGTGCCTGTGCTTCCGCTTCCTCCACCGGTGCCAGCAGAACAGGGATGCTGTCCAGATTCTTTTTTGCTACTTCAACCGTAAAGCCGGCAACCACAATACCAGCCAGAATAAATAACAGGCCAATAAACTTCGCAATCCATTTCATATTCGCTTCGCTCCAAACAAAATCTTAGTTTCCATTGGGGATCGCCGTGGCAAAATAAATAATGTCACTGATATCACGCTGATAACCGTAAACCACATTATTGATCAACTTGTCATTCATGGCAATAACCGCTGTTTGGCCACCGTCCAGAGTATAGGCCATGTCACATTCAAATTTCAGCAATGCCTTCTGGAAACCAAAAATATCGGTAGTAACCGAGCAAGGCCATTCTGTGTTGGCAGTAACCAAAAGGTAATGGAGTTTGCCTTTCTGGCACAAGGCAGCACGGGAGTAATCGTCATTGATCTCACCCAACGGATACCAACCGATTTTGGAGGGAACACCGTTTTCCACCAGCACCGGGCCGAAGCACATACTGAAGCGGATGTTATTTTCATCCACGAATTTCTGTGCGCTTTCTATATCCTTAAACTCTCCCTGGTGGGAGAAGATCATATCGCCTTGATCATCAATGTAGCAGGTCTGTACACCGGCGCTGTCACAGCGCTGAACGATGCCGTCATATACGATCACGCCATGACGGCGGAACATGTAAAAGTCACCACTGGAGGCCACAACCGCATTGACACTGCCTGCCATTTCCGTGGTAGTCAACTGAATGGGAGAACTGAAGCTGCCTCCGGCCAGGAACCGGCGGAACTGGCTGGGATGTGCGATCTTTACTTCACTGAAAGTATACATACAGTTGTTGATTACTTCTTTCCATGTGATGACCATGATCGTATCATCCAGATAATACAGCACCTTGGTTTTGGGGCCGATCTTCACATCGGTAGTAAACATGGTATCCTGTCCATCCAAAATAGGCTTTGCGGCATCCAAAAACCACTGCATAGTGGTAGGATCATCTGTTTCACCGAATTTGCTTTGATCGGGTTCCGGGGCCACCTGATCGTCATCACTGAGCCAGTATACTTTCTCAATGGATAGTACGCCATCCAGCGCCTCACTGACTTTGTTGGTCATGTACATATCGTAGCGGTCCATAATCGCCACATCCACCGCTTTCGTGCCGGATGCGGACTCCGGATTCCCGGAAGTCAGCGCAACACTCAGCACCAGTACTCCCAGAACACCTACAGAGCAAACCGCGATGATCACCGTCAGCAATCCCAGTATGACTTTTTTGACTCTCGCCATGGTGTGTACTCTCCTCTCACCCTTTTCGGTCACAAACAGCATCATTATACCAATTTCGACAAAGCTTGTCAATTTACAATCCTCTTTTATTGATAAAAAAAGCAAAACCTTTGGGTTTTCCAAAGGTTTTGCTTTTTTGTTATTTCATGTACTCTGTGAGGTAATCCTTGGTATTTTCCACCATCTCGTTAAACAGTTCTCTTGCCTCGCTGTCAGAAATGGTCACAAGCGGATCATTCAAGAAAGCAACAAAGGCTTTTTCCAGATTCCGCTCCATAGCCGCCTCAACTACCTGTTCCTGTATCGATACGACACGAGCAATTTGTCCATATATGGACGCAGGAACCGCTCCCGCCAACACCGGTGTCAACGTTCCATCCCGGAATACCGCATTGGTTTCAACCACCGCATCCATGGGCAGATTGGAAATCTGTCCACGATTTGGAATATTGACATTGGTAACCAGCGTGCTTAGGCCCAACAGCGCCCGTATCTGATTGACGCCTTCCTCACCTGTATTATTCAGCTCTACTTTTATTTCACCACTGAGAAGCTTGCGGCTTTTTTTCATCCGGAGCTCCAGATGTTCCAAACGCCAGGATACCGGTGTCAGCGCAAATCCCCAGGATCGAACCTGTTCAGGGGAAGCCAGATACTGCTTACCTTCATTAAACTCTGCCAAGTGGCGGTCACCGGCAGCGGCGATCACACCATACTTGCGGAACAGATCCATCTTTACCCGGTCACAGGTTGCAAAGGCACCGTTCATCCAGTTGTCGTCTTTACCTTTCAGAAAACCTGTTTCGTGGTACTTTTCGCAGAAATCCTTGTAAACTTCCATCACATCAATATTGCCGTAACGGGCAGATGTGAGCCAAGTATAATGATTGACACCCACTACGTTGACTTTGATATCCTTGTGGTCCGGCTTTTCGATGCCCAGCATATCTTCCAGCGCAGCGGCCAACAATCCCTGGGTTCCAAAGACCTCATGGCAGCAGCCAAAGGCCTTGATACCGGGAAATGCCTTGTATAATGCACGCATGCACATGGTCATAGGATTGGTATAGTTGATGACCCAGGCATTGGGACAAAATTCTGCAACGGCCTTGGCAATCACTTCAAACATGGGAATCGTCCGCAACGCGCGAATAATGCCACCTGGACCAGCTGTGTCGCCTACCGGCTGCCAGATGCCGTATTTTTCCGGTGTGTGGACATCACTATACATTTCCTTGAAAGTACCAGGGAGAATGGAAATGACCACAAAATCTGCGCCGGTCAGTGCATCACCCAAGGTTTCCACCGCCCGATATGACCACTTGGACCGGCACCCGGGCGCGTCATTATACAGATTACCGATGGTCTCATTGGCTTTCGCTGCCTTCAAGTCGATATCATACAGTGCCACCTGACCGCTGATATCCGGAGCTTCCGCCAGATCACTCATGAGTCCCCAGGCCCAGCCACGGCTGCCACCGCCAATGTACGCGATTTTGATATCTTCTACTCGATTATCGATATATCTCATAATATACCCTCCTTTTCTATACGCTCGAGTATATCAACATTTTCTATTATTTCCTTAAATAATTTGACAGTTTTCCTTTCCGCCCTTGATAATTTTGACTTATCCATTTATACTGAACACAGGAAGGGACGGTGAACGAATGAATAGCTACTTTACATTTTACATAGCTGACAGAGAACCTGCCTATACCCCTAAAACCCATTACCATCCCGATTATGAGGTCTATTATCTGACAGAAGGGCGATGCCGCTATTTTATACATGACAAGACCTACTCTTTAACTGCCGGAGACATCGTTGTCATTCCTCCGGGACTCATCCATAAGGTCATTTACGAGACCCCCACGCATAGTCGATTGTTATTCAACTGTACAGAAGACTACATTCCCAAATCGGTGTTGCCGGTTCTGGACCGCATTGCCTATTTTTCCCAAACACCGGACACTGCCCGCCAGACCGCTTCCATCTATGCAAAGTTGCGGGAAGCAGTGATTCACCCGGATGCATTTGCCCAGGACACCATCCGCTGCTGCGCTATGCAGCTTTTCCTGCTGATGGCAAAGGCATCCTTCCAAACCAACCCGTTGGCTACCACTAGTCCATTTATAGAGCAGGCAGTTGCCTATATACGGGTTAACTATATGGACCGTTTCACATTAACGGATGTAGCAAAGTATTGTGCTGTCAGTCCGGAGCATCTGTCTAGGGTATTCAAGAAAGAAACCGGTTTTGGTTTCAATGAATATCTGAATTTGTATCGACTGAAAAAAGCAGAAACCCTGCTCAAGAGCGGACAGGTCCAGAGCATCTCTCAAGTGGCATTGCTGTGCGGGTTCAACGACAGCAACTATTTTTCCGTAGCATATAGGAAAATGTTCGGTATTTCACCATCCCAAGTCAAAAAAATATCACAAAAGGAGTCAGACTATGTTTAATACCATCACGCCGGAACAGGCAGGTATTTCTTCCAAGTCTGTTACGAAATTTATCCATAAGCTGGAAGAACGGGGATTATATACCCACGGTATGCTCATGATGCGCGGTGACGACATCTTTGCCGAAGCCTACTGGGCACCCTACCATAAAGAGTCCATACACCGGATGTACTCCCAAACAAAGAGCTTCGTGGGCATTGCCATTGGTCTGCTGCTGGAGGAAGGCAAGTTAAAGCTGGATGATCCCATTGCAAGCTATTTCCCGGAAAAGATCAACAAAACACTGCATCCCTGGCTGGCTGAGCAGACCATTCGCCAAATGCTTACCATGGAAACCACAGGAATGAGCGCAAACTGGTTTAGTGATAAAACCGCCATCGACCGGACGGAGCATTACTTCCGCACCATGGATGTGCTTCACCCTGCCGGTACCTACTGGCAATATGACAGCCCCGGTTCTCAGGTCCTGTCCAGTTTAGTAGAGAAGCTTTCCGGTATGACTTTGTTGGAATACCTGAAACAGAAGCTCTTCAACACCATGGGTACCTTCCGGACTGCAAAGATGCTGAAGACCCGCAACGAAGACAGCTTCGGTGATTCTTCTATGCTCTGTACCCTTCGGGATATTGCTTCCTTTGGTCGCCTGTTAATGAAAGGCGGCATCCACAACGGTGAGCGTTTGATGGATGCAGACTACATCCGGGAAGCCACCTCACCGGTGGTGGACAATGATGAAAACGGCTTTTCCCAAGGTTTCCATTTAGGTTACGGCTATCAGATCTGGCAGGCACCCCGGGGTGGTTTTGCCTTCGTGGGTATGGGTTGCCAAGTCACCATCTGTCTGCCTCAGTATGATTTCCTGTTTACCTGTACCGCTGACGACCAAGGCCATCAGGGTGCTTACGAAACACCTTATCCATTGGTAATCACCGCAGTTTACGACTTCATCGTAGACTTTCTGGAGGACAAGCCTTTGCCCGATGATCCCGAAAGCTACGCGGAATATCTGGACTTATCGCAGGGCATGAAATTGAAGCACCTGCCCGGCATGGTGGATTCTCCTTTCTCCAAGGACATTGACGGTGTGACCTATCTGTGTGATGAGAATCCTACCGGGATCACCGAATTTTCCTTCCGTTTTGGTCCGGACAATACGGGTGAGCTTCACTATACCAACGCCCAAGGCAAAAAGGTCCTTTCCTTCGGTCTGGGCAAAAATGTATTTGGCAAATTCCCACAGCTGGGTTATTCCCGGGAACATGCCGGTTCTCCCACAACGGACGGCTTCATGTACGATTGTGCCGTTTCTGCCGCATGGAGAGAGCGCCAGAAGCTGCTTTTAAAGGTGCAGATCATCGACGAATACTTAGGCAACTTCATTGCTATCTTCTGCTTCCGAGATAACCACTGTACGGTTCGCATGGCCAAAACCGCCGAAGACTTCCTTGACGAATACGACGGCATTTTCAACGCCACCCCAAAGAAATAAAGCACAGGCTCCGAAGAAGCTTCTTCGGAGCCTGAAATATTATGCCGCTATATCATTGGGATCCAGCCGGCTTTCACCTGTGGCATAATCGATAACCACACCCGGCTGTACGTTATACAGATAGACATGGAAGCAGATGCCTTCCCCCTGATCCTCTACAGACCATGCTTCCAGCTGCACACCGCTGGCCACCAGGTTACTGCCTTCATAGATGGGCGTGACCCGGTAGATCACATGATTGCCGGTCTCCTTGATATAGTCCGCAACCATGTTTTCGTAGGGAAGCATGCCCTTTGTATTCAGATATCGGGTCCCGGTAATCAGATTTTTCTCATTGGCATTCTCTCCCGTTAACTGGAATCCGATCAAATGACAGCGGTTATACAGATTCTGTGCCTCTACAAAATCATACTGGGCCTGCACCCACCCGGAGGGTTTCACACTGCTGATACTCTCCCGCTCTTCTGTAGGCATCATATCCAATCCGATACTGGCCATGGCATAGCCGCAACGGCCCAATCCGTCCAGTTCCGAATAGAATTCATAGGAATCGGCCACCAATTCATCCTCGCTGAACAACGGCTGATTGTCATTGATAACCACATAAGCATGACCGCTGTAAGCGGGGATATCCGCCACACTTACCGCGTGAGGTGCCGCGCCCGGCCCATAGTTATAAAAGATATAAGAGCCGACGGCTAAGAGCAACAGGATCACAAACTTGATAAGTGAAGGGGACTTCCCCTTTTTCTTCCTCACAGGCGATACACCTCCTCTGTGATTTCATCGTGGGAGCTTCCGGCAAAGGTTCTTGTGCTGATCAATTGCCACTTTGGCGCAAACAGCTCCGTGGGAAATTTGACATCTGATGGGTACAACCGGTTCCAACGGTACAATACCACCTTCTGAATTTTGTTGACAACAGGAATCACATCCACATTCTCCACAAAGCACCAGGCGTCCTCAGGGGCATTTTCCAAAAATGCTTCATCTGAAACTACCTCGCACCCGTCCTCACGAAACTGCCCGGCAGTATAGCTGTTCATCCACAAAGGCTGCCCTTGGGCCAAGGCTCTGGCCTGCTGACGCAGAATTCTATCCTTACTTTGCCGCCTGCCATGAAAGAGCATTCCGTTGTCATCATCGATACAAACGATAATATTCATAGGCCACCTTATATCAACCGGCTGAATTGCCTTGGATCATAGCACCGGGATTGTACCAAAGATACGAATTCCTCATCGGATACGATTATATGATCGGCTACAACAATATCCATAGCACCCAAAGCTTTTGCGATTCGCTCCGTGGTTTCAATATCCTCCCCGGAAGGGAGTGCAAGTCCGCTGGGATGATTATGGGCAAGGATCACCATGGTAGCATTGGTACTCAATGCAATTTCCACGACCTTGCGGATGGGAACATTTACACAGTTGACATCCCCTTCTCCCACCTTACGGCAGCACAGGACCTTACATTTTGCATCCAGACACAGCAGATACACTGTTTCGTTCCGTCTTCCGTAAAACAGATCCTGTAAGTATCTTCCATATTTTTCTGTGCTGTCCAGAATAACCGGTCGTTCCGACCGACACATTTGATAGTATCTTCCCGCCGCCGTAATCAAGGTCAGATAGGTTGCAACATTCTCTCCTACACCCGGAACAGCCATCAACTCTGCTTCTGTAGCTTCCAGCACCAGTGCCAATGAACCAAACCGGTCCAGCAGGCTTCTGGCAAGGGGTTTTGTGTCGATACGGGGCACTGCATAGAACAAAAGCAGTTCCAGCGCGTGGACTTCATCAAAACTGTCCAGTCCCTCTTTTCGGTACCGGTCCTTTACACGCCCGCGATGCCCTTCAGCAGTATGCATATTTTTCACCTCTTTTTAGGATTGGACTTGCTATTTTGAGAGTTATTCGTTAAAATAGCCTCATAGGGAAATGTCGAAGGGTGTCGAAACGCGCCGCCGATACTTTCCCGGAATCTGCACATGCTATGCCAGAGGAGGAACGCTATGGAACAATCCTACAATCTGTCGGGGATGCTGGATCTGATCATCCGTCCCGCCTTTGCCGTAATCAACAGCACCATAACATACTGCAACCAGGCTGCCCGGAATTGCATGATCGCCACCGGAACGCCTGTAGAAAACATACTGGAAACAGGAAAAGAAGAATACGCCGCTTTATCATCCGGCTGCCTGTACCTGTCAGTTCAAGTAGAGGGTCATAGCTTCGGTGCTGCTGTTTCCCGGATGGACGGCTTTGATGTATTTGTACTGGATGGAGAGGAAGTAGACCCACAGTTGCAAGCCTTTGCCTTGGCAGCCCGGGAGCTGCGGGAACCTTTGGCCAATATGATGATCGCCGCTGACCGCATGGTACCCGACAAAGATCGTGCAAATGAAGATGCGCAGCTTCTTGAGCGAAGCTTGTACCGTATGCTTCGGCTCGTGGGTAATATGTCTGATGCTGCCCGCTACGCAGAGCAAAATCAGCCGCGCCAAGAACTTCGGGACATCACCGCAATCATTGGCGATGTCTTTGAAAAAGCCACAGCATTAACAGAATCTACGGGCATTACCCTCCGTTTTTCCAACTATCCCGAGCCGATCCTCTCTTTGACAGATGCCGAGCGCTTGGAGCGAGCAGTGTACAATATGCTCTCAAACGCGATCAAATTTTCTGAGCGTGACGGTGTGATCGACGCGAAGCTGACCCGTCATGGTGACAAACTGTATCTAACGGTTTGTGACAACGGCAGCGGTATCCCGGAGGATATCTTCGGCAGTGTATTTTCCCGGCATTTGCGGCAACCGGGTATCGAAGAAAGCCGCCACGGTATCGGTCTCGGTATGTTTATGATCCGCAGTGCCGCTTCTGTCCATGGTGGCACCGTCCTCATCGAGAAAGGTGTCGAAAAGGGAACAAAATTGACCATAACTCTGGCTATCCGTAAGAATCTCAATGGTAATTTAGCATCTCCCAGATTGCGGGTGGACTATGCCGGTGAATTTGATCACGGTCTGATTGAGTTAGCGGATGTGCTTCCTCCGAATGCTTTCTGAATAATTCTTCCGGGCGTACCAAATGGGGTACGCCCGGTTTTCATTATATATCATGATGCTTTGTTTGGCAAGGGCATCACAGACAACGCTTTAAATACTGGCCCGTATAGCTTTCCGGTACGGCAGCCACAGCCTCCGGCGTACCTTGGGCCACCACATAGCCGCCCTCATCGCCGCCCTCCGGGCCAAGGTCAATGATGTGGTCAGCAGTTTTGATCACATCCAGATTATGCTCGATGACCAGCACCGTATTGCCTGCATCCACCAGTTGTTGCAGCACATCGATGAGCTTATGGACATCGGCCGCGTGCAGACCCGTGGTTGGCTCATCCAACACATAAATAGTCTTGCCCGTTGACGTTCTTGCCAGCTCGGTAGCCAGCTTCACCCGTTGGGCTTCACCGCCGGAAAGGGTGGTACTGGATTGACCCAGCTTTACATAGCCGAGACCTACCTCTACCAGCGTTTGGGCCTTCCTGCAGATTTTTGGCAGATTCTCAAAGAAATCCACCGCTTCATCCGCTGTCATTTCCAGCACCTGAGAAATGTTCTTACCCTTGTATAGGACCTCCAACGTTTCCCGGTTATACCGCTGTCCCCGGCATACCTCACAGGGTACATATACATCCGCCAAAAAGTGCATTTCGATCTTTACAAGGCCGTCACCGCTGCAGGCCTCGCACCGGCCGCCCTTGACATTGAAGCTGAAACGGCCCGGCCCATAACCGCGGATCTTGGCATCGTTGGTCGACGCGAACAGGTCACGAATATCGTTAAACAACCCCGTATAAGTGGCCGGATTGCTGCGCGGAGTACGTCCGATGGGACTCTGGTCAATGTCGATAACCTTGTCCAGATATTCCATGCCCTCAATGGCATCGGCAATACCGGGGCGGGTACGGGCATGATTCAATTTCGCCAGCAGGTTTTTATTAAGCACCTCACCCACCAAACTGGATTTTCCGGATCCGGAAACGCCGGTAACACAGGTCAGGGTTCCCAAAGGAATGGATACGTCAATATTTTTCAGATTATTTTCTCTTGCACCTCTGACTGTCAAATACCTGCCATTTCCCTGCCGGCGGGCGCTGGGCACCGGAATCTTCTTGAAGCCGGACAGGTACTGGCCGGTAATGGAACGCGGCTCCGCCAAAATCGCATCCAGATCACCGGTAGCTACGATCTCACCACCGTGGATACCGGCACCGGGACCCACATCCACAATATAGTCCGCTGAGCGCATGGTATCTTCATCATGCTCCACAACGATCAATGTATTACCCAGATCCCGAAGTTGCTTCAATGTTCCCAGAAGCTTGTCATTATCCCGTTGGTGCAGGCCGATGGAAGGCTCATCCAGAATGTACAGCACACCCATTAAAGAAGATCCGATTTGGGTAGCCAGACGAATTCGCTGGCTTTCACCGCCGGACAAGGTGGCAGCGCCACGGGAGAGTGTCAGATACTGCAATCCCACATCCATCAAAAACTGCAAACGGGACTTAATCTCCTTGACGATTTGCTCCGCAACCAAGGCCATATTGCCCTCCAGACGAAGGTTTTCCATGAAGTCCAATTCCTGCCGGACACTCATTCGGCAGAAATCCATAATACCAATACCGCCTACGGTCACCGCCCGGGCGATCTCCGATAGCCGTTCCCCGTGACAGTGGGGACAGGGTGCAGTGGACATACACTCTTCCAGTTCCTTTCGGGCAGCATCGGACTGGGTCTCCCGGTAACGGCGGCTGATATTATTAAGGATGCCTTCAAAGGGCTGCTCCAGCACGCCCATGCCGTTGCCCCGGTTATAGGTCATGCGAAGCTTCTCTCCCTTTGTGCCGTGAAGGATCACATCCAACGCTTCCTTGGAAAGGGTTTTCACCGGGGCAGTCAGTGAAAAATGATATTTCTGGGCCAGGGCCTCAAAATACATCCGGAAGATAGAGTCAGTACGGGCGCTCTGCCAGCCGTTGGCCTGGATGGCGCCTTCAAAAATGGATTTGTCCTTATCCGGGATCACTAAGTCAGCATCCGCCTCCAGTTGGAAACCCAAACCGGAGCAAGCAGGGCACGCGCCGGCAGGATTGTTGAAAGAGAACATTCTCGGTTCCAGCTCTGTCAAGCTGATGCCGCAATCCTCACAGGCATAATTCTGTGAAAAGCTCAGTTCTTCCTTTTGATCCGGCAGTTCAATAATCACCAGACCGCCGGAGTGGGAACAAGCCGTTTCAATGGAATCGGTCAAACGGCGGCGCTGGCCTGCCTTCAGCACAAGGCGGTCCACCACCAATTCTATATTATGTTTTTTATTCTTCTCACATGGGATCTGCTCGCTGAGATCATATAGAATCCCATCCACCCGAACACGGGCAAAGCCGCTTTTCCGGGCATCCTCAAAGACTTTTTGATGCTCGCCCTTTTTCCCCCGGACTACCGGTGACAGTACGATAAAGCGTGTGCCTTCCCCCAAAGCTTCCACCCGGTCAACGATTTGGTCAATAGTCTGCCGGGAGATCTCTTTGCCGCACTTGGGACAATGGGGAATACCCACTCTGGCCCATAAAAGCCGCAGATAGTCATAGATTTCCGTTACCGTGCCTACGCTAGAGCGGGGATTTTTGGTAGTCGTTTTCTGGTCGATAGAGATCGCCGGGGAAAGACCATCGATAGAATCCACATCCGGTTTATCCATCTGGCCCAGAAATTGCCGGGCATAAGAAGAAAGACTTTCTACATACCGGCGCTGACCCTCTGCATAAATTGTATCAAAGGCCAGACTGGATTTACCGGAACCGGAAAGGCCGGTAAACACCACCAGCTTGTCTCTGGGTATCGTCAGATCTACATTTTTCAGGTTATTTTCTCTGGCACCTTGAATTACGATTTTGTCGTTCATAGACCGCTCCTGTGAAAAAAGTATTATTCTTTAGTTTACCACAACCATACCCATTTCACAATAGGAATTTCAAACAAAATTTCGCTTTTCATTTTTTCCTTGGTCTCGTCGCTTTGCTGAAATCCGCTTCCGCTTTTTCCCTTTTTTCGGTGTATTTTTTGTTGGATTGTAGTTGCTTTTTTTAGTGGGGTAGTGCTATAATATGGGTATAATTGCCTGTGGTATGGACTGTAGGCAGAATATAGACTATAGAATGTATAAGGTGAGGTATTTCGAGATGATTGCTTACGGAGATAGTGTAAAAGTTTTCTGCGGCAACTCCAATCCCAAGTTTGCCGAGACCATTTGTAAAGAGCTGGGCATTGAACTGGGTAAGAGCACAGTCAGAACTTTCGCCGACGGTGAGGCTTCCGTTTCCCTGGAAGAGACCGTTCGTGGCGCTGACGTATTCCTGGTCCAGTCCACCTGCAAGCCTGTAAATGACCATCTGATGGAACTGCTGGTTATGATCGACGCCTGCCGCCGTGCCAGCGCCGGTCGTATCACTGCGGTCATCCCCTACTTTGGCTATGCCCGTCAGGACCGCAAGGCCAAGAGCCGCGATCCCATCTCCGCAAAGCTGGTGGCCAACATGATCACAGCCGCTGGTGCTGACCGTGTTCTGACCATGGATCTCCATGCCGCACAGATTCAGGGCTTCTTCGATATCCCTCTGGATCACCTGCTGGGCAGCCCCACCTTTGTCCAATATTTCCTGGACCGCTTCCCCGAGGACAAGTATAACCATGAAGACTTCGTTGTGGTTTCTCCCGACGTCGGCTCCGTTGCCAGAGCCCGTGCCTTTGCTACTAAGGTCCATATGGGTCTTGCTATCGTTGACAAGCGCCGCCAGAAGGCCAACGAGTGCGAAGTCATGAACGTCATCGGTAATGTCGCCGGCAAGACCTGCATCCTGTACGATGATATGGTCGATACTGCCGGTTCTCTGTGCAATGCCGCCCGGGCGCTGATTGAAGTCGGTGGTGCCAAGGAAGTTTATGCCTGCGCTACCCACGGTGTTCTGTCCGGCCCCGCATACGCCCGCATTGAAGAGAGCCCCCTGAAGGAAATGATCTTCCTGAACACCATTCCTCAGGTAGCCAATACCCCCAGCGGTAAGATCAAGTTCCTGGATGTAGCACCCATCTTTGCCCGTGCCATCGCTCACGTTCACGGCGGCACCTCCATTGCGGATCTGTTCTAAGCTGTGTTTGGAAAGACGAGTGAGACCTGGCTGATCGTCGGTCTGGGCAATCCCGGTAAGGACTATACCCGTACCCGCCACAACTGCGGTTTTCGGGCACTGGATATTCTGGCAGAGAAGTTAAAGTGCAAAGTGGACAAAGGCAAGTTTCAAGGCCTTTACGGGCAGTGCACCTACGGGGGCAAAAAGCTGCTGCTTTTAAAGCCCCAAACCTACATGAATCTTTCCGGAAAATCCGTGTTGCAGCTGAGCGCCTACTTCCATGTACCGCCCCAGCGGATCATCGTGATGTTTGATGATATATCATTGGAACCGGGTCGCCTGCGGATTCGTGCCGACGGTTCTGCCGGTGGCCATAACGGTATCAAGTCCATCATACAAGAAGTAGGAAGTCAGGATTTTCCAAGAGTAAAGATCGGTGTAGGCGCAAAGCCTAATCCCGAATACGATCTTGCGGATTGGGTACTGTCCTCTTTCAGCGCTTCCGAAGAAAAGGCGCTAGGCCCTGCATTGGAGCGGGCTGCGGACGCTGCCCTGTGCATCATAGAAAAGGGTGTGCCGGAAGCTGCCAACCGTTTCAACGGAAGCAAATAGTTTGAATCGAATTACCACGGAAAGGGGGGTATCATCTCCCCTTTCCGCGTTGCTGCGTGGAGGGAAAACTATGGATAAGCTTTTAAATTTTCTCAAATCCATACCGGAATACAGCCTTTTACTAAAGTCTGTTACCAAAGGTGAGGCCGCTGCCGTTACAGGCATCGGCCAGTTGAACCGCAGCCATTTCATTGCCGCCCTGCGTCGGGATACGGATGCACCCATGGTGATCCTGTGCCAAGACGACATGGCTGCCAAGCGGCTGCAGGAAGAACTCCACGCCTTTCTGGGTGATACATTTCCCGTACTGCCCAGCCGGGATCTGACATTATATGATACCGCTGTGGTTTCCCGCGGCTGGGAGCAAAAGCGCCTGCGCCAGTTATACGATCTGGCTACCGGCGCCACTTCCTTACAGATTCTTTCATGGGAATCCTTAAGCCAGCGGACTATGCCCCGGGATGTACTGCTGCGCGCAGCGTTTTCCATGGAGGTAGGAAAGGAATACTTCTTAGAATATCTTCTGCAGCGCTTAACCGATTCCGGTTACAGCCGGTGCAGCATGGTCGAAGGTCCGGGACAGTTTGCCCTGCGTGGTGGTATTCTGGATGTGTTCTCTCCTGCTGCTGACCGTCCCATCCGTGCGGAATTCTTTGGGGATGAACTGGACACCATGGGGTATTTTGACCCGGATACACAGCGCCGCACAGAAAATGTGGAAAAGATCGTGATCCTGCCTGTGGGCGAATCCCAGCCGAAGCTGCATCCCGAGGGTATCGACGGTCTGTGCAATGACCTAAGGCTTCTCATTGCCCGTCAGAAGCGCCGCAAAAATATCAACGAGCCTTTGGTCAAAACACTGGAAAAAGATCTTGAGAAATACGAAAACGGCATGCTCAATCCGGCATCTGACCGGTATATGGCCTTGATTTATCCGGAAATGGCCACTGCTGTAGATTACATCCCTCACAACGCCACGGTTATTGTCTGCGATCACGGCAGTCTGCACCGCACCGCCAAGACCCGCTGTGACGAAATGGGCATGCAATTGGATAGCCTTTTGCAAGGCGGTCTGGTTGCCGGAGAGCTTTGTGATTACGTGTGCCAGTGGGAAGATTTCTGCGAGAATCTAACCGGGCGTTGTACCATCTATCTGGACGCTTTCGGAGGCAGTTCCTACCCAGAAAGCTGCAAGCCAAAGCAGCTACTGCCCATGACCGCAAAACAGCTTCCCGGTTACGGCGGCAACATGGACACTGCTGCCAGTGACCTCCAACACTATCAAAAAATGGATTTTGCCTGTCTGGTTCTCTGCGGTACCCGTCGCCGGGCAGAGCTGTTACAGGAAATGCTCAACGACAGAAACCTTTCCTCTTTCCTGTGCATTCCTCTGACCGCGATGCCAAAGGCTGGACAGATCCTGCTGGCAGAAGGCACACTGCCCTTCGGCATGGAGTATCCCACTGCCAAGCTGGCAGTGCTGACGGAGGGTCAGCTTTTATCCCGGGGTACCCCCAAGAAAAAGGCTTCCAAAAAGTCCGCCACCAACCGCCAGAAGCTGAACTCTTTTACAGACCTGACACCCGGCGATCTGGTAGTTCACGAAAACTACGGCATCGGCCGTTTTGTGGCCATGGAGCAAATCAAGGTAGACGGTGCTGTAAAGGATTATGTTAAAATTGCCTATCAAGGCAGCGATACCCTGTTTGTTCCCGCTACACAACTGGACTTAGTCAGTAAGTATATCGGCGGAGGTGGCGAGGATGCCACCGTGAAGCTCAACAAAATCGGCACCGATGCCTGGCAAAAAACCAAAACCAAGGCCCGCAAAGCCGCCAAAGATATGGCAGGCGAGCTGATCAAGCTTTACGCCGCCAGAAAGCGCCAACAGGGCTTCGCCTTTGCGGCGGATTCTCCATGGCAGCAGGAATTTGAAGACAACTTCCCCTACCCCGAAACCGACGATCAGCTGCGCTGCATCGCCGAGATCAAGGGAGATATGGAAGCTCCCACACCCATGGACCGTCTGCTCTGCGGCGATGTAGGCTTTGGCAAAACAGAGGTTGCTCTGCGAGCTGTCATGAAGGCCATTATGGACGGCAAGCAGGTTGCAATTCTGGTTCCCACAACCGTATTGGCGCAGCAGCATTACCAGACGGCTATGGCACGTTTCCGTGGATTCCCGGTAAACATCGATGTACTCAGCCGCTTCCGCGCTCCCAAAGAACAGAAGCGGACCGTGGAGAATCTGCGCTCCGGTGCGGTGGATTTGATCATCGGTACCCACAAGCTGCTGCAAAAGACCATCCACTTTAAAGATCTGGGTCTGCTGATCGTAGATGAGGAACAGCGCTTTGGCGTCAGCCACAAAGAGCGTCTGAAAGAGATCGCACAGGGTGTGGATGTACTGACCCTTTCCGCTACTCCCATTCCCAGAACATTGAATATGGCCCTGTCCGGTATCCGAGACATGTCTACCATCGAAGAACCGCCTGCAGACCGTTATCCGGTACAGACCTTCGTCATGGAGCATAATAACGCCGTCATAGACGATGCCACCCGCCGGGAAGTAGAGCGGGGCGGACAGGTGTACTACCTGCACAACCGGGTAGAGACCATCGACCAGTGCGCTGCTGCCTTGAAGCGAAGAATTCCCAATCTGCAGGTAGCGGTCGCCCACGGTAAAATGGGCGAAGATGCCTTGGGCGATGTGATGCATGCCATGGCCGATGGCGAAGTGCAGGTTCTTGTCTGTACCACCATCATCGAAACCGGTCTGGATATTCCCAATGCCAATACACTGATCATTGAAAACGCGGACCGTTTCGGCCTTTCGCAGCTTCACCAGCTTCGGGGACGTGTAGGCCGGTCCACCCGCCACGCCTATGCTTATTTCACCTACCGGCCCGACAAGGCCTTGACCGAAATCGCAGACAAACGGCTTTCGGCCATCCGGGACTTTGCGGAGTTTGGCTCCGGCTTCAAAATCGCCATGCGCGATCTGGAGATTCGCGGAGCAGGTAACCTGCTGGGTGCTGAGCAATCGGGTCATATGATGAGCGTCGGCTACGACATGTATTTAAAGCTGTTGGATGAAGCAGTTCTGGAAGAGCGGGGCGAAGCACCCAAAGAGCCGGAGTGCACCGCAGACCTTAACATCACCGCCAATGTGGATAAAGACTATGTTTCCCGTGGTGAAGAACGGATGGATCTGTACCGCCGTATGGCCGCCATCCGCAGCCAGCAGGATGCAGACGATCTGTTGGACGAGATTATCGACCGTTACGGCGAGCCGCCCAAGGGTGTTCTCAACCTGATTGAGGTGGCACTGCTCCGTGCCAACGCAAGGCAGGTCCACATCCGGGATATCCGGCAAAAATCCGGTGAAGTCCTGTTCACTCTGGGCGAGCTGAACTTCCAGGCATTCAGTACACTCTGTGCCGAATCTGCCTACAAAAACCGGGTACAGCTTGTAGCCAGTGCTAAACAGCCAACCATACGCCTAAAGCTCGCTTCCGGCGTCGATAGTTTGAAGCAGAGCAAGGTATTTATTTCCCAATATGCCCGACATTGTCAAATATAACTTGCAATGCCACGCTTTCATGATACAATAACAATAATAATGAAAAAGGAGGTGCGCCATGGCAAAGAAAAAGCATGTGCAGGATGAAGTCGAAGAATTGGAACAGGCTTACATCAAGATCACTGGATACAAACCAAAATACCAAGCAAACCGAAAAGAAAATCCCAGTAAGATGATCTATCTTTGCATTGCGCTGGTCCTCATTCTTGCCCTGTGTGGATCGTTCCTGTTGTTTGCCAATTACGGTTCTCTTCTGGACGGTATACTGAAAATGAAAACTGTCACCATTGGTGGTATCTCCATGAACGGAATGACTAAGGCAGAGGCAAAGCAGGCACTAAGGGATGTATCCGGGCAGCTCTGCGGCGAAAGTATGGTGATTCAGGTCGTAGATTCGACTTTGGAACTTTCCCCTCTTTATACAGAGATCCAACCGGATACCGATCAAGCCATTAACACAGCCTTCCGGGAAGGTGCAACCGGTGTATTTGATTTGGTTCCCTATCTGAATTTGAATACAGACACGATTCGCAGTGCCGTGGACTCTTTGGGGACCCAGTATAATACCAGTTTGTCCCAGACCGTTGTCGAGATAACCGGTGAATGCCCCTCTCTGGATGCCAACGCTACCTCCTCAGAACAGGGTATGATGCTTACCATCACCATCGGTTCACCGGAATACGGTCTTGATACGGATATTCTGTATCAGCAGGTATTGGATGCCTACAATAACGGCATCCTTGCAGTTACCGGACAGTGCAGTGAGTTAGAGCCGGAAACACCGGATCTGGATGCGATCTACGCCCAAACACACATTGCCCCGGTAGACGCGGCGATGGATCCCAAAACCTTTGATATATCTCCCGATCGATATGGTTACCATTTTGATTTGGAATCTGCAAAGGCAAAGCTGACCAATGCAGAGTATGGTGAAACATTGGAATTCTCATTCCAGAAGATCTCTCCTGCCGTTACTGCCGCAGAGCTCTCTTCCAAGCTCTTCTGCGATGTGCTGGGCAGTGCCAAAACCCCATACAAAGGGAAAGATACCAACAACCGCAATACCAATCTGGCCATTGCCTGCGAAGCGATCAACGGTTTGGTATTGCTGCCCGGAGAGACCTTCAGCTACAACGATACCCTTGGGGAAAGAACTGCCGAAGCCGGCTACAAGGAAGCCCCCTCTTATGTGGGCGGTCTGACGGTGGACACTCTGGGCGGCGGCATCTGTCAGGTATCCTCAACCTTGTATTACAGTACCCTCTTTGCAGATTTGGAAATTGTAGAGCGACACAACCATGGCTACGTTTCCGACTATATCGACAAGGGTATGGACGCAACCGTCACATGGGAAGGCGCGGATCTTCGCTTTACCAATAGCACAAACTTCCCCATTCGCATCGAAGCTTATCGGGCCGATGGCTATGTGAATGTGCAGGTGATCGGTACCGATGAGCGGGATTACTATGTAAAAATGAGCTACAAGGTCCGCGAGTACACGCCTTTCGATACGGTTTATGAGGAGTATCCTCCGGATAATCCTGAGGGCTATACCGACGGCAAGGTGATCGTGACGCCCTATAACGGCTATATCGTACAGACCTACAAAGAGAAGTATAACAAGGCAACCGACGAACTGATCTCCTCGGACAAATGGACCTACGATGTATATAAAAAGCGGGATCAGGTAATTTGCAAAATTGTCGATGCTCCCGCAGCAGATGCAACAGAATAAATCTATCAAAAGGCAGAAACGATTTCGGTCGTTTCTGCCTTTCATAATTACGGAAATAAGGAAAATAACACAAGAAAAGGGGAAAATAGTATATTGTTATCGTATGTGACTTATGATAACATGGTGTTATCCGTAACAAAAACACTGGGAGGAAAACAATATGAAAACTGTTATTCCCTTAAGGCAGGCTGAACTGGTGAGCAACGGTGTAGAAGGATACATTGAGCGTGTAAAACAATGTGCATGCAACGAAGTCCTCATCTCCATAAACTCGGCTGTGAGCTTTGAATTCATGGAAAGCATGGCCAAAGAAACTAAAGAGTTGTGTGATCAGTTCCATGAGGCCGGCATCCAGACCGGCATCTGGATCCATCCTACATTGGATTTAGTTCCCTTTCGTAAATATGTAAATCTGCTTCCTCTTAATGGCGAACCGATCAACGGAAAGTGCTGCCCTCTGGATGATGACTACTGCCGTGATGCGGGATACTATGCTGCGCTCATCGTAAAGCACAGCGCAGCGAAAAAACTCATCCTCGAAGACGATTTCCGTATGCAGTTTCCCTATTTACCCGCCAACTGCTTCTGCGAGCACCACATGAAGTTCTACAGTGAATACATAGGCAAACCGGTGACAAAAGAAGAAATGGAAGAAAACCTTTTCGGCGAGCCGAATATTTACCGTGAGGCTTGGGTGAAAGGTTCTCAGGCAGGCCTTGTAAAGCTTGCAAAAGCCATCCGGGAAGCCGTAGATGCAGTGGATCCCGATGTTGAGATTTGTTTCTCAACAGGTCCGGCAAACTGCGGTGCAGATGGCACAGATGTGTTTGAGCTGATCGATATTTTGAAGGGCAAGCACGAAACGGCAACGATCCGGTTAAGCGGTGGTCCGTACTGGCAGGAAGGCTTCTATCTCACAAGAAATATGATGTCTGCTGTGGAACTGGAACGGTATACCGCATTGAAGTGCCGTCAAAAGGGCATCATCGGCCGTGCAGAGGGCGATTGTTTCCCCAGGCCGCGGCATATTGTCCCTGCTGCCCATCTGGAAATCTTCCACACAGCATTAATGTTTGACGGAAATGCTGGAGAGATCCTCAAATATATGATGGACTACACCGCTTCCCCCAGGTACGAGCAAGGCTATACCAACGCCCACATCAAGGGCCTGCCCATGTACGAAAAGATAGATCAGATCATTCAGGATACTGAACTGGTTGGCTTTAACCCTGTGGAAGATTTCGCACTTCAGGCCTATACCCATAACCTAAATCCGATTCCGGAAAGCGATGTTTTTGAATCCTGTGTCAGAAACTTCTGCACAGACAATGCCCTGCCCACAGCCCACGAAAGCAATGGTGTCAACATTCTCTTTGGCGACAGAGCCAGAAAGATCGATTTGAAATTGCTTGAGAACGGCTCTGTGATCGACTTGGTAGCCGCGAAGATCCTTGCCGAAAGAGGCGTCGATGTGGGTATCGAACGGATCGAGGACAAGGTTTTTCAGGGCGGACATGAGCATTTCATTGATGAAAAGGAAAATGTTAGCATCGCAATGTCCTTTGATTCGGCAGAACTTAAGTTAAACGCCCATGCGAAAGTAAAGGCATATTTTGTCCCTTCCAAAGGCGATGTTATTTATCACAGTGTCAAAGGCGGTGCACAGCTTTCTGAAAAAATCGTGTCCTCTTACCTTTACGAAAACAAAGAGGGTCTGAAATTCCTCGTGTTTAACTTTGATGCATCTCAGTGTTCCACACGCCGCGCAAAACAGGGTGTATTCACAAACTACTGCAGAGAACGGCTTATTTTCCAGAGCTATGAATGGCTTCACGGCAGCAAGCTGGATGCATATTGCGAAGGACATCCCTGGCTGTATACAATGGTCAGAAAGAATGAACACAAATGTGTTGTGGGCTTGTGGAATCACAGCGCGGATGATATCGATCTGCCCGTTGTGGAACTGGGAGATACCTATCAGAAAGCCACCTTTATCAACTGTAACGGAACTCTCGAAAACAACAAGGCAGTGATCACCAGCGGTCTTGGTGCTTTTAAATACGGTTTTATCGAGCTGACAAAATAAACTTTTGCAGGAGGTTGTATTATGATTCTGCCCCGTGTCAAAGAGGAAAAAATAATTGGTGACCGTCTTCGTTTAGACTATCAGCTCTCTTTTTCAATTGATAACAAGGACTATGAGGATAAGGTTTCAAAAATTCTGGACTTATTCTTCCCCGATGCTGAAGTCTGTACAAGTGAAGATGCCAACATTGAGATTGTTTTTTCTGAAGCATGTAACGACGTACCGGAAAAGTATGCCCTCGCTATTAATGATAAAGTCCAAATCCAATACGGGGATTACAAGTCCTTGGTAAACGCGTTGGCAAGTCTTTCCCAGCTTGCCCAGGATCTGGGTGGCTATGTTTTCGACAAATGTGAGATTCTGGACTACCCCAGCAATTCCTACCGCGGTGTTCTGATCGATATTGCCAGAGGAATCAAACCTTTTGATACTTTGAAATCGGACCTTGTCACCTGCGCCAAAGCAAGGTACAACGTGATTCAGTTCCACCTGAATGACAATGACGGTGTATGCGTTCGATTTGATTCCATTCCGGAAAGCTGCTATATTGAAAATGCATACACGAAAGACCAGTTAAAAGAGATGGTAGCTCTGTGTGAGCTGTTGGGCATGGAAGCGGTTCCAGAATTTGACGTTCCCTTCCACGGCAAAAAGTTCGTGACGAATATGCCCCATTTGAAATGCGTTGTACCTTCTTTGGATAGGATCAGCGTATGGGGCATGTGCGGCGGAAATGAGGAAACCTATCAGTTCTGCGAAAATGTCATCGACGAAATGTGTGAGATCTTCACTGGCAAATATTTTAATATGTGCTGTGATGAAATTGAGTTTGCTGATATCCCTGATTGGTACTTTATCTGCCACTGGACAGATTGTGAAAGATGCAAAGCACTTCGTAAGCGGGAAGGTCTGAGAGACCGGCAAGAGCAAATCTATTACTTCATGAAGCGCATATATCAAATGGTCAAGAAGCATAACAAGGTTCCGCTCATGTTCAGTGACCAGATCGATTGCACAAGAGAAGATGTGCTTCCCAAGGACATCATTTTCTGGTTCTGGCGGATCGCAGGTCCCGGAAGAGGTCCCTATGACGGCTGTACATACGACAAGCAGCTTGCCTATGGGCACAAAATGGTGAACAGCCCATCCCGATATACATATCTCGAGGCTGTCAAATGGATCAATGCCGAAAAGTTAAGCCAGTGGAATATCAAAGAAGCACCTACCGAAGCGCTTTCAAAAAATGTTCTCGGCAGTGTTTTGTCCTGCTGGCAATACGGATGCAACGCACCCGGCGCAATCGATTATCAGTTGCTGTATTCACGGGGTTTCGCCCCTGCAGCATATATGTTTGCTGACAGGCTTTGGAACGACGGCGAAATTTTCTATAAAGAAGCAGCCTATTCGGCAGCACTTACAAAAGCAGTACTTGGGCAGAAGACGCCGGAAATGTTCGACGCCTTTGGAAAGCTCGCGGATCTGATTCCTTACAACCAGAAGATAGAAGAAATCGTTGACAAAGAAAAATTGTCTCTCAGTGAGGCAGCCGAGATCCTTGCTGTTCTGAAAAAAGAAAGTCAAGGAAATGATGCTTATGCAAACAACGTAAAGGTCATGGAGCGCATTTACACCGAAGCGGTCGAATATCTATCATAAGCGGCATTATCGCACCACCCGCACATCATAACAAAAAACCTATGCTTTGCAGCCACACTGCGAAGCATAGGTTTTTACTGTATTATTTGGTTTGAATATCCAGATGGTACTCAATGTAACCAGCGGCGCTCTGTTCAATTTCAATAGCATAGGTCAGATCAATGGTGCCGCCGTTTTCATCGATGCTATAGTGCACCTTGCTTGCACATACGGTAATCATCAATGCGCCAAACTCCATTTTATACAGCGACTCGTGGAACTGTCCCTCCTGAAACTCCATTTGGGAATTCAGTGGGCCTTTACGGGTTAAGGTAATTTTTCCGGGTTCTACCAGAAATGTGGTCGTTACACCTTTCAGACCTGTCAGGTCGCTTTCCTCATAGGTCAGCTTCCAGCCGTTCTCTGCCTGTTCCAAAGTTCCCTCAGTCACCAGTTCTACTACTTCCGGCTCCTGCTCAGCATAGGTCTGCTGCCCCCGGATCGTCAGTAATACGGCTTTTTTCATTGACAAGCCTCCATCGCAAGGCGAAGCAGCTCGTCGATCAGTTCACTGTAAGGAATACCGCTGGCCGCAAACAGTTTGGGATACATAGAAATAGAAGTGAAACCGGGCAGCGTATTGATCTCGTTGAATACCACACGGTTATCCTTGTAAGTCACAAAGAAATCTACACGGCTCAGGCCCTGACAACCAACGGCGCTATATACCTTCACTGCCGCATCCCGGACCTGCTCTGCTACATCCTCCGGGATCCGGGCAGGAATGTAGGCCGTAGACGTATCGGTCACATACTTGGAATCATAATCATAGAAGTCTGCACCGGAGTCGATCTCACCGCAAATAGAGGCCACGGGACTGTCATTGCCCATAACAGCCACCTCCACCTCACGACCGTGGATAAATTCCTCAACCAGGATCTTCTTATCGTAGACACCGGCTGCAAGGAGTGCCTCCCGCAGACCTTCCCGGTCAGCAGCTTTGGATACACCTACGGAAGAACCGGTTCCGGCAGGCTTAACAAACATGGGATAGGAAAACTTTTGTTCCAGAGAATCCAGAACTTTATCCATCCGCTCCTCGGCATCCGTACTTCTGACCAACTGCCAAGCTGCCTGGGTAACGTGGGCATTATCCACCACCAGTTTGGTTAGGGTCTTATCCATAGCAACCGCAGAAGCTGACACATGGGGACCAACGTAGGGAATGCCCGCCATCTGCAGCAAGCCTTGCATGGCACCATCTTCGCCGTTTTCACCGTGCAGAACAGGGAAAACCACATCGATATGTTCACGGACTACACAATCGCCCTCAAAGCACAACAGGCCCTGTCCCCGTACGGGAGAGATAGCCGCACGGCGGTTAGCCGGATGATCCTGCCATTGACCCCCGGGGAGCATGGAATAATCGTCTCCACCGAAGAGGATCCATTCTCCCTCCTTGGTAATACCAACGGGGAACACATTATATTTCTCGTGATCAATATGATTCAGCACAGACTCCGCAGAGCGCAGAGATACCTCGTGCTCCGGACTAATGCCGCCAAATAAAATGCACACACTGCGTTTTTTCATAATCTTAACCTCTTTTTCAACCGGCAGAGTTTACCGGAACATTGCCTCACCTGCATGATAAATGTCACCAGCGCCTACCGTAAGGATCACATCGCCGGGTTGGGCAATCTTTTTCAAAAATACTGTTACTTCAGGGAGGGTTTCACAGTACACCGAACCGGGTATATGTTCTAACAGATCCCGGGAGGAAATACCGGTTGTATTGCGTTCTCGGGCGGCATAGATCTCCGCAAGAACCACCATATCCGGCTTTTGCAGTTCCCGAACGAAGTCGTGGAACAGCGCCTTGGTTCTGGTATAAGTATGGGGCTGGAATGCTACTACCATACGCTTGCACTCCGGCATGGTACGTACTGCAGCAATGGTCGCCGCCAATTCATCGGGATGATGGGCATAATCATCATAGATTTGAGCGCCGTTATATTCACCCTTGAATTCCAAACGGCGTCTGGCACCGTGGAATGCGTGCAGGCCTTGTGCGGCGATATCTCCGGGAATTCCCAACATCCATGCCGTACCGGCAGCAGCCAGCGCGTTCATGGCGTTATGGCGGCCAAGGACCTCCATGTCCAAATGGCAGTAATGTTTACCGTCACACTCCACATCAAAATGGCGCCAATCAGGACAAATATTCACTGCTCTTACACGGTTCTTTTCCCCAAGGCCGAAGGAGACATAGTCCAGACCCCGCAGTGCCTGTGCCGTATGCAGGTCATCGCCATTTGCTAAAATACCATTGGTAGAAAGCTGCGCAAACTGACGGAAAGACTTCTGCACATCCTGCAGATCCTTAAAGTAATCCAGATGGTCAGCCTCTACATTTAATATAACCGCCAATGTAGGAAAGAAATTCAAGAAGGAGTCACAGTACTCGCAGCTTTCCAGCAGGATCGTATCGCCCTGGCCAACCCGATGTCCGGCACGGAGCAGCGGAAGCTCTCCACCGATCATAACGGTGGGGTCCCACTGGGCCTCCATCAGAATATGGGTCATCATAGAGGTCGTGGTGGTCTTACCATGGGTACCGGCAATGCAGATTGCATTCTTGTACGACTGCATGATCACGCCCCAAGCCTGAGCCCGTTCAAAGACAGGGATTCCCAAGAGTCGTGCTTCGGCAATTTCCGGGTTGTCATTATGCGCAGCGGCGGTACGGATAATGCATGCAGCGCCGTGGATATTTTCAGGACGATGGCCAATAGCCACATCGATTCCGTTTGACATCAGCTCGTTGGTGGATACAGAGGTGTTCATATCAGAACCGGTGATATGCAGACCCATTCCCTTGAGCACGAGGCCCAAGGGGCGCATAGAAACACCGCCAATACCCACAAGATGAACATGGGTGCCGGGTGTTAGATATTTCTTCAGTTCCTGGCTTCGTTGATTCATAATCAGTGAGCCTCCTGGGATAGTCAAATTCTCAACCTTGATATTATACTACAAACTGATAAGAAATACAACTATCAAAATACCCAAAATATCGCCTGCATGAGGGGTTATTACAACTTTTTCCTCTGTTTCGCGAACATTTATCCACCATCGACGGATAGTATATCCAAGCAACCATGCTTGTAAAGCAAAGATCGTGAAAATATCATATGCATAATTTGTTGTGTATATTTATTCATTATATTCACCCTATTATACAGCATATCTTTGTTGTATATGCGTATATTCACCTGTTGTTTGTATGTTTTTGTGTGTTATGACGTGTTTATTGCACATTTTATTCAATTTGTTGTATGATTACACTATTGACGATGAATAATATTCGCGCTATAATGCAACCATAAAAACACCCCAACCCGGTGCTAAGAAAAGGAGTAAATATTATGAAAAAGATCATCGCTATGGTGCTGGCACTGATGATGCTGGCTACAATGTTCGCAGGTTGCCAGAGCTCCGGCAAGAACGTTTTGAAGGTTGCCATCTCTCCCGACTTCGCTCCCATGGAATTCGTTATCTACAACGACAAGGGTGAAGCAGAATACGCAGGTTTCGACGTCATGCTGGCTGAGTACATCGCTGCCGAGATGGGCAAGGAACTGCAGATCATGCCCATGGACTTCAACGCATGCCAGATGGCTGTTTATTCCGGCAATGTGGATATGTCCATCTCCGGCTTCTCCTGGACTGAGGAGCGTGCCGAAAAGTACAACCTTTCCGATTACTACTATGCTGGCGACAACGAGACCGAGCAGGTCCTGATCACCACTAAGGAAAATGCCGGCAAGTACACCACCGTCGAATCCATGGCCGGTTTGAAGGTCGGCGCCCAGGCCGCTTCCCTGCAGGAAGGTCTGTGCAAGGAGCAGCTGCCCGATAACGAACTGGTTGTTTATACCGATATCAATACCGGCGTTCTGCAGCTGAAGAAGGGCGACTTCCAGGTTATGGCTGTTGCTACCGGCAACGCCGAGGCCATCATCGCCGCTAACCCCGAACTGGCTCTGGCCGGCTTCCAGTTTGAGGTCTCTGAAGAAGAGTCCAACAATCTGATCCTCCTGAAGAAGGGCAACGACGAACTGACCCAGAAGGTCAACGAGATCCTGGCAAAGGCTTACGCCGCCGGCAAGTACGGTGAGTGGTATGAAAAGGCCAAGGAGCTTGCTAACATCGGCGAAGAGATCTCTTACGACGAGAACGGCAACCCCATCATTCCCACCGAGTAAACCGGTACCACGAAATAAAGATGATTTCCACAGGACCGACAGCCATCGGCTGTCGGCCCTGTGTGTAACTTAGTAAAGGAGCAACCAATGGATCTAAAACAAGTCGCCATCAACATCTTTGAGCTGTTAGGCAAGTATTGGCGGGTATTTCTGGTAGAAGGTCTGGTCACCACACTGGAATTCACCTGCATTGCCGTCACACTGGGCATCATTCTGGGAACCTTCGTAGCCATGCTGAAGATGTCCAAGTTCAAGATCGTTCGTTTTCTTATCAGTGTTTATATCGAGGTCATTCGTGGCACTCCCATTTTGCTGCAGCTGTACATTTTCTACTTCGTGCTGCCTAACCTGTTCCCCTTCCTTGATCTGAGCCCGTTCGTCTGGGTGGCGATCGCCATGTGCATCAACTCCAGTGCATATGTCTCCGAGGTCATCCGCAGTGGCATTCAGGCAGTTGACAAGGGACAAACAGAGGCTGCAAGAAGTCTGGGTCTCAGCAAGAGTCAGACTATGATCAAAATCGTTCTGCCGCAGGCTGTGCGGAATATTCTGCCTGCTCTGGGCAACGAGTTCATTATGATCCTGAAGGAGACCTCTCTAGCCTCTACCTTCTTCCTGGGCGATTTGATGACCTCTCAGAAGATCGTTGCCGGTGCCACCTACCTGCAGCTGGAAACACTGATTATCGTAGGTGCTATTTACCTGTGCATCACCTTCCCCTTGAGCAAGCTGGTCGGTTTGCTGGAAAAGCGGATGTCTACAGAAAAGTCCTACAAGAACCACAATCGCAAGCGCAAGCTGAATGTTGAAAAGGGGGTACTGTAATGGAAATGATCAAAACTGTCGATCTGCATAAGAGTTTCGGTGACCTCCATGTTCTCACCGGTGTCAATCAGGTGATTCATAAAGGTGAAGTTGTTTCTATCATCGGTCCTTCCGGTGGCGGCAAGAGTACCTTCCTGCGGTGTTTGAACCTGCTGGAAACGCCCGAAAAGGGTCAAATCTTCTTCGACGGTGAGGAGATCACCGGCAAAAAGGTAGATATTGATAAGCACCGCCAGAAGATGGGCATGGTGTTCCAGCAGTTCAATGTATTTCCCCATCTGACGGTAGAAGAAAATATCACGCTGGCACCCAAAATGCTGAAGAAAAAGCCCGCTGCGGAAGCAGCCGACATGGCAAGAGAGCTTCTCAACCGTGTTGGTCTCATCGACAAGCTCTATGAAATGCCCGGCAACCTGTCCGGCGGACAGAAGCAGCGTCTGGCCATCGTTCGTGCCTTGGCTATGGAACCGGAAGTCATGCTTTTTGACGAACCTACCTCCGCACTGGACCCCGAAATGGTCGGTGAAGTTCTGGATGTTATCAAAGGTCTGGTCACCTCCGGCATGACCTGCGTCATCGTGACCCACGAGATGCGCTTTGCCGAGGAAGTTTCCGACAGAGTCCTGTTCATTGCCGATGGCAATGTGCAGGAGCAGGGCGCGCCCCAGCAAATTTTCCGCAATCCTACCCATCCCAGACTGCAGGACTTCCTGCGTAAGGTGCTGTAATATGATTCTTGATTTCGGTTACGGAAAAGGTGTACAGACAGTTTCTGTCCCCGATCAGAATCTGATTGCCAATTTAACCGCAAATCCCATGACGCATCCACGCTCCGGCGTGGATGCTGTGGTATATGCCATGAATAATCCTATTGGCAGCGACAGACTTTCGGAACTTGTCCGTCCCGGACAGACGGTAGCAATCATCACCAGCGATATTTCCCGTCCTATGCCCACATGGCAAGTGCTGCCCTCTGTTTTGGACGAATTATACCGGGGCGGCGTAAGGAAAGAAGATATCACCTTGGTATTCGCCCTGGGTTCTCACCGGCACCACACGGAAGAAGAAATGCGTCATTTGGCGGGCAACGCCTTTGATGAGATCCGCTGTATAGACAGCAACCCCAACGATTGTGTTCATTTAGGAACCACATCCCGAGGGACCCCCGTAGATATTACCCGCACCGTTGCCGAAGCAGATATTCGCATCTGTCTGGGCAATATTGAATTTCATTATTTTGCAGGCTATTCCGGCGGCGCTAAGGCTATCATGCCCGGCGTATCCACCCATGACGCCATTCAGAGCAATCACCGGATGATGGTTTCTCAGGATGCTTGTGCCGGAAAATTGGAAGGCAATCCGATCCGTGAGGACATTGAAGAAGCCGGTAGCATTTGCGGCATAGACTTTATCGTGAACGTAGTCCTGGATGAGCACAAGCAGATCGTCCATGCGGTCGCCGGCGACGTGACCGCCGCTCACCGGGCAGGCTGTGCCTATCTGGATGAAATGTACCGCAAACCCATACCGCAACGAGCGGATATCGTTCTGGTCAGCCAAGGCGGTGCACCGAAGGATGCCAACCTTTACCAGACCCAAAAGGCGCTGGATAACGCCAAACACGCGGTCAAGGATGGCGGAACGATCATTCTGATCGGTGCCTGTCCGGAAGGTCTGGGCAGCGCAAAGTTCGAATCGTGGCTTACCGGTGCCGGCAGCGCCCACGAAATGGTGGAACGCATTGGCAAAGAGTTTGAACTTGGCGGACACAAAGCCGCCGCCATTGGTCTTGTACTGGAAAAAGCAAGTATTGATCTGGTCAGCGAAATGGATGATGATTTCGTTCGCAGCATTTTCCTCAATCCGCGTCTCAGCGCCCAAGCCGCATTGGATGCCGCTTTTGCAAAGTATGGCCCCGATGCCACCATCATTGCCATGCCCTATGGTGGTGCCACGCTACCCATCTCAGAATAAATTGGAGGATACATTATGGATAAGCAGTTGATCTACAACGTAGTAGAAAACAAAGCCAATGAACTCACTAACTTAAGTGACCAGATATGGGAATTTGCAGAGCTTTCCATGGAGGAATACCGCTCCGCTGAAAGCTACATTCAGCTTTTGAAAGCAGAATGTTTTGAAGTGGAAGAAAAACTCTGCGGCATTCCCACTGCATTTTTAGGCCGTTACGGAAGCGGCAAGCCTGTGATCGGCATTCTGGGCGAATATGATGCATTGTCCGGTCTGTCTCAAGTTCCCTGCTCAACCTCCAAGGAAGCATTTATCCCCGGCGGCAACGGTCATGGTTGTGGTCACAATCTGTTGGGTGCAGCCTCTCTGGGTGCTGCCATTGCCATCAAGGAGCAGATCAAGGCTGGCAATCTGCAAGGAACCATTGTATTCTACGGTTGTCCCGGTGAGGAAGGCTGCGCCGGTAAGACCTTCATGGCCCGTGATGGCATGTTCCGCGACTTAGATGCTGCCCTTTCCTGGCATCCCGCCGATACCAACGAAGTAACCACCGGCACCAACGCCGCCAGCTTACAGGTTGAATACACCTTTACCGGTACCGCTTCCCACGCCGCCGGTGATCCCGAGCACGGCCGCAGCGCTCTGGATGCCGCAGAATTGATGAACATCGGCGTGCAGTTCCTGCGGGAACACATGAGCAAGGAATGCTGCCTGCACTATTCCTTCCTGGACGCAGGCGGTGTGTCTCCCAACGTAGTACAGCCTACCGCAAAGGTATTGTACATGGTCCGTGGCGATAATGTCCGCAGTGCCAAAGCGCTGCTGGCTCGCGTCAATAAAATTGCGGAAGGTGCCGCATTGATGACCGAAACCACCTTCACCAGCCGCCAGATCGACGGTACCTCTGATACCGTTTCCAACACGGTACTGGAAGAGCTGATTTATGAGAATCTGAAGCAGGCTCCCCTGCCCGTCTACACCGCTGAAGAAGAAGCCTTTGCCGCTGCCATGAAAGCCACCTGTGGTGATCCTGTAGTACCCGGCGACGGATGCCGCATCGACAAGAAAGTCAAGGCACAGATCTCCAAGCTGACCGATGGCGGCAAGCTGCCTCTAAACAATTTTGTAATGCCCTATGTTCCCTCTTCCCTGATGAGTCCCGGTTCTACAGATGTGGGTGATGTAAGTTGGCTGGCACCTACTGCCCAATTTACAACCGTCACTTGGGTTTCCGGCTCTCCCGGTCACTCCTGGCAGAATGTAGCCACCGGCAGAAGTTCCATCGCCCATAAGGGTCTGCTGTTGGCAGCCAAGGTCCTGGCCGCCACCGCTGCCGATTTGATGGAACAACCGGATATTCTGGTAAAAGCAAAGGAAGAATTCCAAGAGTCCACTGCGTTGGGATACGATTGCCCCATCGGAAAAGAAGTTACGTTCTAATCGAAAAGCGAGTGCAGATTTTTGCACTCGCTTTTTACTGTCACTCCTCCACCCACGTAATGACCTGTACCACTTTGCTGCTTCCGCTGGCATAGTGGTAAGGAGAAATACGTCGCCGTTCCCCCGGCAGCAGATCGCGTACTGCAACACGGTAGGAAATACCACCGATAAGCATACCGCTGCCCGAATCATAGCTTTTGTAGCAGATCTGAACCACAGGCAGTTTATCATTTGTATCGTTTGTTACTGCCATATACATTCCACCTGCATCCTCCACCGTCACAAAATCGGTATTCTCCGGATATGCCTCTGATTCCCATCCATAGCAGGTCAGCGGCACGCCCTTTCGAAACCGCTGACGGTCTTTTTCCAATACCAATACCTTTTCATTCGGAGGAATATCATAAAGTTCAAAAACCATCCGTGCATCTTCCCATTCCAGCACCACCGCACCTTCTGCCAAATAACCACCGGTGTTTTCTATCAGCAGTGCGGCTATATCCACTACCTCTGTTTCCGAATCATCCTCCCAAAAGGGGCCCTCATACCGTACAAGCTGCAGCGCCCGCATATCAGAACCTGCAATGCTACAGGGAAAGGTCAGACTCTGTGCAGGTAATTCCTGCGCATGCACATGTCCCCATTGCCAAGCGACGGATAATAAAAACATTATCAACAATATTCCGCTCATCCCTACACTGATAGCTGCCAGTATTGCCTTTCGCATATTTTTCGTCCCTTCATGTGATTGTTTCCACATTATAAAAGCATCTTACTAGCCGTTTCAAGGGAATCGGGGTAGTCAAAAAATGAGCCTTACGGATGATTCCGTAAGGCTCTTGTTGTTTTTTTCTTATTCGTGACAGTTAGGCTTTCAAAGAAACTGTTCCATCAATTTTGGAAAATCGAGATAGTTGTCGATCTTGACGTATTGGTAATCCGACTGGTAGATTGGCTCATCATTTCCGCCAGGGCCATAGTCATCACCCACATAGGCTACCTCATCATGGGCAATGCCACGTTCCGAACAGTAAGTGTCTAATGCATATGCTTTGTTATACGGAACAGGAGCCATATCAAAAGAGGATGTTCCGCCAATACACACGTTGTAGTCGCTGAATACCTGCTTCACGTCTTCTAAGATCGCCCGGCGTTTACTGCGATCCGGGTCAAAGGCCAGTTTTTCTTCCAGGGTCGCCTTGGTGCCAAGTATTGGGAATGTCACCGCGCCGGATGCATGATACTCCACATTCTCGCCTGCAAACTCCGTAAAGCCATACTTTTCCCGTAGCATGGTCACCCGCTTTTCAACGCTATCCCGGTCAACAGGAAAACAATCATTGCGTACGAGCTCTATATCATCAATTTCCGGGCGGTACAGCGCCATCTGTAAACCGTAACACCCGTAAATATCGATCGGAAATCGGCCCAACTGTTCATATACACGCCGGCACATACCGGCACCCACCATAACCAAACGGTACTTTTTCCCCAATTGTTCCAGAACAGCCCGGTGCTCCGGTTTAATCATTGTTTTATGTTGGGTTATGGTGCCGTCTAAATCAAACGCAATCAGTTTGATTTTCTTTACGTCCATCTTCTTTCTCCTTAGCAGTACATATATGCTAACCATAGCACACTGTAGCGGTCTTTCAGATCCTTTGCGTACAGAACCGCATCGTCGATCTTCTTCTGGCCGTAGAGGTTAATAAATTCATTGTAGTCAAGGCCGATGCGACCCACCATTTCCAGCATTTCCGCTTTTGTAGGTGCGCTTGCCAAAACTTCCTTAATTTCTGTCCACTTGTCACAGATGTTCTGATAACCATCCACATTATACCAGCCCATTTTGTTCTGCAGTTTTATGACTTCATCGGCAGAGGAAGAGTAGATTCTTCTGATCTCAGCTTCCCAAATAGCTGCATCATGGGTAAATACCTTCGGCTTCTCCGTGGACAGGACCTTTTCACGAATTTCAGCCGTGACAACAGCAGAGTAAATCACATCGATACCGTGGGAGAAATACGGTGTATCATCCAAAATACCAGTGATCTCAAAATAATGGGATAAATGATGTTCGCTACCGGAAGCAGGGCGGGAATTTCCCACAAAACACATATCAAATCCCACTGCAACCAGCGCTTCCATCAATATACCCAAAGCAGCTTCATCACGGTTTACTGCAGCTTCCGCCAGTGCGTCCACCGTTTCCACTGCTTCATAGATCAAGTCATAGACCTTCTGGCAGAAGTACTCTCCTCTGACTAAGGCGCTGAGTTTCCAGTCATTCAGACAGGAGTGCTTGCCCAAAATATCACCGACGCCAGCTTGGATCATATCCAGTGGTGCTGATTTCAAAACTTTGGTATCAGCAACTATAGCCTTAGGCGGGTGGGCCGTCAATGTCACCTTCATACCCTTTAGGATCAGCGCCGCACCAACACTGGCATAGCCATCCATGGAAGGTGCTGTCGCGACTATGTAATATGGCAGATTTTTGGCAAAGCTGACCTGCTTACACAGATCGTTAATGACACCGGAGCCAACACCCACGATTAACTGGGTATTGCCCGTTACAGCAGCTTCCAGCATTGCCAACGCATCTTCGTTGGGAATCAACGGCTTATTCCCGGTCTGGTAAAGCACCTTGCTTTCTACCTTCACTCCCAGAAGCTTCTCAACTTCTTCACCGCAAACCCGGTATGTATTCTGGTCAGCAACCAGCAGAATTCTATCATAATTGATGCAAAGGTCTACAATTTTCGGTAGAACACCACTGCCGATCTCCACAGCCTCTGTAGGGCAGGTATGTTCTTTACCGCAGGGACAGTTTGGGATACCTTTTACCAGTTCTTTTATATCTGTCATGATTCTCCCTCACAATCTTTCAGAATGTCTTTTAGGCTTGATCCTCGCCGTTCATATGCACCATTATTTTGCCAGCAGATCCCGGTAGAATTCGTCCCGTTCTTCCTCGGTATCCAAGTTGACCACATACATGATATTTCCCATAGCACCGGAAAGCGCATCCGGAATACGGCCCTGCATTTTCATGCGGTCGCCGTATTTGGCCATAACCGCATCGTGATCCATGGCATACTGTACACCGTCCCGGCGGCCCATGAACACGCAGTAATGGCGGTTGCCCAGAGGCTTGGTGCTGTAGTCAAAGCAGATCATATCAGCCCAGATCTTATACACATCGGTCTCATAGGCGTAGTTATACATATCGGGGGTATAGCCGCCGGCGGGGCGCATATTGACCTCCAGACCAATGATATCACCGGCCTTGCCCAGGCCCTTCTGGTCCTCCGTCAGGCGGAAAAATTCCAGATGGACAAAGCGGCTCTTGACACCAAAGGCAGCCACTGTGCGCAATCCTGCGCTGCGTACATCCTCCGGAATTTCCTTGTGCAGGTAATACAGAGATTCCTTGTTGTCGTTGACCACATCCATCAGAGAATCCACCGTCACGTTACCGGACTCAAAGAGCGGCTGGCCATTGGCACCGATGATGGCATCATAGGTGGTCACATAGCCCTTGACCATCTCTTCCATCAAAAACTGCACCGAAGGATCCTTGGTGCTCATAAAGAACTGCAGTTCTTCATCGCTGTGCAGCCGGTAGGTGCTGCTGGCACCTACGCCGTTATCCGGCTTGACTACCACAGGATAGCCAACCATGTTGGCAAAGGCCGCAGCTTCCTCATAACCGTTTACCAGATGATACCGGGCGGTGGGGATGCCTGCCTTGGCATAGAATTCCTTCATCGCGGACTTGCGCTTGACCTTTTCCATATCTTCTTCCATGAAACCTGTGGTAATATGGAACTCGGTACGAAGCCTTGCATCCCGTTCCAGCCAGAACTCATTGTTGGATTCCAGCCAATCGATCTTGCCGTATTTGTATGTAAAGAATGCAACAGCACGGAATACCTCATCGTAATTTGCAAGATCAGAGACCTTGAAATACTCGTGCAGGCTGTCTCGCAGACCTTGATTCAACTGGTCATAGGAGCAATCACCGATGCCCAGTACACGCATACCGTTATTTTTTAATTCCCGGCAGAACATCCAATAGGTTTCCGGGAAATTGGGGGACAAAAATACAAAATTCTTCATTTCCATTCTCTTTCTCATCCTAACAGTTGGGGAACATAATGTTCCACCATTCTAAACCACCATGGCCAATCATGGTCTACATCATAACCCCAGTATTCCATCTGTGCATGGATACCCTTTTGGGCAAAGACCGTATCCAACCGACGGGTACTTTCCAGCAACGGCTCTTCCCAAGCACCCTGGCCCACCACGATCAAGATATGTTTCCGGTTATATAGATCAATATAGTAGTGATCATCAGGCATGTTTCCGATGTAGTTAACAGGGCAATTATTATAAACCAGATCATCCATGTAATCTCCAAAGAACTCCAAAGAGTCATACAGACCGGAGATCGCAAAGACACCGTCAAACAGATCGGGCCGACGGCAGAACAGATTCACCGCATGCATAGCGCCCATAGAGCAGCCAAACGGCAGAATATCATGGCGCCCGGTGAAATAATGGATGGTAGGCACTATCTCATCAACTACGTAATGGTACCAGCGTTCGTGGTTTTCAATGCGCCACCGATTGTCTGCGCCTTTCGCTGCCCAAGCTTCATCGTCAATGGTATCGATGGAAAATACGGTACATTTTCCTTCCTCAATGAATCTTGCCCAATGGTCGATCATGTGAAAATTCTCAAAATCCACAAAGCTGCCGCTTTGGCAAGGAATAAACAGTACCGGCTTGCCTCCATGCCCGTAAACCTTGAATTTCATGGTGCGGTTCAGCCAGCCACTGTAATGCTCATGGTATTCAATATTCATGATTCTTTTCCTCTCTTATACACCCAGACAATCCATAAAAACAGGGATCTGACGTTCCCATGAGGCCTCACAATGTTCACCACCCGGTACGATCCGCAATGTTAAATTTACCTGCTTTTTCAGCAGCACATTTGCAGCCGCTGACAGGGCATCCATATTCGCCAAGTGGTTGGACATTTCCTTACTGCCATAATCCATATAGATACAGGTATCGGGAAGAACGTTTGCTTTTTCGATCAATTCCATTACCTTTTCGTAATCGACCCAAATGCTGGGCGAAAGACAAGCACCCCTTTGGAATACATCGTTATATGCACACACCGCATATAATGACATCAAGCCACCCATGGAGGATCCACCGATCAGAGTGTTTGCTCTGTCCGACAAGGTGCGGTAATGACTATCAATGTAGGGTTTCAAGGTATTTACCAGCCACTGCATATACACCTTGCCTTTTCCTTTGATCGCGCCCAAATAATTATTCTCAAAATCCACCGGAGAATACTCCTGCAGGCGGCTGTTACCCTCGTGATTACACTCCACCGCTACAATAATCATCTGCTTTTTGGTGCGCCGCATATATTTGCTCATACCCCATGACTTTCCATAGGTTGCATCGCTGTCAAAAAAAACATTATGTCCGTCAAACATATACATAACGGGATATCTGCGTTCCGGCTCCCGGTTATAAGATTCCGGCAAATACAGATATACACGACGGGTCTTATCTCCAGAGAGATTCGGAATTTTTACTCTCCACTTTTTTACCATCGGATCGGTTCCTCCGTGAAATTGAATAAATTTTGACATTTTATATTAGTATAATTGCTGAAAGGATGATTGTCAATGTTGGCCACGCAGATTCTTGCAAAATGCAGGTCCGCATCAAGAGCAAACAGATTATCCATAATTTTTATGTCAGATTAAGAAAAAAAGTATTGACAATTCAAAATTATCTGCTATAATTCTTCATGTCCCATGCGGGTGTAGCTCATCCGGTAGAGCGCCACCTTGCCAAGGTGGAGGTAGCGAGTTCGAGCCTCGTCACCCGCTCCATAAAAAAGACCATCCTTTTAGGATGGTCTTTTTTATCTATTGTGACAGGCTCGAATATTTTTATCCAACAGTCCGGTGGACTGTTGGGCACCGGGTAGGGCCCCGGTGCCTCCTTATGAGGTGTCTTCTGACACCGAAGTAACGAGCCTCGTCACCCGCTCCATAAAAAAGACCATCCAAAAAGGATGGTCTTTTTTTGGGTTCTATAATAAATGTTGGGGTCAGGCTTAATGAGCCTGACCCCATTATCATAAATAAAAGTTGAGCATAGAGACAAAAATCCTTTACAATGAATGTACCCCTACAACACAGAAAGGAAGACTCTATGCTCATGACAGAT
>JAZOLX010000008.1:0-19230 GCA_045653485.1 Faecousia sp. | reverse complement strand
GATACATTCACTTCTACAACCATGAGCGTATCCAGAATAAAACTGGAGTGGCACCGCTGACGCTGCGCCACTCCGCTTAAAACTAAATATTCCTACATAGGGGGCTTTTTGTACTGTCCGTACAAACTGGGGCAGTTCAGTAACGGAGGGGGTCGTTGCATACGAAACTGCTATGCATGATTCATATTGACATTTTCAATTTTTTGTTCCTGAGAACGCTTCCAGAGGAAGGAAATGCCCACGGGTAGGCCAAACAATCCCCAGAAGCCGAACAAACGCAGACCCACAAACATGGCAACCAGTGTGATGATGGGGTGCAGGCCCAACTGAGCGCCGACGATCTTCGGCTCCACATAATTGCGGATAACGGTAACGATGGCATAGATCACAAGCAGCTTGATACCCATGGATGTACTGCCCAGCGCAAAAGATATTACTGCCCAGGGGATCATAATACCGCCGGTGCCCAGAATAGGAAGAATATCCAGCACGGCAATGATTCCGGCTTTCAAGAATGCGTTATTGATGCCAAAGACAGAAAACAGGATGCTCAGCTCCGTAAAGGTCAGCAGCATGATCAGCGCATAGGAGCGAATGACGACGAACAGAGTGTCCGTTAAGTAGACTTTAACATCTTTCAAAATCTTTTTCACCACTTGGGGGATGTGCTTGCCGGCAAACTCAGTAATCCGCTCATAGTCACTGACCACAAAGACGGTGGAGAAGATCATTGCCAGAATACTTAGGATCAAAGAAGGAATACCGGTGGCAATACGGGATACCAGATTGACCGCAAAAGAAGAAAGGGTGGAAACCAAACCTGTCAAAGCGGAAAGAAGGTTTTTCAGCAGGGTTTCCAGTGTGCTGACCAGAGAGGGGTCCAGCATCTGGATCCAACCTAGAAACCACTCGTAACATAGATTGGCAAAGGGAAGGATTTTGTTCTCGTATGTGTTTGGGAGAAGCTGAATGGCGGCAGATACAGCGGCAATACCTTTTGCGGCCAATAGTCCGATCAAAGTTCCAATAACACCATAAATAACAAGCGCCAGAGCGATCCGCAGCAATCGATGATTGCAACGAAGCTTTTTAGAGATCCATACAACAAAAGACGCAATCAGAATGCCAATGATAAGCGGCACGGTTATGGGTAGTAGATACGTACATGCCAAATAGACAGCCACCGCAATTACTGCCCAATAGGCTATGGTGATTAGAAAATCCTTCTGTTTTTGAATTTTCAAAGGAATCCCTCCCAATCTCTTTCTCTATAAGTTTATTATAGCAAAAAAATAATGTATGTCCATATCTTTTGTTGCGAATGAATACATTGTTGTGATACAATGAAAAAATATCAGCAAGCAGAAAATTGTCGTAAGGTGGAGACCAATATGGAGAAACAGAAAACCCTTGGATATCAAACTGCAAAGAAGGAAAGAGTGGCGTATTGGCTGTTCTTTTTAGGTCAAAACATTCTGTGGGGATACGCAGGATATGTAGAAACATTCTTGACGGACATTGGTATTGCAGCTGCCGCAGCCGCTGTGATATTGTTGGTGCCGAAACTGTGGGACGCTGTTAACGATGTGCTGTTTGGATATATCGTAGATAGATATACATTTCGAAATGGTCAGAAGTTTATTCCATGGGTCCGTGTTGGCTGTACAGCTATCGGCATCACCACTGTGGCTATGTTTGCAATTCCGGAGAGTCTTGCGCAGCCGGTGAAAATCGTCTGGTTTTTAGTGACATACATCCTGTTTGATATCAGCTATACGATTCTGGATACGCCTGCATTTGCGGTGACCACTGTCATGACAACCAATGTGGAGGAACGTGCCGCGATTATTGCAGGCGGTAAGTTATGGTCCATGGTAGGTGGTGTGATTGCCACATTGCTGGTACCTCTGCTGCGGCCGGTATTGGGTTGGTTTGTGGCCTGTGTGGTATTTGTGGCGGTATCTCTGGTGCTGATGATTCCTCTTCTGTTTGCTGTAAAGGAGCGACGCAGTGAAACGGCAGCGGAGTCTGAAAATCCAAGCTTTCGGGAGATGCTCAGATATTTGAAGCACAACAAATATCTGATCGTGGCGCTGATTGCTCTGCTTTTACTGGGACTTGCCAGTTTGGAACAAAAAATGGCCATTTACATGGGAAGAATCTGCCTGGAGCAGGAAAATATGGCAACGCTGGTAGCTGGTGGAGCTGCGGTTTCTGTAATCGTGGTTTCCGCATTGGTTCCCGTACTGTCCAAGAGGTGGGATAAGTTTTACGTTCTGTGTGCGGGCATGGCCTTTACGGTGGTTATGAATATCGTAGCTTACTTTGTGGGCTATGACAGTCTGGTACTTGCGATTCTGATGACCATGCTGAAATGTGCCGGTCTGGGTTTTTGGTCGGTTGTCATTTATATGTTGGTGGCAGACACGGTGGAATACGGTACTTATAAAACCGGGACCCGTGCCGCCGGCATCACGTTCAGCTTACAGTGCTTCGCGGCAAAACTGAAAAATGGATTGATCGGTACAGTGGTACTATTTAGCTTGGCGGCGGTTGGTTTTGTGGAGGGAGAGAATGCAGTGCAGCCAGCCGGTGTCGCTGACGGTGTGTGGGGTCTGTTCTGCTTGCTGCCTGCTGCCGGATATGCGGTAGCTTTGGTGATGCTGATGGCATTATATAAGCTCCGGTCCAAAGATGTGCAGGTTATGTCCCAGTACAATAACGGACAGATCACAAAGGCGGAAGCCGAGGCAGCATTGGTCTCTAAGTACGGTCCGGCAGGTGAGCGGTAATGGATTCCCAAGTTAAAATCTTTCATTATCCCAATGGGGAGATGCAGAGAGTACAGCTTGTGCATCTGGAGAAATGGTCCGATCTGGACTTTCTGCCGATGGAATATGCGGACGGAGCCATGGATTGTTTTGCCCACATTTACAGGACATTTCTTGTACCGGCACAGCCATGGGTCTTTGGCAATATGGTTATGTTTCGTGTTCCGGATGATATGGTCGTTCCGTTCTCTTTCATGACTAAAAAATACGGTGCTGTTGCGGACAGATTGACTGCTGCTGCTGCGGCGATGGAAAAGCATGTTCGGATCGTCGGAAAAAAGCCCGTTTTTACGGACTCTCAAGTTAGGGCGTTTTGGGATGCGCTGGTCAGCAGAGACTGCTTACAGATCATCAGCGGTAAGCTCCCGGTTACCACCTTTATCCCGGTGGGTAATACTGCGGGATATCTTTCTCAGACAGAGGCAAATGCTGCTATGAAGGTAAATGCTTCTTTCTTTATCATGGACCGATTTGATTGCTCTACGTTGTATGATCATATTGGTACCCCTCTGGGCCTTTGCATCAAAGATGGTGAAGTATTAAACCCGCCGTTATTTGAAAGGGAAGCACTTCTGGTTAAGAAAGACGGAACCGTTTCTGTCGAACAGCCAAGACTGGAAGATTTGAAAATCAAAATCGGAGATGTCTGCTATGAAGCGGGGCGGAATGCTGTATTCTATTCCAGACCAAACAGGAGTAAAACTCCGTACAGAAAAGGGAAGAAGTTGGTAATCATCGGCAGACGTGTGGCGGCAGTACACTATGGAGCGCGTGTGCCGATCCCAACCTCCGGTTTCGTGCTGTGCCCGGAAGAGCCTTGTGACGTAAAGCCCGGTGATGTTGTAACCTATCTGGGAATGGAAGATATCCAATTCGGCATTCAGGTAGGCAACAGCATTGTGCGAAGCGGAAAGAAAACAGAAGGTTTTATCTCCCGCTTCTATAACATCCGGGCCTTAGAGCCTGTGCCGTTTCCACCCAGCCTATATCCGCTGGATTTTCAAAAGGCACGTGCTGCCCGGATTGCGTTGGGTTCGGACACGGAAGGAAAGCCTATGATATTGTGGGCAGAGGGCGCAGGCAAACTCAGTTATGATCCTGGAGAGGATAGCTGTGGTGCTACCCTTGCAGAAATGGCAAATATATGCAGTGAATTGGGAATGGTCAACGCAGTAAACTTAGATGGCGGTGGCTCGGCTCAGATCCTATTGAACAACCGTCGCTGCATGTTGATTTCAGACAGAAATAGGCCGGATAACAGTGAGGCAGAGCGCCCGGTCCCCTTGGGATTGATCGTCCGTTAGTGGTTTTATACACGATACAAAATGTGAGAGGATAGATATTTATGGTATATACGGATATATCCGCTTTGGCGGATCGCTTGCGGGAAAATATTGGGAAAGTGATCGTGGGAAAGGAATCCCAGATTGAGCTTGTGATCGTTGCGTTGCTCTCTGGTGGCCATGTGCTTTTGGAAGATGTGCCCGGAACAGGCAAGACTACTTTGGCTAAGACATTGGCAAAATCCCTTCGTTGTGATTTTTCCCGTGTGCAGTTTACACCGGATCTTTTGCCTGCGGACATTACCGGTATGCGTGTTTATGATCAGAAGTCTGGTACATTTACATTTTTGCGTGGTCCGGCGTTTACCAATGTTCTGCTGGCAGACGAAATCAACCGCGCCACACCCAGAACCCAATCAGCACTTCTGGAGTGCATGGAAGAACGTCAGATCACGGAAGGCGGCATTGTGTATCCTCTGTCCAAGCCGTTTTTTGTCATTGCTACACAGAACCCGGTGGAAACACAGGGAACGTTCCCTCTACCGGAAGCGCAGTTGGACAGATTCCTGCTGCGACTGTCCTTGGGTTATCCGGATAAAGAAGAGGCAGTGATGCTGTTGCAGCGCTTCATCCGCCAGCAACCGCTGGAAGCTGTGGAAAGTGTTACGGATGCAGCGGAACTGCAAGAGGCAATGGGCCTTTGCACCCAGTGCCGTGTGGATGCGGACATCATGCGCTACATGGCAAGCCTGTGTGAGAGCGCCAGAGAACCCGAAAAGGTTCGATTAGGCCCCTCGCCCCGGGCGTTGCTGGCCTTGATGCGCAGCTGTCAGACGCTGGCAGCGATTCGTGGCCGAGATTTTGTAATACCGGATGATGTAAAGGAACTTGCTGTTCCTATCCTTGCTCACAGAATCATCATGCGCGGTGTCAGCTACCAAAATGACAGTGCCGGATTCCTCCGGAGTATTCTGGAACAGCTGAGCGCACCCACGGAAGAGAGAGTATGAGTGTTTTTAATTTTCTGTTGGCGCTGGTACTTCTGGCTGCAGTCTGGGGATTTACGATACGCAAGGGATTTAACCATCTTAGCTGCTCACGAAAATTTTCCTGTACAGCAGCATTTGAAGGGGAATCGGGAGAGATTATCGAAATTATTCGAAATGACCGACCCTTTATTATTCCGCTGCTTCGGCTGGAAAGCCGTATCTCACCCCATTTGCAGTTAGGAAGACAGGATAATTTCCATGTCAGCGGCGAGATGTATTATTGCAGCTATTTTACATTGATGCCATATCAGCAGATCCTCCGGCGCCACAAAGTGAAATTCCTGCACCGTGGTGCTTACGACTTGGGAAATGCCGCACTTACTGCGGGAGATATCTTTGGAATTCGCCGTTTTGCCAGAACGCAGGATCTGACGGCATTTGTACTGGTTTATCCGAAAATTCTGGAGCCGGAAGCATTGCCGCTGCCGATGTCATTTATGTTGGGCGACATGATTCGCCGCCATCAGCTTCTGGATGACCCCTTTCTTGTTCGCGGCATTCGTGCCTATCAACCTGGCGACCCCGTTAGGGATATTCACTGGCCTGCTACGGCCAGAACCGGGGAAATACAAGTGCGTGTTCATGAACAAACAACCCGTGCAAAGCTGTTAGTCGTATTAAATGTACAGCCAGAGGATCTGCAATTAAAACCATATATTTCTGAGTCTGACGCCGCAGTTACGGAACAAGGGATCCGTTTGGCTGCCAGCATGTGTCTTTACGCCCTGCGGGCCGGTTTGAGTGCAGGCTTTGCATCCAATATGCCGCAAATGGGGTGTGATGAGAGCATGATCTTGCTGCCTGCGCCGGGCGCCATGACGGAAGAGGAACTGCTGGTAGCTTTTGCCAAGGCCGAAATCAAATGTGCGGAAAAATTCCCTGCGCTTCTTGAAAAACTGGCGGCATATAGTGGTATGGATATTCTGGTGCTGTCCTCTTATGACAGTGAAAGCATCCAGCGGGGCCTTGGTAAATTGCGGCAGTCCGGAAATCAAGTTTCCTTTCACTTACTGGAAGGAGGGCGCGGATGAGAGAACGCTTTCGTAAATTTCAGTTGATTGCCTCGTTGGCATTGGGAAGTGCACCCGTTGCCGTGCTGCTGTTTGCGTTCCTGTGGTCGGAATTGATTTCTTGGGCATGGGTATATCCGGTTGCCTATGGTGTTTTCTGTGTCTTAGGTGCGTGCGTTCCTGCAAAGGCGAGACTATTGTACGGAATTCTGGTATCGGTGGCTTCTGTTACATTGTCAGTTCTGTTTGCAGATCAATTTGCATGGTACCCGATTCTGATAGTTGATGCGTTGTATTTGGCACTGTTTCTATGGAGCCTTACCATCTTTAGCTGGCCGTCCAATTGGGAACTGTCTGAGATTCTTCGGTTGATTTGCGTTGCAATACACTTGGCCGCTCAGTTTGCCATTTCGATGGATCGTGCAAAATCACAGCCACTACTGACAGCGCAAGCACCTGGCCTTCATGCAGCATTTGTTGCATTATTATTCCTGCTACCGTTCGCCATGAACCGTGGCAGCATCAATAACGCTTCTACCAAAACAAGGCAAGTTCCAGAAGGAATGCGGCGAAAAAACACCGTGATGACTTTTGTATTGGTCGCATTTGCTTGTGTGTTGTCGTTCGTTCCATACATCTATAACTGGATCAAGAACCTGATTGTCTGGCTTGGCGGGATGCTGCTGTCATTGCTGTGGGCAAAGCCCTCTGAGCAGCAGACCCCTTCTATCGTTCCAAACACAGAAACGATGGAGCAGATGGGTCCGGCTGTTGAAAATGAAATCAGCCCGCTGACACCGATAATGAACGCGATATTCTTTATTCTCGGAGTATTGGTGGTTACTGGATTTCTGGTGCTGCTGATTGTTAAGCTGACCAGAAAGTTGAGAAAAATAATGAGAAACGTCTGGTCAATGTTGGAACGGTATGTGTCAGCAGTTTCTGAAGATTATGAAGATGAAATAAAGGATACGCGCATGGAATCTGAAGGGGAACGGATCATAAAAAAACGGCGGTCACCTGTTTGGAAAAAGGAGCAGGCGCCTACCAATCCCGGTGAAAATATCCGGTTCCATTACCGAAAATTGCTGCGCAGGCATCCCCAATGGACAGCAAATACGACAGCCAGAGAGAATATGCCGGAAGAATTGGCAGAGCTCTATGAGCAGGCCCGGTATAGCAGCCACCCCGTCACTGAGTCGGATTCTGCGCGGTTCTGCGCAGAATCAAAAGATTTGTAAAAAGGTAGTTAACGCAAAAAAGCACTTGCCGCAGCAAGTGCTTTTTTGTTATAAAAGTTTAGATACCAACAGGTGCATCGGTATACATTTCTTCCCGGTAGCAAATCGGTTCGGGATAGTCAATGGCACGTGCTAGCATTTCCAACACTTGATTGGTAAAAGCCTCAGTACCCATGGGTGTGTAATAATGCACCGGATCAGAGTGGGCATCTTCGGGCAAGCTGGTGGAGAGAGCATACAGATCGTTGACTTCAAAACCGTATTTTTGAACGACCGAAACCGCAGCTTGATTGTATGCTTCGATCTCTTCATTGTAGCGCTTGAAATCATCGGACATTTTTTCAGATTGCACACTGGTGGAGGTCGCGAAGATGAACTTGGCGCCGGGGAAAAGCTTTTGAAGCCGTTGGCAGATCCGTTCAATGTAGTATGCGTAAATATCAATGGGCGTATGGGGATCTTCTCCAAGGATCCGCAGACAGTCCCAAAGTCCTGCATTCCAGTGCACTACGTCCACCTGTTTATCTGCAACCAAATTCTTATATTCAATGGTATTGCGCAATACATAGGATGCGAAGCGGCAGTTTTCCTCCGGAAAATATACATTTGAAATTCCGTCCAGACTTCTTTTAACGGCCTTGTCATAACCTATGCGGATGGAATCGCCGATCAGCAATATGTTTTTCATATGGCATCATCCTTTTTCAATTTTCTTTGAGTATATAATAACCAGTGATGCGAGTCAATGGACAAATTAGTAGTAAAGTTGCCGGATCACGGTTTCGCATTTGTGGGCGTTCATGCCGCATTGCATCTGCGGATGGTATAAAAGTTTCAGAATCAATTCGTCGATCTCGGTCAATTGCTGCGGTTCGGAATACCCATTATAGATAATGCTGTCTGACCGAAGAAGCGTATCTTGGATGGGGCCAAGCCCGTTATAGATTTCCTCCAGAATCACCGAATTACGAAGGAATTGATCCAAGTCTGTGCGGTAACAGATAATTGCATCATATATCATATTTTCCCGATACCAAAAGGTTACCGCACCGTCCATGCCTGTAAAGTTTTCCCCCATTAGAGTGAGCATGTCCTGCTGGGTACAGAAGTGGATCCGAAGGTTCGCGTTCTGAGCATCCTGTGTTTCATAAATACCGGGAAACCCCTCTACAGTATTCAGCCAAGCGGTAAAGTTATTTAGCACGTCCATGTCCTGCGCGGTAGGGTCGCCGTTGAGGATATAATATATGGGCTCCGTCCATTTTTGCAGGAGATTGGCATTGCCGCTGTTTACGATCTCTGCGTCCAGACAAACTTCGTTAAAGTATCGGATCACTTCCTCAACATCCAGATTATCCATATACAGCGCAGAGTGCGCAGGCGTAGTCTCTGACGGTAGTGGTGTCTCAGTGTATGTTTCTTCACCAACAGTGGAGTCTGGAGGGAGCGATGGTACAGAAGAAGGCTTGGTTTGCGCAGAGGTTGTGTACGAGGTATCTGCGATTTCGGTTTGCATGGAAGAGCCGTTACAAGCAGCAAGACAAACTGCAAGAAAAATTAGTATCGTTATAATGACCGTTTTCTTATCCATAGCATATTTCCCTTGATTGTCCTTAATTTCCTATATATGCGAATGATCTTCAACGCAGAGAATTTTGATTTTACCAGCATGGAACATCGGACAAATTGATTTGACAAATTCAGCTTTTTCTCAGCAGCAGACTGCCTGTCATAGGCAACTGCAAAAGCGTAAAGGATTTACTGTAGTGTTAATTTAGGCTTTCTTATCGTGGCGGAAAATTCCTATAAAGATGGAACCTAAGGTGAGTACCTCACAGATAATGGCACCCCACGAACCTACCGTAATATTATATATAAGCCATGCGGGGGAACTGATGAGTCCGCATTTTCTAACATCGGCGGCATTTTTAAGTCGGAAACCGATATTCAGTGCCACCATGCCGATAACAGGTAATATCTCCACAGTCAAATTATAAAATGTTATTTCTTTGCCGAACATGGTGAAATTCAAAATATATACCGCTATATATGAGGCTAAAAATGCGATCAGCCAAGGGATGCGGTCAGCTTTCAGTTGCTTCTTAAAAAGAAAGACCACTGCGCGAATGGTGCCCAATATATTAAGTATTCCGCCCACGGCAGCACCAAGCATTAAATAATTAACCGAGAAAAGAGCGGCACCGAATAATTGTAAAATAATTACAGATTTTTGGCTTTTACCTTGATAAGACAGGATATTAAACATCATTGCAACAATGCCGATGCATTGCGCGGCAATTTCGATAGGTTTCATAAGATTCATCCTTAAATTGGTTTGTTTTGCTTTATATCACAGTTTTGGGAAAGATGGAATGGATATATAGATGAAGGATTTTTGCTTCTCGCTAGAAAAGAAGTCCACCATCTCCCGCCAATAAAAAGCTGACGATAGCGGTTTTAGAACAAGTCAATCCCTTGAATTTCTAAAATGCCATGGATGTGCAGCCGGTCAAGGGTACAGGTATAACCTTCATCGCTTTCCTTTAATGCAAGATCGATCCCGTCAGGCTGCCAGATCACACAAGTCGGTTTTTTCTTGCTGCGAATCGTGACCGTAAGTGGGCCGATGGGGGGAATCTCACGGAAGGTGCGGACACCGGTTGCGTTGTGTTCGCCTGCCATGTTCAAGAGATTGACCATGATGCTTCCGCTTTTCTTCATAATGGAAACATCCACATAGCCGCTTCCCTCTACACAGACAAGGGGCGCATAGTTACACACTTGGAACAAAGATCGCACATACTGCTTAAGAGCATAGGTAATGTTCTGCTTATAAGCGGATCCAAAATCAACGCATAAAGAAAGTATTTGACCCTGCTCCAGTGAATTGCGTACACACGATATGTGTCTTTCCGGCTCATAGTAGTAATTTTGCTCGTAACAGGCAATCACCGGTTCTGCGGTGATGCAGATTGGAGACCAATAATCGGTCTCCATCGCCGACAGACGGACACCACCGTCTAAAAACAGCAGTTGCTTTTTCTTGTCTTTGAATCGAGCGCCGCTGGCAGTTTCGTGCAGGGGTACGCCACCATCTGCAATCACAGTGCCGCCCTGCTTGGCAAAACGGATCAGGCAATCCAGCGTTTCCTTTTCATAGGAATCAGCAGTTGGCACCACGATGACCTTGTATTTTGAAAGATCGGAAAGTTCAGCTTCGTTGATAACGGCACAACTGTAACCGATATCTCCGATGGCGCAGATCCAACCCCGCACACTGTTCCATGCGCTTCCGGTAAACAATGCATCTTGTTCTGGATTGTCCGAGTAGCATTTGGGATATATGATACCGATATCCGCAATGTTTTCTGCGCGGAAACAGAACGGTTCCCTCTGGCGGCAGAACTGCGCCACTTGCCTCCAACTATCGATTGCCCACGTCTGTACCAGACCGCCTGTTCCGTAGAGAATATTAAAAAATTGGAATCCGCCGCCAAGTCCTAATACAACACCGGCTTCCTGACATAGCTGGGCGGCTTCTTTTGTGCAGCGGTTTCGGCCCTGCCATGACATTGGCATGCAGTGCTGTCCCCAAGCCATGAGATCCCAAGTAATATTCTGGTTTGCGCAGCATCTTCCGTTCTCTCTGGCGCTGCGTACAGAGTCATCACAGTTATAGTCACCGGAAATGTAGTCGATGGGGACACTGCGCTTCTCTGGCAGGAAATGGGAGTACATCCAGTTGGATGTGATCTCAAAATCGGGATATTTGGATTTCACCGCCTCAATGTAGCGGGTGACATACTGCCGAAATCCCTGTCTGCAAAAATCCCGGTATTGAGGATAATTCTCATCACCCGGATAGGGAGGTGGACAGTTGTTTGCTGCTTTCCAAGCATTCTGTGCATGGACACTATAATCGGTATAGGAAGCCCAACAATCACCATCTATCCAAGCGCCATTGCAGCCGTATTCGCCCGCTATTTCCAGAAGCTGAGGGATGAGAACAGTGTCTACATATGGACTAAACGGCGACAGGAAATCTTGACTAACAGTACCGTCTGCAGAAACGATTGCCCAATCGGGATGCAGTGCGGCTTGCAACTGGTCATATAGGCCAGAGTGATGGGCGTATAGTCTGATCCCTCTTTGCAGTGTAAGTTCTCGCCACACCTTCAAGACATCCATATTCATCTGCTTGGGGTGGTGTCCGGAAGTAGTCCTATAGGAGGATATACCGGCATGACCCTTGGTGTCCACTTGGATCATATCCGGCTGTGTTTCATCCAGCATTCTTTCAATAGAACTGGTATCTACGATACTGCCAACAACGTCGTGCTCAAAGGCGTGAAAATCAAAGTGTAATCCCAAAAAACAGGCGGCTCTATTTTTCTTTTTAAATTCCATTGCGATCCCTCTTTTTTTAATCAGTTGTATTGAGATCAACTTTCGTATACAATGACCGCTTTAAGCCATTATAACATAGGCATGTAAAGAAAAAAAGTGTAAAATATTCTGCCCATATGATACCGCCATTCCCACCAAGCAAAAAGCTGACTGCGTATGCAGTCATCTTTTTGCTGGTTATTACGAACCATTTAGATGCCAAAATCAAATACTCAAAATGAAATATGCATTTTCGTTTTCACACATAGCAGGGAACGCAATATATGCAATATTATTGTGTACACTTCTCATTCCGGGATGGTAATGCCCTTGATAAACAGCTTTTACCTTTCCGCTTTCCAGGAAAATGCGATTGATTTCTTCGGAATTAAATAATCTATGATCTTGCCGAATATTGGGATCTAAATTTTGGTGAATAAAGATGTAAACTTCACCCGTTGCTTCGTCGATCTGCTTTTTCAAATCTTTGATGTGGGGATAAAATGTATCTTTCCAATCTGAATCCCCGGGCAGATAGTGGTTTCCGTTTTTGAAATAGCAGGCGTCCAAAAACAACAGATTTTTATCTTGTGTTTTTATGTGTTCCGGCTTGGAATGGCCTAATATCTCATAAAATTCAGCACTTGTCAAAGCAAAAGCATCATGATTTCCCATTAAGCAAATACTTTTGATCGGGCATGTATTTATAACATTTGCAATTTCTTTGAGATTTTCTATTTCTTTTTCGTGCAAAGTTTCGGTATCTGTCAAATCGCCTAAGCAAACAACCAAATCGCATTCTTCGGCTTGAAAAACGTTATATGCCTGCCGGATTTTCTCTAACGACTTGCTGTTGTAACGATTACCGCAGGTGATCTCTTGGGATGAGTAATGCGCGTCTGTAAAAATGCCGATTTTCATAAAACCACCGCCTTTTGCTGTATCATATCATAAACTACTGATTAAAGCAAGGTTGCTCTCACATCCAGAAAATCGAGCGATATTTTGGGGTATAGTAACACGAAAACGTCGGGGGTCTGGTAGAAGTGGATGGGGATTCGATTTGCATTTTCTTTCGCAAAGGCGAAAGAAAATTATTGTATCGACCAGTGTTTGCACTGGTCGAAGCGATATGCCAGTGGCATATCGCATTTAGATTGGTTCGAATCCCCATCCAAGCAGAAAAGAGACACACCGAAAAGTGTGTCTCTTTTCTGGCAAGGTTGGTTAAAATGATTCGTTATCTCTGCTTCGATAACTATCTTCCGAATAAAATCCAATAGGATATTTGCATAACCAACATTACTCAAGAAGAATCTCATAGCGTTGAATTATGCGTTTGTCATCAATAAATTCTTCTAATAGGTATCCTCCGTTATTCAAAATGGTACGGATCGCGGATGTGTTTTCTTTGCTATTGGGGCAAATGTGTACTTTTAAGATTCCTTTATTTCGACATTCGATTAATGCAAGAGAAAGCATTTCAGTACCATAACCTTTTCCTCTACACCATGGCACAATTCCTGCATGAAGATGACCACGCTTTGTGTCGGCATGATTTAATACAATACTACCAATTATTTCTCGTTGTCCGTTCAATGCGAAGTACAACGTACACGGAACATGCGTTGATAGCATCGAACCTGTTGTGCGGTCATCTTCACAATATTCAAGCCATTTTTCGTAGGGGGTATTACCTCTGCGCATTAATTCGGGTTGGATGTTATCTTCCAACTGTTCCCATCTTTCCATAATTCTCTCGTATTCCTGACGGTGCGTTTCATTCGGTATTTCTAGAGCCAAATCATCCGAAAGAGTTGCACTCTTCATCTCAGTATTTCTTTTATTCATAGTTCCTCCAATCACAGCCGTACTACTTTTGTAGCAATCTTATCGCAGAACACTTTATCATGTTCCACAAAAAGAATTGTGGGTTTAAATTGCAGAAGAAGTTCCTCAATTTGCATTCTGGAGATCACATCGATATAGTTCATGGGTTCATCCCAAATGTGCAGGCGAGTCGGTTGACAGATGGATCGAGCTAGAAGGACTTTCTTCTTCTGACCAGCACTTAAAGAGGACATATCCTTTTCCATTTGCCTTTTGGAAACATCCAACTTCGCCAGTAACGCAAGGAAGAGGCTTTCATTAATTCCACTATCTCTGGCAAAGTCAGTTAGCTTACCTCGCAATTCCGATGTATCTTGGGATACGTAGGAAATTGATAGTCCGTTACCAATCCGTATCTCTCCAGTATAAGGTATGTCCTCTCCACAGATCAGTTTAATGATACTACTCTTTCCACTTCCGTTTGCGCCCTGCAGCGCAACGCGATCTCCTTGCTGGATTTCAAAAGTAATCCCTTTGCAGATGGGTTCTTTATCATAACAAATCGTTACATCTCGTAGTGTTACTAACCGTTTGGTATGGAATGGTGTTTGTAAGATTTTTAAAGCATCAATTCGTTCGATATTTTTCAGTAGCTGTGACTTTTCCTCAATTGCTGCCTGTTGCCGTTTTTCAATGGCCTTAGAGCGAGCCATCATTTTCGCTGCTTTATGACCAATGTAACCTCGATCGCATGGACCGAATCCGATTTTCGTAGCTTCCACGCGGTCAGACCAGACCGCTTTTTCTCGAGCTGTTTCCTCTAAACGCTGAATCTCTTGCTTTAACTTTTCGTTTTTGGCTTGTTCAAGGGCATCCTGCCGCTGTTTATTCTCATACCAAGTCGAAAAATTACCGCGGCAGACGTCAATACTGGCCTTGTTGATGGACAGGATGTGATCTACGCTGCCATCAAGAAACGCTCGGTCATGGGATACAAGTATATATCCTTTTTTGCTGTTAAGGTACCGAATTACTAGCTCGCGCCCTTGAATATCCAGATGATTGGTGGGTTCATCTATGAGAAGGAAGTTATTTTCTTTTAGGAATAGCACAGCAAGCATCAGTTTGGTTTGCTCTCCGTTGGAAAGAGTTTCGAAAGGTCGATATAAAACATCTTCGTTCAATTGTAGAGTATTCATTTCCCGTACAAGCTGCCAGTATTGATATTCAGGATAGATTTCTTCTACCACATCAATGGTGAAGATTGTCTTATCTGCTACGCGATAGGGGAAATAGGAAAATACCACAGATGCAGAAATGCTACCCTGATACTCATACTTTCCCAGGAGCAGATTCAGAAAGGTGGTCTTACCTCTCCCGTTTCGTCCTGTAAAACCAAGCCGCCAGTTGGTATCGATCTGAAAGCTGACATTCTCAAAAATGTTTTCGTAATTGCCATCGTAGGCAAAGGTTAGATTAGTTACTTGGATTAATGACATAGTTGCCCTCCGTAATAAAAAATTGGCTGCAGGAAAACACTCCCGCAGCCAATGGGCAACGCAGACTGACCCCAATAGGGGCGCAGTTGCACACTCATGGTTGAAAGAACTACATTCCTGCCAAAGGGCATAGCAAACCTAGCGGCGGATACCGTCGCGTTGTAAGTCGCAGATTGCCCAAATAATTAGCAGATAATGTTGTTCATTCTTTCAACTCCGTTCTGTATTATTTGTAGTTAGTATAGCATATCGGCTCTAAACCGTCAAGTTTTAGATTGGTATCTCAAATTATCTGTATCCAAGGTAATAATGTAGCAGTGCAAGGTGGCTTCGGTCGTTCGAATCCATTATGTTGATGTTTTGCATTCATGAAAATCAAGCGACATTTTAGGGTATAAAAGCAAAAAGCCGTTGGATGCTTGGTAGATAGGGGATGGTGGATTCGATTTGCATTTTCTCTCGCGACAGCGAGAGAAAATTATTGTATCGACCAGTGTTTGCACTGGTCGAAGCAACATGCCACCGGCATGTTACATTGAAATGGGTTCGAATCCACATCCAAGCAGAAAAGAGACACACCGAAAGGTGTGTCTCTTTTCTGGTGGGGGATGGTGGATTCGAACCACCGAAGGCATAGCCAGCAGATTTACAGTCTGTCCCCTTTGGCCACTCGGGAAATCCCCCATATGAAGTTCTGTTCGAATCGGATTGGAGCCGGTAGACGGACTCGAACCCCCGACCTACTGATTACAAATCAGTTGCTCTACCAACTGAGCTATACCGGCGTCTCGAACCGAACACGCATATTATAGCACTGAATAGGAAAAAGTCAAGTGTTTTTTTAGAGAATTTAAAAAAATGAAACCGGATATTTTACAGGAAAAACTTCCGTTCCAAAGATTCCCGAAATTTGGGGCAGATGGCAAGAATAATCAATGTTGCTCCTATCAGTACAAACACGATCAACGGGTAAGGCGACCACGTGCCGATACCGGGAAGACCGAAGGTGATGTGCAGCAGGTATTCCAGAAGCAGCATAAATCCGCCCAATGCAAAACAAACACCACCGTAGATATACAGCGCGCCTTTGCGGATATATCGCATTAGGGTAACTACCGCGGTTACCAAAAGGCAGAGATAGGCGGTGACTGGCAACGCAAAAATAAGAAACCAGTTACCATCTACCGCATAGTTAATGTACAGAAGGTACAGGCAGATGGCCCCAAAGCCGGAAGGGACAAAGATAACGGGATTTGGATGGCTGAACCAACAGGGGAGCACGGTGATCACATAGAGTACACACAGTGCCCCTACAACATAACCGGACCAGTTGATGGCACCGTTGAACTGCCATTCACACACCAAGCAAATGCTGATGGGCAACAAAAACAGCATGGTGATAATCAACAGTGTACCCCATGGATGGATTTGGGGTTCCACGATACGCCTGTTTGGGTACAGAGGCGCAGCTTCTTTTTGGGCAATCTCCGGGTGATAAACGGTTGTACCACACAGCGGACACTTTTTTTCTGTATCGGCAAGGGCAACACCGCATTTGACACAATACATAAAGACTCCTTTCGGCGGTTTGCTCAAGACCGCCCATTACTTTCGACCAGAACAGAAATACCCTGCTGCTGCAAGACACGGCAGAAGCTGGCTTCCAGTTCCGGTTCACGGACATTGCGGATAAAGTTAAAGTACAGAGTATCTCCCACGGAGATCACACCGCAGTTATGAGGTGCGGTGGATTGAGGAGCAAGGATAAAGTCCATACGCTTTACATAAGGCTTCATGGCTTCCGGAAGGTCTGCGGCACCCAAATTGGAAAGAGAAAGACAGATCTTTCGCTCGCCCACGGCCAGAAAGGCGATTTTTAGGGCAATATTTTTTAAAAACAGGGGCATCATTCGCACCAACAGGGAACGTTCGCTTTTTACGTTGGCTGCGATCTGACAGCCCATCTGCTTTTGCGTTACGGAAAGTCCCATTTGGTGATGGACCAGCCGGCACAGCTCATGAAAGCTGTAATTGCCAAGGCGCGGGTCCACTTCGGTATTGACGTAAAGTGCGAAGTTGCGCAAAGATTGGCTGGGGAACAATCGTCGAAGATCTACCGGCACTTGAATTTTCACCGGTCTGCGTAGGCGTCTCCATGGGATATGCGCCTTTTGGATGTTCATAATGGCTTGCATCATGGCAGCACAAAGATAGGTCGTTAGGCTGACATCGTGGCTGTGGGCGGCATCCAGAAGCTGCTTTACCGGAAGCTGCAAACATACCAGATGCCGGAAGAAATCCGGTTCCGGTGTGCCGGAAAGACGGTATGCGTTGGATTCCCGACGCCCGGCGGAAACGGGGCCTGCATATTTCAAAAAGCTGTCTTCCATCTCTGCCGGTTGGGGCTCTTCTTGCCGATCCAGCACACCGTGCCCTGCACCGATCGTAACACCGTGCTTTTGTTGCAGATATTCGGCAACCAGCGTTTTTAGGAAAATCAGACCTCCGTTGCCGTCGGTAAGGGAGTGAAAGAATTCTACAGCAATGCGGCAATCATATACAATCACCCGGAAGGCACATTTTCGCGCCTCCCATTTTGGCATGGGGAGCAATGGACAACTGGCTTCTGAACGAATGGTGGGTGCTTCAGGGACTTGCTCTAAATAGTACCAAAACAGACCACGACGCAATCGGGAAGCAATGGACGGAATCCGCTGAACGGTTACATCCAATGCCCGGGACAGAATTTCAGTATCAACTGGTTCTGTCAGTGTAGCAGATAGCCGGAAAATATTGCTCCAGTTGTTGTTCCGGGCGGCGGGGTAGATCTTGGCCGCGTTGTCCAGCCGCATCCAGCGTAGAGGCCTTTTTCTGTTGGATTGTAGTTTTACAGCCATCACGCCACCCCTTTCCATAATCTCATGTAGCCATTATAGCGGAAAACTAGATGCCTGTAAACGGGAAAATCCAGATAGTAGAGTGAAAAAATCAATGGTAGAATATGGCTGCCCACTCTACGGAAAAAGTCCCTCCGGCAATCGCCGAAGGGACTGAAACAGTTGGATATTAGATTTCCAGATCCAGCTTGCTGATGACGGCAGCGCAGCGGGGGCACAGGCCATCTTCATTGGCTTGCTGGGAGTGCATCCAGCAGCGGGGGCACTTTTCGCCCAGGGCCTCGGATACACCGATGGTCAGACCGGGGAAATTGGTACCGTTGCCAACCAGTGCGCCCTCGGGAGCGGCCTCCCAATCACAGGCGGAAACGATGCAAACCTCGCTCAGATTGACACCTTCGCAGGCAGCTTTCAGGGTCTCATCATCGGATACCAGGCTGACTCTGGCTTCCAGAGCCTTGCCGATCCGCTTGTCGGCACGGGCCAGCTCCAGAACACCGTTGACATCCTGGCGCAGCTTCATGACTGTTGCCCACTTAGCCATAGCGGCATCGTCCAGCATATAGCTTTCGAAGTTCTCGGGCATCTGGTTCAGCAGTACATTCCGTGCATCGTCGGATTCCAGATGGGGCATTGCCTGCCAGATCTCGTCGCAGGTGAAGGCCAGGATGGGAGCAAACAGCTTCGCCATAGCATCGACGATCAGGAACAGAGTGGTCTGTGCGGAGCGGCGGCGGTTGCCGGCAGCATTTTCACAGTACAGGCGATCCTTGATGATATCCAGATAGAAGCTGGACAGTTCCACGACACAGAAATCGTTGATGGCATGGGAAACCATGTGGAATTCATAACCGTCATAGGACTTGCGGCAGGCCTTGACCAGAGCATCCAGCTTGGTCAGTGCCCACTTATCCAGCTCTTCCAGGTTCTCGGCGGCTACCATATCCTTGTTGGGATCAAAGTCAGCCAGGTTACCCAGGCAATAACGGGCAGTGTTACGGAACTTCAGATAGTTCTGTGCGATCTGCTTGAAGATCTCCTTGGAGCAGCGGACATCCGCATGGTAGTCGGAGGATGCGGCCCACAGGCGGATGATATCGGCACCGAAGTCCTTGATCAGGTCTGCGGGATCCACACCGTTGCCCAGGCTCTTGTGCATGGCGCGGCCCTGGCCGTCCACGACCCAGCCGTGGGTCAGAACCTG
>JAZOLX010000007.1:0-72368 GCA_045653485.1 Faecousia sp. | reverse complement strand
CACATTATTTTAATGCAAAAGGCTTGACCAACCGGTCAAGCCTTTTTAAAGTTATGTTTTATTCTATAAATTGAATTCCTTAAACGAGTTATCAACCAAAACGGTAATCTTATCAAAACCAATATCTTTAAGATATTTTTTAGTTTCTTCGAATCCAAAATCAAGCGTATTAATTATGTGACTGTCGGAAGAAAGAATAATTGGGGCATTTTCTTTATTTAAAATGTGAAGTAGGTTTTCAAAAGGGTAAACCGTTGTTCTGATACCCCTTGCAATAGCCCCTGTGTTAATTTCAAAAATCGAACCGCTTTTAAGTGCTTCTTTTGTATATTTTTCGGAAATTTGGGTATAGTCTGTATCGCACAAAAACAAGGTATCGCCCATCTCATCGAACTTTGTTATCAAGTCAAAATGACCGATAATGTCGGGCTTTCTCGTTTTTATGTATTGACAGAAATTGCTGTAATAAGACTCGGCAAACGCTAAATGGTCATTGTCAAATGCTGCAAGACATTTTTTAAAATAATCGTAATTTGAATCAATAGGATAATAATTATTGTTGCGAAAACCATAATGACAAGAACCGATGATATAATCAAAATCGTGGCGGTTTAAGGGATTAAAAGCGTCTTCCTCAACACCTAAATATATTTGTATTTGGTTTTTATATTTTTCTTTGAGGGTTTTTATTTCGTTTATGTAGCCCGTTTGGTCTTTCATACAGTAACGTAAATCATAATTGGTATATCCGTGGTCAGAAAAGCCGATGGAAATAAAGCCTTTTTCTATAGCTGCCAATACAATTTCTTCAGGTGTGTTTTTGCCATCGCTGAAAGTCGAGTGTATATGATAACTATACATTGTTATGGTTCCTTTCATTTTTGTTCTTTAGTTTGCTGATTTGTGAAATCACAAAATCTACACCCAAAGTTTTAACAAGTAAACCAAGAAAAGAAGAAATTAAAATCACCCAATGAGATAAAAGACCGCCTACAATTACGATTAAAACATCGGTAATAAGCAACGCTTTGCCAATTTTGAACTTTAAAAATTTTTGAATTATCAAGGCAATTACATCGGTGCCGCCAGAGCTTGAACCTACATAAAACATAATTCCGCTGGCGATTGCAATGATGATTGCACCTATAACCGCCGAAATATATTGATTTTGAATTATGGGTTCTTTTAAATTTAAAATCATTTCAAAAATACCGACAAAAACAGTTGTTAAAGAGGAACCCACCAAGGTTTTGAGCCCCATACTTTTGCCAAGAACTAAAAACGCAACAATTATCAGTGAAAAATTGATAAACATTAAGATATTCGCGGGAGAAAAGGTTAAAAAGAAATTTAAAATCACTGAAATTCCGCTTGTGCCACCAAGCAGTAAAGAATGCGGAAAAATAAACAATACAGTGCTTATGGCATAAAAAGCACTACCTAATATAATCAGTAAATATTCTATGAATAATTGTTTGCTTTTGCCCATATAGAGTTCCTCGCTTGAAAATATTTTTCATATTATACCACCCCGCTGTTTCAATGTAAATATTTTTATAAAAGGGTGTGTCCTATATTGACAGCAGCAGAAGGCTTCACCCTGGGCGTCGGCGCGAAGATGTTCACAATTGCAGGGCCGGTGATTGTGTATGGTGTTTCTGCATCGGTAATTTATGGACTGATTTATTGGATAACCACATTGTTCTAATGTGAAAAAGGCTTGCCGATTGGCAAGCCTTTTTGTTAATAACATCTGCCACAAGGTTCAAATCCTTGACTTATAGCTTCGGATTTCGTTACTTGTATAGGATCTATCATTTTGCTACAACTTGATTTTCTGTGATATTTTTCTCCACCATGTGTAGGAATCCAAACCAGTGTCTCATTTACATAACTGGGGTCTGAAATTCCACAAGAGGAACAACTGCCATTGGCATAGCTATGCGCTACAGTAGAGCCTTCGGTGAGTCCACAAACTGAACAGCTTTTGGCAGAAGTGCAAGTTGCAGGATTCCAGCTATGCCCGTTAGCATTTCCTTCAGTAATTCCACAGACTGAGCAGCTTTTGGCAGAGATGCAGGTTGCTGAAATCCAATTGTGCCCATTCGCAGTTCCATCTGTTGCACCACAGGAACAGGTCATTGGTGTAGTACAGGTTGCTGCACTGAAACTATGCGTATGCGTAGGTTCGGTAGTAGGTGTGGCAGTAGGTTCAGTAGTGGGAGTGGTAGTAGGAGCGGTAGTAGGAGTGGTAGTAGGAGCGGTAGTAGGAGCGGTAGTAGGAGCGGTAGTAGGTTCGGTAGTAGGTGCGGTAGTAGGTTCAGTAGTAGGAGTGGTGGTAGGAGCGGTAGTAGGAGCGGTAGTAGGTTCGGTAGTAGGTGCGGTAGTAGGTTCAGTAGTAGGAGTGGTGGTAGTTTCGGTAGTCGATTCAGTAGTCAATTCTGTGGTGGTTGGCGTAGTTTCGAGGGGAGTGTCTACATTGACTGGTGTATCAGAGGCAGGGAGTGTGGCAAACATCAAAATCACAAGTAAAACAATGGCGATGATTCTGATTTTGCCTTTTATGTATTTGTGAAGAAAGTGTTGCCACCGTTCAATGGGGGCTATCAACAAAGCAATGATAATGGCTATAAAACAGGCAAAGCTTGGGATTGTTCCCAGTGCAATCAATGCGAGAAAGCTAACGATGATCCATAAACCAATTTTTTCACTAATTTCATTACCTATAATTCCTTTCTGTTTTTGTGGCTATTTGGATAACCAACGGAAAATATCTCCAATACCGAAGGTTGTTTTATGATATATTTTGTTTTTGACTGCACGCTTTGGGTTTTTGATATACCCTATTCCTTTCTTACCATAAAAAGGATTGGTGGCTTTCTTTAGCTTTCTTTTAAGTTTTCCTGTCGTTCTCGCTTTAAAAGATCTTTTTAGACTAGGGGTTCGTAAGCCAATATTCATGGTATCACCTTCAATAAAAAGTGCGCAGCCGAAGCTGCGCACGAAAAATGCAGCTTCGTTCTGCTGCGACACAGTTCACTCCCACCAATAGGCAATGACAACAAAGCATACATTTTTACACAAAAAGTATGCCTATTGACGAGAATATTAAACTGTGTCGCACAGATATTATATCAAGGCTTAATGTAAATTGCAAGATGTGGCAGAATATCTGTTGTGATTTCGACGAAAAACACTGCGTCCTAACTTGACACAAGCAGAGGCATTATTTTAGGTGTCGGCGCAAAGATGTTCTCCTGTTGCGGTGCCCGGTGTGCGCCTTGGCGACGACGCGCCTGCGTTGCACACCGACCGCGGCCACTCGCTCAGGTCGCTTGACTCCGCCACCGGCGACACTCCCATCGCTCCCCATCGCTGGCCCGGTGATCGTGTATGGTGTGAGCGCGAGCGTAGTTTATGGTGTGATTTATTGGGCTTGTCAAATGTTGAAATAGAAAAAGGCTTGCCAATCGGCAAGCCTTTTTGAAATTTACGAATCCAAAAGTTCCTGAAAATCGTAAATATAAAAGTCGGTGGCAGCTTTCATTTGATCCACATAATCCTTGGAGGATTCGTCGTATACACCGCAGACCTGCATACCTGCAGCTTTTGCGGTCATATCTGCGTTCAGATTATCATCCAGAAACAAAACCTCCTCCACAGACCGATTCAGCCTTTTTGCTGCCATTACATAAATTTGGGGGTCTGCTTTGGTGGTGTTAAAATCATCACAGGACCATACGTTGTCAAACAGTGCCCATAAGCCCAGCCGCTTCAGACAGGCATCCAGTGTAATGTGAGGACTGGCGGTGAGCACATTCAGACTTGCGCCCTGTGCTTTCAGTGCCTTCAGTACTTCCGGAACATTTTTCTTTGCGGGAATGGTGTGGAAATAGGCATCCAGCATATATTCCTTCATTACAGACATCAGCTGTTCCTTGGACATCTTCACACCCAGTTGGTTTATGTAGTATTCAGCCGTTCCGTTCAGGCCCAAGGGGGTTATGATTTTGATGATGCCATTATCGTAAGAGATGCGGTTTTCATCCAGAATACGAAGCATAGCAGAAACGAAGGTTGGCATAGAATCTACCAATGTTCCGTCAAAATCAAAAAGATAGCTGATTTTCATTGTAATCACACTCCATACATATCATTATATCATGCTGTTGTTATGCTGTAAATATTTATCAAAATAACACATACTATGTTGTGCTGAACGAACAGGGGAGAGCGATGGCAGGCCAAACTGCACCTCGCTGTTTGGCCTGCCATCTTGTAATCTTGTTACATGCGATAAAACCCTAATATATTTACCCCGGATGCAGTTGTTAACCTGCATCCGGGGGTTTGTGTATCATATGCTTTTTTGATCAAAGGATGTGCATTAACAGTGGGATCAAAGCTTTCGCCATGGAGTAAAACCCTAAGTCGTTGGGGTGACAACCGTCTACCGTACCGTCGGTTTTTGCGTGCTTCATCAATGTGGGACCGTCGATAAAATAGGTGTTGCGATCACCTGCCGCAACCGCGTCGGTATACGTTTTCTTTATCACAGCCAATCGTTGTTTTTCAACTTCATTTAGTTTGTATTTTGGGCGTGACAGGATCACGATGGGCAAATCGGGATGATGCTCCCGGATCGTTAAAAACATCCTTTGATGGGTCTGTTCCAGATGCTCGGCGTCAGGGGCGTTGTGGTCGTAGTCATAGACAAAAACGGACATATCCAGATCTTTGACGTATTGCGCGATTGCGTCTTCAGCCAGCGCGCTTCCGGAAAATCCGAGATTTAGATAATCTGTTTGTAGTGCTCTGGATACAATGCTTTCGTAGGCGTTTCCGGGGCGGGAAGCGCATCCGCCTTGGGTAATGGACGAACCGTAAAACACGATCGGTTTTTTGTGCTTGTATCCTGGGGATTTTTTCAGTACAGCGTGTTCGTCAAGACCAATATAAAGGGCCGAGACACCGCTGTACAAAGGGAAGTTTATGGTAATTTCTCTTAGCTTGCTGCCATCGAAGCGAATCACACTTTCATAACCGTCAGTTATGGTGTAAGGCGGAAGGAATGAGCCGTAATATTCTTCTTTTCTGCCCACATATAGGTCAAAACCTGCAGAGCCTGCCAAGGCAAAATGTGGCATTTTACCAATTTCGGGCATGACCGCCTTAATTGCAACGAAGCTGCTGTTGGTGGTGAATTTGATTCTGCCCCCGGCGGTATTGCGGTGTAAATAGTATACATTGTCACTGACTGTTTTTGCAATTTCCTCCGGCAGACGTCTGTACATGCCGTTTTCAAAGAATACCCCATACAAGGAAAAGGGTTCCTCCTGAATATCATAAAATTTTATATTGTCGATATTCAGGGAAGTTTGCACAGCAAGGTTGCGGTCAATCTTGGAAATACGAGACATGTTTTTACACTCCTCTCATGAAGCGTTTGCTTCGGGTCAGTATACCACACATATGCATGAATGTAAACGGCAAAAGGAACAGATCCCTTTTGCCTGTGTGCTATCGTCACAGAACAAAGGCAGCCGTTTCTATATCTCAGAAACACTGTTTCTTGTGCGATACTGTGTGGGCGTTAATTCTGTACGTTGTTTGAATATCCTGCAAAAATGATATGGATTCGAAAATCCGCACTTTTCAGCAATAGCAATAACGGACAAGGGCGTTCCAACTAACATTTGCTTTGCCGTTTGGATTCGAATATCAAGAATTAATTGTTTGGGCGTTGTTTTATATTGCTTCATAAATAACTTGCGCAGATACACTTCGCTGATTCCAAGAATCTTGGCGAGGCTTGCGTTGGAGAGTGTTTGGTCAGAAATGTTGTTTTCAATGTACCGTACCACAGGGGCAAGAAGGTTGGCGTCTAATGTACCTTCTGAAGCAAGTGCATCCAGTATCTTATAAAATACACTGAGGATCGCAAGTCGGCTATTTCTGCGAAGAAACAATTTCTTAATTGTTTCAAAATCCCGTAAATATGTCTGTGGATTTTTCAGCGGAATCACTGTAATTTCGGCGCAATTAAAATTCTCACAGTTAAAATTGATGACGGGAAAGAATCCCTCTTCGTTGCAGACAAGCGTATAGGTTCCGTCCTTGGGCAATATAACAGCGCTTTGTGCATGGGAAACAAATGTTTTTCCGTTCATTGCGTAGGTAATTTGCCCACAGCTGCAGAAAGATAAGCCGTAACAGCGGCGGCTTGTCATATTTACGCGTTTGTCCTTTTCCAGATGAACCACTATTGGGAGCTCGATCCCGGTGACGATTATATTGCCAATACGATCCATTTAACATCCCTCCAGCCCAATTATATCAGATTCCGCAAATAAAATAAACAATATTTCTATATTTGTATCAAAAACATCAAAAAGGTATCGATTCCTCTATTTACTGGAGGCGGGTATTTTCTTAAAATATCCAATAAGAAGTTGTTGGCAGAAAAAGCTGACGAAGACATTATGATCGATGGCGGCAGAAATGCAATGGGGAGGATTCAATAATGGGTAGTAAATTTTTAAAACAGCAAGATCCGATGCTGACGGTCATGCTCCAATGCGAGACCCCGGAAGTGGCAATCGGCAGAATCAGAAATGCTAATATGCTGGGTGCGGATGCTTACGGCTTGCAGGTGGAATCTTTGAATCCGGAGTACCACAATCCGGAAACCTTCCAGCGGATATTTGGCGAGATGCAGGGCAGGCCGGTCTATGTGACGAATTACCGCTGGGGGAGCAACAAAGGAAAAACGGATGATGAAGTGGCAGAAGGCTTGATCACTCTTGCTAAAAGCGGCGCGACCCTTTGCGATGTGATGGGAGATTACTTTTGCAGGCATCCGGAAGAATTGACCGATGATGCAGCGGCAATCAAAAAGCAGATGGAGCTGATCGACCGGATCCACAGCGAGGGTGCGGAGGTCTTGATGTCCTCTCATATCTGTAAATTTACACCTGCCGAACGGGTTTTGGAAGTGGCGCTGGAGCATAAGCGCCGTGGCGCCGATATCATTAAGATCGTGACCGGTGCGGAAACCATGGAGCAGCAGATCGAAAACTTAAGAATTACCGATCTTTTAAAACGGGAACTGGGCGCGCCATTCCTGTTCCTTTCCGGCGGTGAGTGCAGCATTCACAGAAGACTTGGAATTTACCTTGGATGCTGTATGAGTTTGTGTGTTTATGAGCATGATGCGTTGTCTACGCATACACAGCCGTTATTAAGCACGATGAAAAATATTCGGGATACGATTGATTTTTAAAAGGAGTGTAAGATATGAACTTTGAAGGAAAAACCGCGATTATCACAGGCGCTGCAGTTGGTATTGGCAGAGCCGTTGCTTTGCAGCTTGCTGAAGGTGGCGCAAATGTGGTATTGGTTGATTACAATCCGGATTCGTTAAGCGAAACAGAGCAAGAAATCAGAAATATTACAGAAAACGTTCTGGCATTGACCTGTGATGTTTCAGACAATGCCGCCGTTTTGGAAGCAGTGGAAACAGCAGTGGCGCAATTTGGTAAAATAGATATTCTTGTGAATAATGCCGCCCTTTGGAGAAGTGGCGGGTCGTTTTCCGAAGTATCCATAGAAGTGTGGAAGAAGTATATGGATATCAATGTAATGGGCACTGTATATTTTACAAAAGCGGTAATCGACCAAATGATTAAAAACAAATACGGCAGGATCATCAATGTCGCTTCGGTCGCAGGTGTATACGGGAATGCGATGATGGTACATTATTCCGCAACTAAAGGCGCGGTTATAGCCCTTACCAGAGCCCTTGCGAAAGAGGTTGCCAGCGAAGGCATTACCGTCAATGCGGTATCCCCCGGAAGTGTCAGTCCTTCGCAAAATCGGGATATCGACTATTATGAACCCAGCGAACTTGCTTTTATGGGAAGAACCGGAACCAACCGGGAAAACGCGGATCTGATCTGTTTCCTGGCAAGTGATAAAGCGAGCTATATTTCCGGCCAAAATATTCAAATAGATGGCTGCAGAAGAAAGCAATAAGTATTAGGGCGCCTCTAAAAAACCGATTCCTTCCGTATTTCAAGGGGTGATTTTCCGGTGCGGGCTTGCAGGATTTTTCTGAAATAGGAAGTGGAGCTGAAGCCTAAGGAATCGCTGATCTCCTGAACGGATTGATTGGTAGTGGACAGCAGTGCAACTGCCTTTTCGGTGAGTGCTTCCAACCGGATGTCATTGGGTGTTTTTTGAAGATATTTCTTGAAAAGCAGGTACATTCCTGATTCACTGACGTTGCATAAAGCAGCCGTTTCGGAGATTTTTCGATTTGGATTTTCGGTTATATATTCGATTGCCTTTTCAACAGTTGGGTGGGTGTATGGTTTTTCGACCAAGTGCATGCTGTCAGCGACTTCTTCAAAAAAGTAATATAATTTTCCAATTCCCTTTCCTGTAAAGGGGATTTCCCTACATAATTCTGTGAATAACTCCATTGCTTTCGCAGAGGGCCGGATTTTTTGCAAAGCAAAAGATCTCTCCAAGGGGGAAATATAAAAACCAAAGGAATAAAAGGCTACCTCATGGCCGTCTTCACCAAACCACTGGGACTGGTATCGCAGGCCCTTGGGTATGTAGAATATTTCATTGGGTTGCAGGCATAATTCCATTTTTGCCGTTCTGATTTTTGCAGTGCCCTTTATCAAACAGCCAAAAAAGTGGCAGGGAACAGGTACTTTGGTATGATCCGTAAAGTGGTACCTTTGAAACTTGTAAATATTGAAATTGAAGTTTTTCAAGAAATTTGTTTCGTTCAAAACATATCACCTTTAAAGTGTAGATAATTTTACCTCATTTCTTGTAGTATATGGGATTGTGCCGCGGATTGTCAAGAAATATAATGACAGTGAGGTGATTTTTATGACATACAAACGAATCGCGTTTACTGCGCCTTGTAAGGCTGAATTGGAAAACTATGAACTGGGTGAACCTAAGGAAAATCAAGTGCAGGTCAAGCTCGTCTGCTCTACCATCAGCAGCGGCACCGAACGGGCCAATCTGACAGGCAGTAAAAGTGTGGATATTTCACGACCGGAAACAAAAGAGGCAATTTTTCCCCGGTACGCAGGATACAGCTCCTCCGGTATAGTAACAGCAGTGGGCGAGAGTGTTACAGATCTGCAGCCCGGTGATCGGGTAGTTTTGGGCGGATCGACTCATAGCCAGTATCTGAATATGGACAGAGGCAGTGTGCATCTGCTGCCGGATGTGGTTTCTTTTCAGGATGCTGCAATGTTCTATATCGCTACTTTCCCGTTGGCAGCAATTCGTAAGTGCCGGTTGGAGATTGGGGAATCAGCCATCGTGATGGGACTAGGCGTTCTGGGCCTCTCAGCAGTACCGCTGCTGAAGCAGGCAGGCGCGGTGCCGGTGATTGCGGTGGATCCGGTTCCAGAAAAACGGGAAAAGGCACTGCAATGCGGTGCGGATTTTGCGCTGGATCCTATGGATGCAGATTTTGCCCAAACAGTGAAAGCACTGACAGGCGGTGGCGCAAGGGTTGGTATTGAAGTCACAGGTATTGGTGCCGGTCTGGATGGTATTTTGGATTGTATGGCAAGATTTGGTCGTGTCGCATTACTGGGTTGTACCCGTGATAAGGAATTTACCATCGACTATTACCGTAAGGTCCACGGCCCGGGAATTACCCTCATCGGCGCACACACTGCTGCAAGACCCGGAAGCGAGTCACATGGCGGCTGGTGGACCCAGAGGGATGATATGCAGGCAATGATCAGACTGCATGAAATGAATCGCATTCATTTGGGCGATATGGTGGACGAGGTTCATTCAGCGTTAGAAGCACCCGGAGTTTATGACCGGTTGGCTCGGGAAAGGGCATTTCCTATTGTGCAGTTCGATTGGAGGCAGATAGAATGAAAAAAGTGCAGATCGCGCAGATCGGTACGGGGCATGACCATGCCACTGCTGCTATCAATGTACTTAAACGGCAGACCGACCTTTACGAACTGGTTGGCTTTGCTGTTGTGCCGGAGGATGATGGCAACATCAGCGCATTGCGGTATGAAAACACGAAGCAGGCCTATGAAGGTGTTCCTCAACTGACGGTAGAGGAAATTTTGAACTATCCCGGTCTGGATGCGGTGTGTATTGAAACGGAAGACAGAGCGCTGACCCAATATGCCCTGATGGCGGCCCAAAAGGGTCTGCATATCCACATGGACAAGCCGGGCGGTATTTCGGATGAAGACTTTGACCGGCTGATCGATATGGTATCCGAAAAAAATCTGGTTTTTCACACAGGATATATGTACCGGTACAACCCGGCGATTCTGAAACTAAAAGACGATATCGAACAGGGTAAGTTGGGGGATATTCTGTATGTAGAAGCACAGATGAACTGTTGCCACCCATTGGAAAAGCGAAATTGGCTTGGCAATTACCCCGGGGGGATGTTATATTTCCTTGGATGCCACATGATCGATTTAATTTACTCTATCATGGGTGAACCCTTGGAGGTAATCCCTCTTAGCTGTTCATCGGGGGTGGGCGGAACAACAGCCCAAGATTTTGGTATGGCCGTATTTAACTACCAAAATGGCGTTTCTTTCGCGAAAAGCACCGCGGTAGAGCTGGGCGGCTTTGAGCGACGCCAGCTGGTGGTCGTGGGAACGAAGGGTACGGTAGAACTGCGCCCCATCGAATGGGTGAGCCCCGGCCATCAGGACATATACGCAGCGCACATAACGGGAGTCCACGAATGCTATAGTGACGCATGGTGCGCAGAAGGAGAAAGTTACAATAGTCCGGTATTTGGCCGCTACGATAACATGTTCTGTGCATTTGCCCGGTACGTTAATGGACAAGAGCAAAATCCCTTCGGCTATGACTATGAAAGGAAATTGCATAAACTTCTTTTGAAGGCTTGTGGAGAAAAGTAACATGCAAGAAAATAAATTGTCCCTTTACTGCCTGAAATACGCGGAATCTTTTTTGTCCGAGAGTATGGTATTTGCCGGTGGAGATGAGAAGAAAAAGATGCCGATATCTTTTGTGATCTATCTGATACAAACAGGAAACGCAAACATCTTGGTGGACCCCGGCTGCGACTCACTACCGGGATTTCAGATGCGGTATTCTTCACCTCCTGCGACCATTTTGGAACAGGTGGGGTTATCTGTGGATGATATCACGGATGTGATTATTACCCATTCCCACCACGACCATATAGAGGCTGTAAAGTATTATCCGAATGCGGTGATCCATATCACAGCTTCGGAGTATCAGAGCGGAAAGAAGTACATTACGGAGTCTTGCAAAGTGCATGTTTTTGAAAAAGAATATGTATTACACCCGCAGATTCGCATTGTGGAATGGGGCGGTCATGCAAAAGGTTCCGCTGTGGTGGAAGTAGGAACAGAGGGAAAAATTCATCTGCTTGCAGGTGATGAATGCTATACGCAAGAGAATATCACGCAGAAACGCTGCACAGGGTCTTCCTGCAATAAAGAAAGGTCCACGGAATTTGTTGAAAAATACAGTGATAATATGTATTGTGTTCACACATGCCATGATATTTCTCTGAAAACAGAAAGAATTATCTGATAGAATAAGAATTGGTGAGTGAAAGGAAAATGCATTATGAAAGCGATACTGGTAAATGACGACAAAACACTGCGGTGGGACAATGTACCCGATCCTGTTTTGGGTGAGGAAGATTGCCTGGTCAAAATTGAAGCCGCTGCGCTGAACCGTGCGGACCTGATGCAGCGGGAAGGCGATTATCCGCCCCCTCCCGGTTGCCCGGAGTGGATGGGACTGGAAATTGCCGGTACCATCACAGCCGTGGGAAAAGTAGCGGCAGAAAAGTCAAACTGGCGTGTGGGCGATAAGGTTTGCGCCCTCCTTGGCGGCGGTGGATATGCCCAGTACGCCAATGTGAAATATGATATGCTGATGCCGGTGCCGAAGAACTGCACCATGGTAGAGGCAGCGGCGATCCCCGAAGCATTTGCTACAGCTTACCTGAACCTGTTTGTTGAAGGTAATATAAAAGAGGGAAATACGCTTTTAATGAATGCGGGTGCCAGTGGATTGGCAAGCGTGATCATTCCTATGGCAAAGGCCTTCGGCATCCGTGTGATAACGACCGTTTTGTCAGAGGAGATCGCCAATAACATTAAGCATCTGAATGCGGATAGAGTTGTTGTCACAACAAAAGAAAATATCGCAGAAGTTCTCAAGGAGGAACTGGAAAACGGGCATCCTGTTGATGTGGCCATTGACTGTCTGGGCGGCGAGATCATGGGTAAGTGCATTCACTATTTGAAGCACGGCGCTCGCTGGATCATGATCGCTGCCTTGGCAGGCACCAAGACTGAAATAGATTTAAAGAATATCTATGTTCGCAATGTGCGAATCATTGGCTCTACGTTGCGTTCCCGAACACCTGAGATGAAGGCACAGATCCTGTCCAGCCTTGTGAAAAATGTATGGCCGAAGGTGGAAACGGGAGAAGTGAAGCCTACAATTTATAAGGTCCTGCCCATTCAGCAGGCAGAGGCCGCCCATGATATCCTGTATCGGGGAGAAAATGTAGGCAAGGTCGTTCTGACAGTGGATGCTTAACAGACTTGTTTTGCAAAAAGAGTGGCTGCACCCATCCGGGTGCAGCCATTTTTATAGTTATTCAATATATCTCAGCGGTTATAGGTGCCTTTGTTCAGGTATTCCAGCAGTTCTTCCTTGCTCATGCCGTCGATGCCCAGATATGCCAAGTCATATCTGCTTTCGGCGAAGAAGCTCTTCTTGTGCATAGCGCCTGCCAGAATGATCATGGAGTCGATGATAGGCGTGGGAATACCGTACTGCACACCCAGATCGTGGTAGATCTTGCAGCCGATGGGGACATCCTCGGTCATGTAGCGGTGGTGAATGGTGTTGGGGCCGGTGTTGCCCTCGTTGGAAGGTTGATCCAGAGGAAATACCACATTGTCGTTGCCGTTTTCATCCAGGCCCATGTACTCTTGGGTCAGCACACTGCGGCGGGAGAAGAACATCTCGTACTTGTACTCGGGACAGCCAACACCGATGGCCTTTGCCAGAGCAATCTCTTCGTTATAGAACTGGTATTGCACTTCGCAGATGGAAGGACACAGACCGTGGGAATACATGGAGTAGGTGGTTCTGTCGTGGCCGCAGAAAATAACACCCCAGTTTTCCATGGTGGATACGCCCAACACAGTGGCGGGAACGTGGATCACGGGATTGACGTTGGCAAAATCCACATCCAGAACGGTATTTGCCTTAGAAGGACCGTCACCCAGTGTGACCGCATCCATACAGGGCAGATACTTGGATGCTTCCAGGAACGCATCGGTATCGGTCATAGGCAGGGCAGCACCCCGGAGGGTAATGGCCCGGTACTTGGCACCCACATGGGGGAACTGGAACTTGCCGATGGACTCGATGCGGATGCCGTAGGGAGCAGAGGACCAACCGCCTACAATGACCTTTTTGGTGCAGCCCATTTCCCGCATGATGCGACGCAACAGCAGACAGCCGAAATTATCGGTAAAGATATGAATGACCTGACCGTCTTCCAGATGGGGGATCAAGGCACGGAAGGTAGGCTCGTGTCCCCAAGAACCCATGCCGATGATGATCTGACCGGCACCCTTTACCGCTGCAGCGATATCCGTAGTGACCAGATCAAAGAAGGCACGGCCGGAGCGCTCAAAGCAGTATTTGTTGCGCTGTACGCCATCCAGCAGGATACCGGTCTTGTCCAGATCCTTCAAAGAGGTGGCGGCGTAGGGCATGGCATCCCAAAGACGCACTTCTTTACCGGCTAGTTTACAATCGGCAGCGCAGGTCTTGCCAACGGCACCGCCACCCAAAACAGCGATGGGTTTGTTTGAATTTGCTGACGGGTATTTTTCTTTGTTTTGCAACCGGATGATTAAACTGATCACCCGAATCGCAGAAGCCTATCCGGAAAGGGAATGATAATGGCGGGTTTTCCTTGTGTGATGATATCACGGAAAAAATACCTCAAAGGGGTATATACTAAGCACACAAAACACAAGGAGGTAACCACTGTGAGATTAAAAGATAAAGTTGCCATCATTACCGGCGGAAGCCGGGGCATTGGCTTTGCTACAGCGGATAAATTTTTAAAAGAAGGTGCCACTGTCATTTTGACAGCAAGCACACAGACCTCTGCCGATAAAGCGGTGGCCCAATTGAAAGAAAAATATCCGGAAGCAACGGTTGCCGGTATCAGTCCCAATCTTGCCAGTCAGGAATCGGTACGAGAAGCTTTCCGGGAGGCCACCGGAAAGTATGGCTGCGTGGATATTCTGGTAAATAACGCCGGCGTATCCGAAAGTACGCCCTTTATGAACTACACGGAAGATACCTTTGATAAGGTTATGGATCTGAACGTAAAGGGTGTGTTCAACGCGACCCGGGCCGCTGCCGAATGTATGGTAGCAAGGGGGAAGGGCGTCATTCTTTCTACTTCCTCTATGGTCAGCATTTCCGGTCAACCCAGTGGCTTTGCCTATCCGGCATCCAAGTTTGCGGTAAATGGTTTGACAGTATCTTTGGCACGGGAGCTGGGGCCCAAGGGCATCCGGGTCAACGCGGTGGCACCGGGCATTACAGAGACGGATATGATGAAGGCTGTACCCAAGGAGATTATCGACCCTATGATCAAGCAAATTCCTCTGCGCCGTCTGGGGCAGCCGGAAGATATTGCCAATGCCTTTGTTTTTCTGGCTTCCGATGAAGCCTCCTATATTACCGGCGTGGTGCTGAGTGTTGACGGTATGGCAAGAAGCTGAGATCGGATTGACAAAAACTAAAAAAGCAGAAGGGCGGCTGTCAGCCGCCCTTCATTATGTTTTATACCTTGGGGTAACGGATCTCTAAGGTCTCACCTGAGTTGGCAGAGTCGGCGGTTGCCCGGCAGACTGCTACCGTGGAAGCGCCTTCCATAGAGCTGATGGGAACAGGTGTATCATTGAGGATGGAGTCCACAAATGCGCTGATCTCAGCGACCATGTTGTGGCCCTTGGGATCGCAGGGGATAATCTTGACCTCTGTGTATCCCTCACCGTTTTCGTCGCACTCAAACAGTTCCATCTGGGTGGTACGGGAGTCAAAAATGAGAGTGCCCTTAGTGCCGTAAACGCTTGTCCGCATGGTGTAGTTGCGCTTTACACCGATGGAGCAGAACACCTTGCCAATGACATTGTTGGGGAACTTGTAGACAGCGATGGTGGTATCATTCACCGGCCAATCGGTCAAGAATTTGTGGTTGGCATAGGCGTGTACCTCGGTGGGATTGCCGGCGATCCAGCGCAGCAGGTCCACCGCATGGCAGCCGCCGCCGATCACACCCTCGCGCTCGGGGGTCACACGCCAAAGGTCATAACCCTTGTGAGCGGTGGAGTAGTCGTGTGCGTACTCACTTTCTACGAATACCAGATCGCCAATGCGGCCGGAGTCCAGAATTGCCTTTGCCTGCACGAAATTGGGATTGTACCGGCAGACCTGACCGACCATTAAGCGGCGGCCGCTTTCTTTTTCTGCCAGCAGCATTTTTTCGCAGTCTTCCAGAGAGAGGGCCATGGGCTTTTCCAGAAGGACATCCTTACCGGCCCGCAGGAAGGCCGCTGTGATCTCCGCATGGGAAGGATCGGGCGTGGCAACGATTACCGCATCCACCTTGGGGTCGTTCAAGAGATCACGGTAGTCCGCCACGGCGATCTCAGCGCCGTACTGCTCTTTGCGCTTTTGCAGGCGGTCATCCGTTGCGCTGTCACAGACGGCATACAGATAGGCTTCCTTTTTGGCCAGCACACCCTGCAGATGATGGTCTGCAATGGCTCCACAGCCGATCATTGCTATGTTAACGATTTCTTTGCTCATTGTGTTTTCTGTCCTTTCATTTATAAAGTACTTTATGTAAATTATACGGGCAAATGCTTTACATGGCAATGTTTGTATGTTATACTACATTTGCTGAATGTTGAATTTAGGGGTGGTGTGCTTTGAAAGAAAACTACGCCTTGGCAGATGCGATCAACAACACGGGCATCTTCAATGATTTCTACGTTTGCAGTGGCGGACGGATCGAGCAGATCGTTGGCGGGCATTGCACCAACGCAATGATCCATGACTTTTATGATGTGGAATGCTGTACCCGTGGAGAAGTTTTCCTCTATATCAACGAAAATACTTACCGGTTGACTGAGGGAGATTTGTATATCATTCCGCCCCAAACGGTGCATCATAAACGATTTGCGGCAGAAAGCAGTGCCGCGTCCTTTATTTGCGTTAAAGGAAGGCAATTTGACAGATATCTGCATGCCATCGGCATTTCATCGGAAAATGTTGTATTTTCCAGAAAGCTGACGCCGAAAGCGATTTCTCTGTTGGAAGATACACTGGATTCGTTGGAGGTGACCAGCATTCTGCGTATCAATATCCCATCAGGTCCACGGTATGTGGAGGAAATCCGAAATGAGACTTTTTCTGATTATGGTGGGATCGAGGGCGCTATGCGGACCTCGGCTTGTCTGGGTCTGTTCCTGGCAGAACTTTTGCAGATGTACAGCCTGTCAGTGAAGCAGGTGCAGCGGAAAACGATCCAACAGGCATACATCGACAGCGCCGTCAGATTTATTGAAGCGAATTACCATTTGGATATTGGTGTCAACAGTATTGCGGATTATATCGGGATAGACAGGAGCTATTTGTTTACGCTGTTTCGCAAAGAGCTGGGCGTTTCTGTTCAGGAGTATCTGATTCAATACCGTATGAAGGTAGCATGTGATTTCTTGCGTCAGCCGGGTGTTTCGGTGAAATGGGTGGCGGCCTCTGTGGGGTATGAGACCTGCAGCTTTTCCCGTATTTTCAAGCGGGTCATGGGGATCACGCCTGCCCAGTATCAGCAAACAAACGCAGTGGGTATTCCGGAAAAATGACCGCAGACACGGTTTGGAATTTTGAATATATAAGAGGGGTGTATTGCGGTTTTGGCAATACACCCCTTTTTCCTTTAAGGTTATGATATATGAGAACGGGATATTCGATGTCGGAAGCAATGACTTGTTATGTACGCGGCTGCCCTGAGCAATCCTTGAGCAGACCCGGCTCCAGATATACAGGAGATACACCGGCCATAGGGATCTCACCGTACAGTGCTTCGACAAAAGCTTCCATCTGCTCACGAGAGTTGCTATAGGCATTGACGAAGGTATTGGCACCGTCCATGATGTTGTAATGGACATAGGGATAGCCAAAGGATACACCGATGGACTTGGCGTTGCCTCGGGAGGTGTCTGAGAAAGATCTTTGATCGCCCACTTGATGCCGCTTTCCGCATCCGTACACACAAGCGCGTGGATCTTCAGACAGGCATCTTCCTCCATGATCCACTCCCGGAATTCCTCACTCTCGTCCTGATGCTCGGCTTCCCAGGCTACATCAAGACCCCGGCTTCCGGCACCCGGCTGTACCCAAAGGGCACCCGGCTGGCGCTCTTGCAGATAAGCAACTTTTTCCTCTTTGGTTCTGAGGATCGAAGGATCCACTTCTGTTTTACGGTTGATATGCCACTGATAGGGAAGAATGGTCTGCCCGATTTTTTTCCGCAGAGTCATTTCGGATAATAACGGCTTTTTCATATGTTATTACTCCTTGCTTTCAAAGTTGTAGGCCCATGTGCTGTTGACGGGTGGGACGGTCTCATCGGCGGGTGCGGCTTCGGGGCTTAGCTGATGCATCATATCAACAAGGGTTTGAATCACTCTGGTTCCGGTGTCCGGCGCAAACTTGGAAGTTGCGGTTTCATAACCGCCACCGACCTTCTGGAAACAATCCGGAGTGGGGACATAGCCCAGCTGATCGCTGGACAACTGAGAATACCATGTGAACGGGAACTGGGAGGCTGCCTTGAAATCCAGAGCATACTGGGCAAACATTTCTCCGGAAGAGCTTCCAATCACAAGAGGCCCCAATTGGGCCACACACAGTTTTTCCATTGGCTTGGTATTGTTCTGCGTTGAGAAGTAGTGGCGGACAATTTTACTTTTTGCCAGCAGCGCTGCGGGAGCGTCCGGAGTTTCACGAACGATTTTCCATGCCTGGTCCACCTGCTCCTGAGAAGGAAGGTTTTTTTGAAGCGGTATGCGCTCCGTGACATAGCGCAGGCAGTTGATCTCACCACGGGGCGCAGTAGCCAGAAGTTCGATAGCTCTGGAACCTACGACTCTTCCCAACTTGAGTGCGATGTCCGCTCCTCTGTCACGCTTCAAGCTCAGATTGTTAACCTGTGTGACGTCGCCGGAGGCACCGTTGATGTAGACAACTCCGATATCCTTGCCGTATACACCTCGAACAGTATCGATAGCGACGCCGGGGAAATCTGCAGAGGCGCCATCCAGGTTGATGCATGCGTGGCAGGAGAAATTGATCATGCAGCCCATCAGCTGGTCTGTACCCTTTTCCCATATACCGACAACACCCAGCTCGTCATCCACAGGGCCAGCAAAGTCCGCAGCATCTGGATTTCCTTTGCCGGGGTGGGTCTGGACACGGCCGTCCTTCATGCGGATCCTGCGGTTAAAGATCATATCCTTCACACGACCCTTACCGAAGGAGAAATCGACTTCCTTCAGATCCATGGCGGCCATCTTGACCGCTGTGACAAACTGCTTCAAGCAGAAGGCATAATAATCGGGATCGTACTCGACCTTGTTGTCTAAGGCCATCCTGCGAATCTCCTCAGGGGCTTCATCAATTCCCTGGATCTTATCCCGCAGATTACCGCCGGAATGGGTATGGGACGCACTGATCACCAGAGAGAACTCCGGAAGTAGTTCTTCCACCCGCTTGCGAAATCTCTCTCCGCAACCGATATTATCGATCCCGACGAATGCGATCTGAGTCGTACCGTCGGTAAAAACGGCAGCTCTGATCTTCAGAGAATCGCAGATCTTTTCAATCAACATCTTGTAGAAATCCGCCGGACGCTCCGTTCCCAACGGTGGTGTGATATCGCACTCATAAAAACCGGCTTTGATCATGTTATCACATTTCCTTTCATTATCGGCATTGGAAGCATGTATATGGGAAAAACGAAAAAGCTACAGCAATAGCGGTGCGTAACTAACCGTTTCATACTTCCGGAAATGGAAAAAGTCAATCATCATGGCAAAATATGCAACATTTTGCTAAAATCATTTAACATTGGAGCAAAGGGGAAAACAAGTCACGGACGAAGTGTTACGGTCAGGTGAGGATTTTCATCCATGGCGCAGTGGAATACATACACGGCCTTTCCGGAATAGTCCTTTAGATGGGACTCAATGTGGTGCCAGTTGCGAAGTTCCAAATGGATATCCTCGCTAATCTCTGTCAGACAATCATACAGTGCATCTAAGCTTTTGCCGTAGTAGGCGGGGAAGGAGAGGGCGGTCGCAATGACCTCATGCAGGTCGGGTGAGGTGAAGATGGCGCTGCCATCAATGATGATCTCTTTCATAGTTACGGGTCTCCATATAATAATTCAAAAGTTTCATAATGATCGTTGGTGTAATAGATCAGACCGTCGTTGGAAAAAACGATCCGTTTTGCGCCACGGCTGTCACTGCCCAGTGTATCGATATCACACTCTGTCCAGATGCGGCCCGAGGCATTGGGGAGTAAACCTTCGTAATTGCCGAAGCGGTCACCGCCGATGCATTTGCCGGGGGCGTAGCGTTCTACACTGCCACCCTCCCAGCCAAGCTTTCCGGCTTCGGCTTTGGTGATGAAATTGCCCGGAAGCGTGCCGTATTGATGGATGTATAAAGCAACATCTTCTTTCGTCGTGTAGCTTCCTGTAAAATCCAGCAGTTCATTTCCGGATTGTACGGTGGCGGATGCAGCCGGGAGCGTTGCGGTTTCCGGGGGCGTAGCATGGGAGCCGCCTTGGAACAGACCGGCAATACCCAGAATGACGGCAAGGATCAGTGACAGCAATGCCGTTAGATTTCGTTTCTTCATGGTGACCTCCAAAAGGATATCTGCAAATCCATTATAATAGATGGCCGTTAGATTCGCAACAGATACTTACAAATGGGAACAGAATATAGTTTCTGTCCGCCCCCTTGCCAAAAAAATCCATGCAATTTTGTACAAAATTTTGTGATTCCTGCATTGTCATGGGGGCAGGATTTGTGTTATAATGTCACTAGCTATGGAGTCTGCCTGTTTGGCAGAAGATAGATACTACAATAATGGAGGAATTTAGTATGCCTATGCAAATGGGTTTCCGCTGGTACGGCGAAGGCAATGACAATATCAGCCTGAACTACATTAAGCAGATCCCCGGTGTAACCAGCATCGTTTGGGCCCTGCACCATAAGATGCCCGGTGAGGTTTGGGAAGAAAATGAGATCGCTGAGGTTATGGATCAGCTCCATGCCTACGGCTTTAACGGTGATGTGGTCGAGTCCGTCAATGTCCATGACGATATCAAGATCGGCAAGCCCACCCGGGATGCGCTGATCGAGAACTACAAGACCACCATGCGCAACCTGTCCAAGTTCGGCGTCAAGGTTATTTGCTATAATTTCATGCCTATCTTCGACTGGACCCGCTCCAACCTGTTCCATGAGGTGGGCGACGGCTCTACCGCACTGTTCTACGAAAAGGGCATGATTCAGGACGATTATAACGCTATGGCCAAGTACATTCTGGACTTTACCGAGAAGTACAACATGTCCTTCCCCGGTTGGGAGCCTGAGCGTATGGCTAAGCTGGACGAGCTGTTCAAAGCTTATGCTGATGTCGACCACGAGAAGCTGTGGGCTAACTTGAAGTACTTTCTGGAAGCTTTGATGCCCACCTGTGAGGAGACCGGTATCAAGATGGCAATCCACATGGACGATCCCCCATGGGATATCTTCGGCCTGCCCCGTCTGCTGATCAACGCGGAGAACATTGAGCGGTTCTTGAAGATGGTGGACCATCCCTGCAACTGCCTGACCCTGTGCTCCGGTTCTTTGAACGCAGACCCCAACAACAATGTTGCTGAGGTCGTCCGCAAGCACTGCGACCGCATTGCCTTTGCTCATATCCGTAACGTCAAGCACTTCGAAAACGGTGATTTCTCCGAAGCCAGCCACCGTGATTGCGACGGCGACACCGGCATTCTGGAGATCCTCAAGGCTTACCATGATTGCGGTTATGAAGGCTACATCCGTCCCGACCATGGCCGCCACCTGTGGGGTGAAGGCCCCGGCACTGTCCGTCCCGGCTACGGTTTGTATGACCGCGCTCTGGGCATCATGTACATGCTGGGTGTTTGGGATATGCTGGACAAGCTGGCCGGCAAGTAATTTATCAATTCAATTTGGAGGTAATTTATTATGATCGATCTTCCCTTGAAAGTGGATTTTACCGGTAAGGTAGTTGTTGTAACCGGCGCAGGCGGCGTTCTGTGCGGTGATATGGCTCGTGCTTATGCCCAGGCTGGCGCAAAGGTCGCTGCTCTGGACCTGAACGAAGAAGCTGTCAAGAAGCTGGCTGAGGAACTGAAGGCTGAAGGCTTTATCTGCGAAGGCTACAAGGCAAATGTTCTGGATCCCGAGGCTCTGGAAGCCGTTCAACAGCAGGTTCTGGCTGATCTGGGTCCCTGCGACATCCTGGTCAACGGCGCAGGCGGCAACAACCCCCGTGCTACCACCGATAACGAGTATCAGCACGAGGCCAAGGAAGGCCAGAAGACCTTCTTCGATCTGGAGGCTCCCGGCATCGACTTCGTGTTCAAGCTGAACTACCAGGGCACTCTGCTGCCCACCCAGGTGTTTGCCAAGGATATGGTTGCCAAGAAGACCGGTAACATTCTGAACATCTCCTCCATGAACGCCTACATTCCTCTAACCAAGATCCCCGCTTACTCCGGCGCTAAGGCAGCTATCTCTAACTTCACTCAGTGGCTGGCTACCCACTTTGCCGGCACCGGCATCCGCTGCAACGCCATCGCTCCCGGTTTCCTGGTTTCCAACCAGAACCGCGCTCTGCTGTTCAATGAGGACGGCACCCCCACTGCCCGTTCCGCTAAGATCCTGAACGGTACTCCTATGGGCCGTTTCGTGGATTCCGCTGAGCTGCTGGGCGGCCTGTTCTTCCTGACCGATGACAAGGCTGCTTCCGCTGTTACCGGCGTAGTGTTGCCCATCGACTGCGGCTTCGCTGCTTACTCCGGCGTGTAATTCAACCAATTTGATTGATAGAAAGCGTGCATCCGGTATCGGATGCACGCTTTTGAAAAATACCCTGTATGAACAGCCGATAGAAAGAAGGTATTGAAATGAGCAAAAAAGAAACGGCAAAGCGGTATATTCTGTTTGTCATATCCTTGTTTTTTATTGGATTGGGAATCGCGTTTGCCAAACATGCAGGCCTGGGAATTTCGCCTATTTCTTCTGTGGCCAACGTGATGAGTATGCGATTTACAGATCTGTCTTTCGGTACTTGGCTATTTTTTACCAACTGCCTGTTTCTGTTGGGTCAGATCCTGCTGCTTCGCCGCAAATTCCAGCTGATCCAGCTGCTGCAGCTGCCACTGTCGCTGTTGTTTGGCTATTTTACGGACTTGGGTATGTGGATCGTAGGTGCTTTACCCAATACCCACTATGGCATAAATCTGATTTGGACCATCGTTGGCAGCGCTGTGATTGGTTTTGGTGTCGCGCTGGGTGTCATTGCCAATGTGATGCTTAATTCCCCGGAGGCCTTTGCGAAAGCCTTGGGTGAGACTACCAAGAAGGATTTCGGCAACATGAAGATCCTGATGGATGTCAGCTGGGTAAGCCTTGCGGCGGTGCTGTCGCTGGTGATGTTTGATGGCAAACTGATGGGCCTGCGGGAAGGAACGGTAATCGCTGCCTTTCTGGTGGGAACCTTTGTTAAGCTTTTCCGCCCGGTGCTGCAGGAGCCGCTGACGAAGCTACTGAAATAACAAGAAATGAAGGTGTCAGGTTATGTGTGCAAAACTGGGCCTTGTATCGATCTCTTTCCGTGACCATACCCCCCGTGAGATTTTGGAATCGATGAAAAGGTGTGGCTTGAAATATATTGAATGGGGCAGTGATGTCCATGCACCGGTCCACAAGGCTGCGCAGATTGCTGCACTTACAAAAGAGTACGGTGTGGTTTGCTGCTCGTACGGTACATATTTTCGTCTGGGGACCACACCGATAAAAGAACTGGAACAATACATTTCTGCCGCAAAAACTCTGGGTACAAACATCCTGCGTCTTTGGTGCGGCAGTAAAGACAGTGAAGACTACACCGAGGAAGAAAAGGAAACCCTCTTTGCGTCCTGCAAAGAGGCTACGGAAATCGCGGAGCGCAGTGGCGTGATTCTGTGCATGGAATGTCACAATAACACCTTTACAAACAGAAAAGAATCGGCGTATATGCTGATGCAAAGGGTAAATTCTGAAAACTTTCGGATGTATTGGCAGCCAAACCAGTACCGTTCTGAAGCTGAGAATCTGGAATATGCTGCCTTGTTGGCACCGTATACGGTACATCTGCATGTTTTTAACTGGAAAGCATCGGAAAAGTATCCACTGCGGGAAGCAATCGTACAGTGGCAAAACTACCTTGCCTGTTTTCCTGCGGGGAAAACCCTGCCGGTACGAAGTCACTTTGGATATGCTGCAGACAATGGCGTAAGGGATTTGAAGCATATTCGAAAAAACTGCCCACTGCTAAAGCAGCGGGCAGTCATTTACTTTAATAGGCCTGCTTTTTTAAGCAGGGAACCCAGTGTCAGATGCAGCGGCACGGAAACCACTGCGGCAATAATACCATTGACAGTGGAAACAAGACCCTTTTGGGTAACGGTAAGCATGACAGCCTCCAGAGGAAGTCCTAATACGAAATAATCCTCAATGAAGCTTTTTCCCAAATACAGGATCACATAGCTGACAGCACCGATAATCGCACCCAAAATGGTTTTCCAAAAGGCTTCTTTGCCGCACTTATGGGCGATGATGCCGCACAGCCAAGCCATGAGAAATTTAAAAGCAAAGGTAAAGGGCGCGGAAGCAATGTACAAAGGATTGGTCAGATCAAAGAACATGGAGCCGATACCGGCGGCCAAACCTCCCTGCAAAGGCCCCAACAGCAGACCTGACAGCAGGCACATCACATTACCCATGTGCAGCCGGGTGGAACCGATGGCGGTGGGAATATTGATCTGCAGAAAAGCAGAGGTTACATATACCAGCGCGGCCATGATTCCGATAAATGCCACTTGCCGAATACTGAGTTTTTTCATAAGAGTCGCCTCCCAAAGGATACTGTCTGGATTATAGCACAAGCTGACAATAAAAACAGTGCCAAAATGAACTAATAAAATAATACCAGATAGAAGTAGGAAATTGCAACTTTATATTTACGAAGCGGTCTTTATGTGGTATGATATACGTTAAGAGATTATGTAAAGAGGTTGCGATGATGAATTATATCATTTTGGACATGGAATGGAATCAGCCTTGGCCCGGTTCTCCCTCGTCGAAGAAGGTGCTTCCGGTACAAATCCGGGGTGAGATCATTCAGATCGGCGCGGTGCGGGTCACGGAAGACCAGCAGGTGGCGGATGAATTCCAGGTGATGATCAAACCCAAATACTATAGAAGACTTAACCGCCGGGTCAGTAAGCTGACCGGTATCAAGGAAGCACAGTTGAAAGAAGAGGGAATCCCATTTCCGGAAGCGATGGAGCAGTTCCAAAGCTGGTGCGGTGAGGATATTATTTTTCTGACATGGGGTTTTGACGATATTACCATCCTGCGGGAAAATCTGCGGCTGTATGGCTTGAAAGAAGACTGGACCGATCGTTGGTACAATGCCCAGATGATCTTCAATGCTCAGACCGACGGCTCCAATGCCCAGAAGGCCCTGAAAACCGCCATGGAGATCTTTGAAATCGAAGCTACACGACCCGCCCATGACGCATTGGGCGATGCCTACCATACAGCACTGATCTGCGCCCGGCTGGATCTGAAGCGGGGTACACAGGAATACCAGCAGGCGCTGAAAAGCCACGAAAACGGCTTCCACGGTGCGGAATTGCCCGGCTGCATCAGCCGCAAGGTGTTCCATGACTATGCCGACAAGCATGCAGCGCTGAGCGCCATGACCGGTGAAGAAAATAAGTGTCCCACCTGCGGCCGCCAGATGCTGGGTTCCCGTTGGTTTGCTCAGCCGGGCCACCGGTATATGGATCTGGCCACCTGCCCCGATCATGGAAAATTCCTCATCCGTGTCCGCTTGTCCGACCAGCCGGACGGTACTGTCCGGGTCAGCCGGCTGACCTATGAAGCTACCTCCGAGGCCGCAGAGGCCTATGCCCGCCGGGCAGAAAAGGCAGATCCTCAAGAGCGGACAAGCTCCTCACGCCGTCGCCGCCGTCGCAGTAAGCTGCCTGTTCAGAGTGACAGTTGATTTGCACCCGCATGTTCTTTCGGAACATGCGGGTGTTTTGTATCTTGCAAGAACAGTGCGTGAATGGTAAAATAAATATACACAGAACAGGAGATGATACTATGGTGGTATTACTGATCTTTTTGGCGATTCTGGCACTGGCTGTGCTGGTGACCGCCTATATATGCTTCCGTATGGCTTTTTATGCCGACCGTAAGCCGGTGGAGGAAGAATACCCCATTCCCGAAGGGGAAATCTACGAGCCTTACCGGGAACAAATGGTCGCATGGATGAAGGAAACGTGGAATATGCCCCATGAGGATATGCAGATCCAATCCTTTGACGGATTGACACTGCGTGGTAAGTACTACGAGTGTGTTCCCGGAGGCCCCATCGAACTGATGTTCCATGGCTATCGGGGGAATGCGGACCGTGATTTGTGCGGCGGTATGCAGCGCTGCTTTGAGCTGCAGCGAAACACACTGATCGTGGACCAGCGGGCCTGCGGAAGCAGTGAAGGCAATATCATCACCTTTGGTATCCATGAAAGCGATGATTGCCACCGATGGATCGCTCATCTGATAGAGCGCTTTGGCCCGGAGGTCAAGATCCTCATCACCGGCATTTCCATGGGCGCTTCTACGGTGATGCTGGCTGCTGGTGGGGAACTGCCGAGACAGGTGGTAGGTGTGCTGGCGGATTGCGGCTATACCTCTGCGCAGGATATCATCAAAGTGGTGATCGGACAGATGAAACTGCCGCCCAAGCTGGCCTATCCCTTTGTGAAGCTGGGCGCAAAGCTGTTTGCCCATTTTGATCCGGATTCCGATTCTCCTATAGAGGCTATGAAGCGTTGCAAGGTGCCGGTCATGTTTATTCATGGAGAAGCGGACGATTTTGTTCCCTGTGATATGAGCCGCAGGAACTTCGAGGCCTGTGCTGCTGAGAAAAAGCTCTGGACTGTACCGGGAGCAGGGCACGGCCTTAGCTTTCTGGTGGATAAACCCGGCTATATGCAGGCACTGCATGGATTCTTTGATCCTATTCTGGAAGAAAATAACATTTTTGCCAGTCAGGAACAGTAGAAATCTGTCGTATCTTGTTGCAATTTTTTTCTGTTGTGTTATGATAAATACAAACTTTTTGCGTGTTGGGAGAGAGTAACCATGGGAATCATTGCAACATTGATCCTGACCACAGCTTTGGCAGGTGTAGCCGGTACAGGTCTGGGTGGTCTGGTTGGTGCTATGCTGCAGAAAAATTCCAACCGGGCAGTGAGCCTTTTGTTGAGCTTTGCCGGTGGCGTTATGCTGAGTGTGGTCTGTTTTGATCTGGTAACAGAAGCCATTGAAACCAATGTGGGCATTTGGCCCGTTGTAGGTTCTATTGCGTTTGGTGTGGCGGTTACTTATATACTCAACTATCTGATCGACCGAAAGACCAATCCGGAGGTGCCTCATATCGATGAGCACCATCCACAGACCGCTGACGATCTGGACGAACTGATCCACAGTGATCATCTGAATCAGCACTATGCCCAAAAGGATAGCAAGCTTGGTCTGTTTATCGCCGGTATCGTGATGGCCTGCGCCATTGCGCTGCACAATGTGCCGGAAGGAATGACTATCGGCGCGTCCTATGCCAGTAATGATGGGGTCATGGGAACAGCGGCCTTGACTTTGGCCATTCTGATCGGCCTGCACAACATCCCCGAGGGTATGGCGGTGTCGGTACCGCTGATCAGCGGCGGTATGAAAAAATGGAAAGCGGTATTAATCACTGCCTGCACCGGTATCCCAACGATTCTGGGTGCGTTGTTGGGCTACGCGTTGGGTGAGATCGGACCGATGGGCCTGACGATCAGTTTGGGTTTTGCCAGTGGCGCCATGCTGTATGTAGTTTTCGGTGAGATCCTGCCCCAGTCGATTTTGATGTATCACAGCAAACTGCCGGCCTTTTCTGCCATCGTAGGTATTTTGGTAGGCTTACTGATTATTTTTTAGAACTGTTCACGCAATTATGAAATCGGAGAACACAGACCATGTAAACGGCTTGTGTTCTCCGATTTTTATATTCTTATCTTTCTGATATCAGCAATAGGGCATCGGGGGATACTGTTTTATTAGATATGCCGATTGCTGTATCTGACAGCAGATAGGTCAATCTACTGAGTAAGGAAGCGCATTTTCTTCTCGGTATTGGGTGGGATTGACTCCATAGCTGGCTTTAAAAAGCTTGAAAAAATAGTTTTCGTATTCGTAGCCGACAGTTGCGGCGATCTGCTTGATGTTGAGATTCGTCTGTTTTAGAAGCATGCAGGCAAATGTCAGGCGCTTTTGGTTTACAAGCTCTGTAAACGAGCAGTTATACTCCTTTTTAATGATTCGTGAGACTTGTTTGGGACATAAATACAACTCATCAGCCAAATCCCGGAGGGAGAATTTTTTTCCTATGTTTCTGGAAAGGTATACATCAATATCATGGATGTAGTGACGGAATTTGTTTTGTGAGCTGGTCTTTTTGGGGGAGGCCGTAGGCGTATTCAGTTGTTCAAACAGAGTGGAAAACAAAAGGGATAGCAGGTGTATGATGTTTTCACCGGCTTCACCCTTTTCTATATTGCCGCAAAGATGCTTTGCATAGAAAAATGTGTCTTCGTCAAGGTCAAAGGCGGTTATTTTCTTAGACAGGATGTTTTCTACAAAAGTAAAATAATTTGTGTTTTCCTTGCTGCCCTGCTTTATGGAAATATATAAACCGTATCCGTTCTTGACATTGGACACCGTGTAGTGATTGTAGTAAGGCGGAATGATCAAAATGCAGTTTTCGTAATTATGGCCTTCTCTTTCGTCAGCAACATAAAGGCTTCCATCCATGATGACAAATACTTCGTAATTGGAGTGCTGATGAATATTCTTGATTTGCGACATGATACCGCTGCCGTCGGCCTTTCTGATTTGAAACGCCACGTCATAAACGATCGCATTCAGTTTCATATTTCCGATTTTTGTTTTATAAATCTTTTCTTTCATGGATGCCCCCGCGGTCAATGAAATATTTCATTATTAGTGTAATACATTTTTTAATAAATTACAACCCCAAAGCAGTACAGAATCATATAAAAAAAAGACATTATATTTTGCAAAGTGTCCTGTTTGTTCATTGAAAAAAACGTCTAATAGATGTAGTATAATATGTACAATAGGTGTGGAAGTATGTCCATTGAAAATTGGCTATAGACAACACATTCAAGCTCCTTGTGGTGGCGCAACTTTTCTGCGCTGCGGTATCGTTTCATACTTGTAGACCCTGTAGCTCTATGCTTGTAAAATAGTCACAAATTGGACAAGACGACCGTGATAAGAGTGAGGTATTCATGATGAACCTTTTATATCCATGTAACGGTGCGGAGGTTGCATGGAAAAGATCAGAACGATCATCTGTAAATAATCAATACAATCCGAAATGCACTAACCGGTGCATGATAAAGGAGCTGTAACACTATGAATAAGTACGCATCGGATCATTTTGCAAAAGCATTGTATGACGATCACTATTACGGAAAAGACGTGCTGCCTCTGCGCTACCAGGAAGGCATGACCCCAGAAGAACGCAAGCAGTGGCAGCGGGCACTGAAAGAAAAGGTCACGGAGCTGATGGCCTTCCCGGATACTATGTATGACATGCCGGTGGTCAATCTGCTGAAATCGAAACAGCGCTTTGGTTACCGTGTTGAAAAGTATGAGATCAGCCCGGAGCCGAACCTGTGGGCTACCTTCTTAATGCTGGTTCCCGACAAGGCATCTGCTGAGAATAAGACCCCCGGTGTCCTGTGCCTGCCCGGCGGTCGCTGGACAAAGGAAGCTCTGTGCGGTGAGGATTTCTGTGATTTGGAATATGATCCTCCCCAGCCGGTTGGGGGCATTGCCCACAGATATTACTATGCCAACATGCAGGCGGTCCACTTTGCGCAAGCGGGCATGACGGCTATCGCCTGCGAAGATATCGGCGTGGGTGAACACAAGGGCGCTTTTGAACCCGGCGATCTGGAAAAACTGCTGATCGGTCAGGGCAGAAGTATGATGGGCGTGACTGTGGAGCTGCGCATGGCTATGATGAAGTGGCTGAAGAGCCTGCCTTTTGTGGACACGGAGAAGATCGCTATCAGCGGTCACTCTCTGGGTGTAGATTCCGCCATGCTGGCGGTAACACTGGATGAAGACATCAAAGCCTTCGTCTATAACGATTATGTCTGCGATTGGCAGGCGGAAATCTCTGCCATGTGTCCTCCGGAAAAGCTGCCTTGCATCTGGTGGCACATGTATTCCGGTGTTTACAAATGGTACACCTATCCGGATATTCTGGCAGCATTCGCTCCCCGGAAGCTGTTTATCACCGAGGGCGGCAAGACAGAATATCTGGAAAAGATCGCAAAATCTTATGCCGAGTGCGGCGTATCCGAAAACTTCCGGTATGACTACTATAGAGAATATCAAGACCCCGCAAACAGAAAACATGAATATGAGCCATTGCCCAGAGGCTGCACAGCACAGGAAATGATGGAGCGCTGCAATGTGGTTCCCGAAAAGCATTTCTTCAAATTCGAACAGGCAGTTCCCTGGCTAGTGGAAGCACTGAAGTAAAAATTGTCTTAAGAAGGAGCAAACAATTATGAGCGGAATCATTTTTAATTTGGATGGAGATACATTCTTATATTCCAGAATGGATCACCTGGATGTCATCAACGAAGAATATTTGAAAAACTTTATTTTGCAGTATGAAGGCACCGATATTACCGACTATGTTTTTAATATAAATTCCATGGCATCTTCGATACCTTCGCGCGTCAAGACCTCCTATGCGGAAAAGTATCTTCGGAAAGAGGAATACGGACAGGCGGTGGATTACACAAACACCCCGTGCAAGACCGCCCACCACATTTGGAATGTACTGGGTTTAGACATGTATCAAATCTGGATCGATACATGCCGAAGCATTAATATCAACCCATGGTTCTCTTTCCGCATGAATGACCGGCACTGCCATCATCTGCTTCCTAAGGCACAATGGCTCTTCTCCGACTTCTTTTATGCCCATGTGGAGGAGTATGCTCACGTCCACGGCAGAAAGACGGAATTCTGGAAGGATAGGGGCCGTGACTATCTGATCAAAGAAGTCCGGCAGGAAATGCTGGACTATATGGCTGAAATGCTGGAACGGTACGATCTGTACGGCATTGAACTGGATTTTCAGAGAGAGCTCAACTGCTTCCCCCACGGCCGTGAGGAAGAGGGACGGGAAGTGATGATTGGCTTTATGAAAGATGTCAAGGCTGCGGTTGCCAAAGCGCAGCAGCAGTGGGGCCATGACATCAAAATCTCTGTTCGCTGCAATCCGGACCCCGTTGCCTGTTATGAAATGGGATTTGATATTCTGGAATATGCAAAGCTGGGATTGATGGATCTGTACATCGCAGCACCGCACTTTTCGACCAGCGACAGCAACATGCCAATCGGCTACTGGAAAAAGCTGCTGCAGCCTTACGGTGTAGAGGTAGCCGGCAGCATGGAAAGCATGGTGCGCCCCTATGAGAGTGCGCCTGTCCGGGTTTGCTCGGAAGAAACCTTCCACAGTGTAGAAAGCCTTATGGGCATTGCTTCTTATGTGCTTTCTCAGGGAGCGGATAAGTTCTACGTATTTAACGTGTTTGACAATCATGACCAGATGATGACCCCGGAAAACCGGCAGGAATCCAACCAGATCTATATGACCGATGGCCATAATACCAACGCAAAGGGCGCATACACCTTGCTGTCCAATGCCGGTAGTATGGAAAAGCTTCATAAGCGCCGCCGTAAGTGTGTCTTGAGTTATACGGATACCTGTGCCATTGGTGATAAAATCCAGTCCGTTCTCCCTGTGACCCTGACGAAAGAAGATGGTCTGCCTACATACCTAAAAATCAACACCGGAACCCTTCTTCCTACGGATAAGGTGTATCTGCGGTTGGCTATTGCCGGTGATGCCAGCAAGCTGGAAGTGTATGTCAATGACCGGAAGGCGGAATATGTCGGCTGTGAGGATGTAGGCTTCCCACGGGCTACCAAAAACAAGGTTTATAAGTATCTGGTCTCCAACAAAGCCTACAGTCTCTGCGCCCAGGTCTCCGAGCTGATCTACCGAGGCGAGGGTGAGCTCGTTATTGACTATGCGGATATGATCGTCGAGCCGTAAATTTGTTTACAAAACAGAAGGAGTGTGCAAACATGAGCGGAATTATGATCAATCAGGACAATAATACCTTCTATTGTTCCAGAAAGCTGCATTTGGATGCCATTAACGAGGAATATCTGAAGCAGCATATTCTGCAGTATGCGGGTACGGATATTACTGACTATGTTTTCGATGTAGCCGGCGGTGTTTCGGCGGTCCCCAGCCGGGTCAAGACGACCTATATGGATAAGTATCTGCGTAAAGAGGAATATGGGCAGCCGGTGGATTACTCCAATACCCCCTGCAAAACGGCTTATCACATCTGGAATGTGCTGGGTCTGGACCTGTATCAAATTTGGATCGATGCCTGCAGAAGCATCCATATCAATCCCTGGTTCTCCTTCCGCATGAATGACCGCCACGCCCACCATCTGCTTCCGAAGCCCCAGTGGGTTTTAGGTGACTTCTTCTATGACCATGTGGAAGAATATGCCCATGTCCATGGCAGAAAGACCGAGTTCTGGCAAGACAGGGCACGTGACTATCTGATTCCCGAAGTCCGGCAGGAAACGCTGGATTTTATGGAGGAAATGCTTCAGCGGTACGATCTGTACGGTATCGAACTGGATTTCCAGAGAGAATTCAACTGCTTCCCCCACGGTCATGAAGAAGTGGGCCGGAAGGTGCTGGTAGGGTTCATGCAGGATGTAAAGAAGCTCACCAACACTGCAAAGGAAAAGTGGGGACATGAGATCAAGATCTCCGTTCGCTGCCATCCGGATCCTATCACTTGCTATGAACTTGGCTTTGACATTCTGGAATTTGCAAAGCAGGGCTTGATGGATCTGTACGTCGCTGCACCCCACTTCCTGAGCAGTGACAGCAATATGCCTATCGGTTTCTGGAAGGATCTGCTGGAACCCTATGGGGTAGAAGTAGCCGGCGGTATGGAAGCACAGGTACGCTCCTATCCGGACAGCGATGCCCAGTACGGAACACTGGATACCTTCCAGAGCGTGGAAAGCGCAATGGGCATTGCTTCCTATGTGCTTTCCCAAGGTGCGGATAAGTTCTATGTGTACAATGTGTTTGACCACCACGACGATATGATCAAACCGGAAAACAAGGTGGAAGATAATCAGCTCTACATTGTTGGCAGATGTACAAATGCCAGTGGTGCCTATACCCTGCTGTCCAATGCCGGCAGCATGGAAAAGCTGCACAAGCGCCGCCGTAAGTGCATTCTGAGCTATGCAGATACCTGTGCCGACGGTGATGTGGTGAAGGCGGTTCTGCCGGTGACTTTGACCAAGGAAGACGGCCTGCCCACCTATCTGAAGATCAATACCGGCGAATTGCTTCCTTCGGAAAAGGTATATCTGCGCCTGGCAACCACCGGCGATGTAAGCTCCCTGGAAGTGTATGTCAATGACAAGGCTGCCCAGTATGTTGGCAGTGAGGATGTGGGCTTCCCCAAGGGAACACCCAATCCGGTCCATAAATATCTGGTCTCCAACGAAGCCTACAGCTTCTGCGCTCAGGTTTCTGAACTGATCTACCGGGGTGAGGGCAAGCTGGTCATCGACTACGCAGACATGATCGTGGAGCCTTAACATAAGGAGGTTGCAGCCATGAGCGGTATTATGATAAATCAGGATGATAATACTTTCTATGTGACCCGAAAAAATCATCTGGATGCCATTAACGAGGATTACTTAAGACAGTGCATTTTACAGTACGAAGGTACGGATGTTACAGACTACGTGTTTAACATCAGCCACGAAGCTTCTACCATCCCCTCCCGGACCAGGACCTGCTATGCGGAAAAATTCCTGCGTACAGAGGAAAATGGCCTGCCGGTGGATTACACCAATAACGCATGCAAAACTGCCTATCATATCTGGAATGTGCTGGGCCTTGACCTGTATCAGATCTGGATCGATGCCTGCCGGAGCATTAACATCAATCCCTGGTTTTCCCTGCGGATGAACGACCGGCACGGTCATCATCTGTGGCCGCAGCCACTCTATATTTACTCTGATTTCTTCTATGCCCACATGGAGGAGTATTCCCGTATCCACGGCAGAAAGACGGAGTTCTGGCAGGACAGAGGCCGTGATTTTCTAATCCCGGAGGTCCGGCAGGAGGTGCTGGATTATATTGCGGAAATGCTGGAGCGGTACGATCTGGCTGGTCTGGAACTGGATTTCCAGCGGCAGTTCAACTGTTTCCCTCCCGGCCATGAAGAAGAGGGCAGGGAAGTGATGCTGGGCTTCGTCAAGGATGTAAAAGCCATCATCACCGGTGCCGAAAAGCAGTGGGGACACAAGATCAAACTGTCAATCCGCTGCCACCAGAATCCCCGTACCTGCTATGAGCTGGGTTTCGACATTCTGAAGTACGCAAAACTGGGACTCATCGACCTGTATGTTGCGGCACCCAACTTTTTGAGCAGTGACAGCAATATGCCCATCGGCTTCTGGAAGAAAATGCTGGAGCCCTATGGGGTAGAGGTAGCGGCCAGCATGGAAGCCATGATCAAGGCATCTCCCGATTGCGCTGCCGGGTACGGCACACTGGATACTTACCATAGCGTGGAAAGCCTCATGGGTATGGCCGGTTATGCCTTTGCCCAGGGTGCTGACAAGTTCTATCTGTACAATGTGTTTGACCATCACGAGGATATGATCACGCCGGAAAATAAGGTGGAGGAGAATCAACTCTATATTGTGGGCAGATGTACAAGCGCCAAGGGCCGCTATACATTGCTCTCCAATGCGGGCAGTATGGAAAAAATCAGCAAGCGCCGTCGTAAGTGCATTTTGAGCTATACCGATACCTGTGCTTTGGGCGATGTGATCAAACATATTCTCCCGGCTACTTTAACCAAGGAAGACGACCTGCCTACCTATTTGAAGATCAACACCGGAAGCCTTACCAATACCAATAAGGTGTATCTCCGTTTGGGTACTGCAGACGATGTAAGTCCTCTGGAAGTGTATGTCAATGACCGGAAGGCGGAATACGTCGGTTGCGAGGATGTGGGTTTCCCAAAGGGTACGCCCAATCCGGTTCACAAATATCTGGTAGATGCCTCTACCTACGCGCCCTGCGCGCAGGTTGCTGAGTTGATCTACCGGGGTGAAGGTAAGCTGGTTATTGATTACGCGGATATGATCGTAGAACCGTAAAACACCACTAACAAAACAGGAGGAAAGAAAATGGATATTTTCATGCGATTTCCGGGTGGACGGAGAAAAGCACTGACCTTCAGCTATGACGATGGTACAGAGCAGGATATTCGGCTTGTACAGATCATGAAGAAGCACGGACTGAAAGGCACTTTCAACCTCAATAGTGGTATGTATCCCCCTGAAGGTACGGTATTCCCGCCGGACAGAGTGTATCGAAAAATGACCAAATCTCAGGCAACGGAAACCTTTGCCGGCAGTGGCATGGAGGTTGCTGTGCATGGTATGATGCATCCGTTTCTGGAGCAGATTCCAACCAACCTGGGGTTGCGGGATATTCTGAAGGACCGGGAAAATTTGGAGCAGCAGTTTGGCACGTTCATTCGGGGCATGGCTTACCCCTATGGAACTTATAACGATCAGGTGATCGATTGTCTGCGTTATGCCGGGATCCTCTATTCCAGAACCATTCGTGAGACCCATAAGTTTGACATGCCAACCAACTGGCTGCTTTGGGATCCCACCTGTCACCATAAGGATCCGGAACTTATGAATTTGGCGAAAAAGTTTGTGGAGGAATATGCGTGCAGAGATCCGTGGCTGTTCTATGTATGGGGACATACCTATGAATTTGATGCACGTGATAACTGGCACGTAATCGAAGAGTTTGCCCAGTACATCGGAGGCAGAGAAGATATCTGGTATGCCACCAACATGGAAATCTGTGAATATACGGAAGCCTACCATAGACTTGTGTTCAGTATGGACGAACATAGAATTTATAATCCAACTGCGTTCACACTCTGGTTTGAAAAAGTACCTGTATTCTGGAATCAGGAAAGCGCTATGTACTGCATCAAGCCGGGTGAACAGATTATCATATAGAGAACCAAAATTGGGACAAGTGATGAATTGGGAGGATTCCTATGCTGAAAGTAGCAATTATTGGCGCCGGCGCCATTTCCAAAAGCCATCTCAGAGCATATCAGCAGTGCAGCGACGCGGAAGTGGTGGCCATCGCGGATCTGAACGAGGCTACTGCCAAGGCACAGGCAGAGCAATATCAGATTCCCCGGTACTGCTGTGACTATCATGAACTCCTTAACGATGCATCCATCGACGCGGTGAGCATCGTAACCCCCGGTTTCACCCATGGTACCATCGTGAAAGAGGCCCTACTGGCAGGAAAGCATGTCCTGTGTGAAAAACCCCCTTGCATCAGCGGAAAGGAAGCGGCTGAGTGTGCTGCACTGGCTGAGCAGACCGGCAAGCTGCTGATGTGGGCCATGGTGTGCAGATTTACCAAAGAAGTTCGCTTTTTGAAGGATTATATTGAAGCTGGCAACATGGGTCATATCTACTATGCCGAGGCGGGCAGAGTCAGCCGTTGCAACAAGATCGGCGGCTGGTTTGTCAATAAAGAAAAGTCCGGTGGCGGTATGCTGATCGACGGCGCTATTCATGAGCTGGATCAGGCTCTGTATCTGATGGGATATCCGAAAGCCAAGATGGTTTCCGGTTTCACTTCCCATGCCAATCAGAACCTGCCGGACACCATTAAGGGTATGGGTGCAGGCTACCGGTCTGCCGATACCAGAAAGTACGAGCGCACCGTAGAGACCATGGCAAGCGGCTATGTGCATTTTGAAAACGGAGCTTGCCTGTATGTAAAGGCAGCCTATGTTATGCACAGTGTGCTGGCAGGTTCCTGGGTGGATATCACCGGTGAAAAGGCGGGTGCCAGAAATGACGGTACCGGTCTGCGCTTGGTTACTGCTCAGAATGGCTACCTGATGGACAACAAGCCTGTTCTGACCGATAACACCGATGTGTTTGAAGCAGAAATCAATCACTTTGTGGATTGCTGTCTCAACGGTAGTCCCTGTATCTGCCCTGCCTGGCACGGCGCAGAGCTGATGAAGATCATTTCCGCCATTTATGAATCGGCGGAAACCGGTATGCCGGTATACCTGTAAACTGAAAAGGAGCGCGGTTCAGCGGCTTATGGACCGTGCTCCTTTCACGGCAAGTGAGGGATCACAAAATGAAACAATTTAATGCAAATCATGTAGATATAATTCGTATCGGAACTTGGACAGAACAGGAAGGCTGCTTGGTATGCGGCGCGAATTTTGCAAAGCTGCTGATCATGTTCCGGGGAAATGAGATCCGCATTTCGGCAGAGGGTAAGTTTGCTTGCTCTTTGGATGGCGGAGATAAAATTGAAAATAACGTGATCGAAACCGAGAATGGTATCCACACATTGCTTCTCACCGCGATGACCGGATGTGAGATTCGGGAAATCGAAGTGGAGGAACTGATCTCGGTGGATGCTTATCTGCGCAAGCAGATGGCGGAGGAATACGAGCATATACAAAAGGGCAGGAAAGCGTCTGACCCTGCCCAATGGCAAAAAGTGGCCTATGGGGCAGCTATGCCCACCGAAGGCGTGTTACTCAAAGGCACGTTTGGAGAGCTGTTTGATAGAAATATCGAGCGTATCAAGCGGTGTTTTAAGGAGCCTGATTATGTAGAGGATCCTCAGCCGGAGCCGGGTAAACGGCGCGGTTGGAGTGATTGGCTTCCTGCTGCCAATGATGGCCGTATTTTGGGAGGCGCGGCAAAGGCGCTGCGCTGGAGAGAGGATGTCCAGCTGCGGCAGATCGTAGATGAAATCGTGGACCGTTCCAAAGCCAATATGCGCAGCGACGGGTATTTCAATTACTACACAGAGGCAGATTCCTACGCCCATAACCACATTCCCAATGTGGAAAACTCCATGGAGACCATCCTCAATAGTGAGCGAAAGAATTATGACCGGGTGTTCTGGACTATGGGCATGCTGGCTGCTGACAGGGCCGGAAACAAAGATGCCCTTTCTCTGGCCCGGCGCATGAATGACTGGTTGGAAAACAGCGGTTGGGGCGTAAACATGCTGTTGGGCCACAATGGTACCAATGCATTTATGGGTACACTGGTCATGGCCGATTCCCCGGCGGGCAAGACAGAGGATATGCTGTTTAATCAGAAATATCTGGACCAGCATTACTGGGAAGCAGAATTTTTGCGTAGGAATCCTGTGGCATTCAGCAATTATCCCGGCGACCGCCCTCATTGTTATGGCTTACTGGAATTGCTGGCCCTTGCCTATGAATACCGGCTGACCGGCGACCGGCACTATCTGGATGTGCTGTTGGCCGGTTGGGAGGTATACAAGAACCACTACAAGCATGTGGGCGGCATTACGACCATGTGTGAACGGGATGGCCCTTATATGCCCGGCTCTTATCAGCTGGACATCGGACACAACGGCGAAACCTGCGGCAGTGTTTTCTGGATCTGGATCAATGAGCAACTGCAGCAGCTGTTCCCGGAGAATACGGCATACGCAGAGGAAATCGAAGAAGCGATGCTGAATGTAGTTCCTTCCATTCTGTCCGCTGAGGGAAGGACCCGGTATCATAACAAGCTGCAGGGGAAAAAGGACCCCGGTGAGCGGATCGGCTCCTGCTGTGAGCTGATGTCCACCTTCCTGTTCTCTGATTTGCCCAAATATGTCTATATGCAAAACGGAGAAGGCCTATGGGTGAATCAGTATATTTCGTCTGCCATCACAGGGGAAAGATTGTCATTAATCATGGATGCGGACATTACGGAGAAAAACCGGATTGATTTGACCGTTACAAAGGCACCGACGGAGTCTTATAGCATCAAGCTTCGGATTCCCCAGTGGGCAAAGGATGCAAAGATTTATATCAACGATGTGTATACCGCATCCGGTGCGTGCGGTACTTACGAGACGCTTCAAAGAGTCTGGACGACAGGTGACCGCATGACCGTTACCTTTGTTCCGGAAATCAGAACCGTATGCTACACAGGTGTAGAGCAGCCGGAAGACGGCCAAAAGCGCTACGCCCTGTTCTATGGCCCCTATTTGATGGCGCTGGTGGATGTGCCGGAAGGCAGCATTCCCCATCTGGATATTCTGGCAGATTCTCTTGATTTGGAAAAGAGAGAAGACGGTGTTTTGACGATCAATGAAAATATAAAATTTGTCCCCTACTGGATGATTCAGGACGATACCACTTTCAACTGTTTCCCGGCGTATTTGGATTGAAAGGCGTGAAGACCATGTGTAAGATCAGACCCATCATTACGGAAGATACAAAGGCAATGCAGACCATCCGGTTTGCGGCGGAGGAATTGCAGAAATATCTCAGCTATATTTCTGACGATGACTTTTCCATCATTCCCACAAAGGAATACAATCCGGAAGAAACCAATGCGATCTATCTCGGCGTCGGCCTGTGTGAATGCCTGCCGGAGGTAGAAGATCCGGAACTGGACGATGCGATCTGCATCCGTGTTGAAAACAACGCAGGTATGATCACCGGCACCAATGCCCGTTCTGTGCTGATCGGTGTGTACCGTTACCTGAAAGAAAAGGGCTTTGTGTTCCTGCGTCCCGGGAAGGGTGGAGAAATCTATCCGGATGCGCTGGATGGAAAAGCAGTTTCCGTATGCGAAAAAGCATCCTACCGCCACAGAGGCATCTGCATCGAGGGAACTGTGTATCAAAAGTGCCTGAATGACATCATTGATTGGCTTCCCAAGGCCGCCATGAACAGCTACTTTGTCCAGTTTGAACTGCCCAGAGTATTCTTTGACCGCTGGTATCAGGCAGAAACACCTTACCGGGAAAAGACCATCTTGACCGACGACGAGCTTCGTGCCATCTTGGCCATGGCAGAAGGAGAAGTTGGAAAAAGAGGCCTTCTGTACCATGCGGTGGGCCATGGCTGGACATCCCTGTCCTTCGGTATCAATGCTACTTCTTGGGACACCTATGAGGAACCTGCGGAAGAATATCGGGATATCATGGCTTTGGTGAATGGCAAGCGGGGATTGTATAATGGGATTCCCATGAATACGAACCTGTGCTATTCCCAGCAGAAAGCACGAAACAGCGTTACGGATTGTATCGTGAACTATTGCAAGGAACATCCCAATATCAAATATCTGCATTTCTGGCTGTCTGACGGCAGAAATAACAACTGCGAATGCGAAAACTGCAGAAAGCAAAGAGTAGCGGATCACTATGTGAAAATGCTCAATGAGCTGGATGAAAAGCTCTCCAAAGAGCAGATCGATACGAAGATTGTTTTCTTGGTGTACACTGCTCTGCTGTGGAGACCCCTTTCGGAGAAGTTTAAAAACAGCAGCCGGTTTACACTGATGTTTGCCCCCATCCACCGCTCCTATTCGGAATCCATTCACGCAACTAACGATGGTTCCGTGTTGCCATATGTTTTAAACGACCATACATTCCCTGTAACCGTTGAAGACAATATTGCCTATTTGAATGAATGGCATGAAGTGTTCGACGGTGATGGTTTCGATTTTGATTACCACTTTATGTGGGATCATTTTAAGGATTTCGGACAGTACCGGCATGCACAGGTGCTGTACCGGGATGTCCAGAATCTTGCCGGGTTGAAGCTGAACGGACTCATTAGCTGCCAGCTTCAAAGAGCCTTCTTCCCCTCCTGTATGAGTATGAATGTGATGGCACAAACCCTGTGGAACCGGGACAGCGATTTTGATGCTATGGTCAATGCTGTTCTGGAAGCCGAGTTTGGCCCCCGGTATACTGAGGTGCTGGCATACTTCAAGCAGCTTTCGGAATATGGCTGCCCTGAGGCGATCCGCGGAGAAGAAAATCTCATTACCGAAAAGTGCCAGAAAAAGCTGCTTACGGCTATGGATATCATTGACGTGTTCCAAAGGATTACAGCAGAGGAAACTGCAAAGGATACGGCTTGGAAAACCGCGTGGGAAAAGCTCCAGTTCTTTGGTCAGCTTTACAGACTCTTGCTGGAGTACTACCTTGAAATCGCCAAAGGAAACGGTATGGGCGATGTGAGCAAGATTGCGGACTTGGCGCTGAAAAATGAGATGCGGTTCAAGGAAGAATTTGACGCAGTATACTTCCTAAGGACGTTGGGTATGCAGATTCACCGTGAGCTGATAAAAATGGTGGAAGAAAGCGGTTGTGTAGTTTCTGCGGACAGTGTGAAATATGAAAATGGTGGCGCGGAGTAATGCAGTTAAAGAGAAAGGAAACAAGCCATGTGTAAAATCAGACCTGTTATCACAGAAGATCAAAAGGCAATGCGGACACTTCGGTTTGCCTCAGAAGAACTGCAGAAATACTTAAGCTATGTCTCTGACAGTGACTATTCCATTATTCCTACCAAAGAATACAATAGCGAAGAAAATAATGTGATTTATCTGGGCGTAGGTCTGGTGGCAGGGATTCCGCAGGTAGAGGATTCCAGATTGGACGATGCTATCTATATCCATGTCAAGGATGGTAAGGGCTTCATTACAGGCCCCAATGCCCGTTCCGTGCTGATCGGCGTTTACCGTTTTCTGAAAGAAAAGGGTTTCGTGTTCCTGCGTCCCGGAAAGACCGGAGAATATTATCCGGAGAAGCTGGACGATCTGGATGCCTATGTATGTGAAAAGCCGTCCTACCGCCACCGGGGTATCTGTATCGAAGGCACCGTTTACCAGAAGTGCCTGAATGAGACCATCGACTGGCTTCCCAAGGCGGCTATGAACTGTTATCTGACTCAGTTCCATCTGCCCCGGGTATTTATGGACCGCTTCTACAAAGGCGATACCCCTTATCGTGACAAAGTTGACCTGTCCGATGAGGAGATGGCTGCCATCGTGGACATGGCAGAAGATGAGATCGCCAAAAGAGGTCTGATGTATCACGCAGTGGGCCATGGCTGGACCGCCCGGGCGGTGGGCATCCCTGCTACCTCCTGGAATGCGGAAGGTGAACCAGCGGAAGGCTGCGAGGACATGCTGGCAATGCTGGACGGTAAGCGGGAGCTGTTTGGCGGGGCGGCTATGAATACCAACCTGTGCTACTCTCAGCAAAGGGCCAGGGATGCCATTACCGATCTGATCGTGGATTACTGCAAGACCCATCCGCAGGTGGATTTCCTCCACTTCTGGCTTTCCGACGGTTCCAACAACAACTGCGAATGCGAAAACTGCCGGGACATCCGGACATCTGATTTCTATGTCCAAATGCTCAATGAGCTGGATGAAAAGCTTACCGAAGCCAATCTGGATACCAAAGTAGTCTTCGCTGCATATTCCGATACCACATGGATACCACTGCGGGAGACGATCAAAAATAAAAACCGGTTTACACTGATGTTCGCCCCCATATTCCGCACCTATTCCAAACCTTTTGACGCAGCGGAAGGCGGCAAAATGTTGCCTTATGTTCTGAACAAGCTGGAGTATCCTGAGTCCATTGAAGACAATGTGGCTTATCTTCGCCAGTGGCAGGAGCAGTTCGACGGTGACAGCCTGGACTTCGATTATCACTTCATGTGGGATCACTTCAAGGACTTTGGCCAGTTCCGCCACGCACAGGTCCTGCATCAGGATGTGCGGAATCTGAAGGAGCTGAAGCTGAACGGCCTTATGAACTGCCAGCTTCAGCGGGCCTTCTTCCCCTCCTGCATGAGCATGCAGGTCATGTCCCAGACGCTGTGGAATCGGGACAGTGATTTTGATACCGTTGTCAATGGAACATTGGAAGCAGAGTTCGGCCCCCGGTTCGAAGAAGTGCGGGAGTACTTCAAACAGCTGTCCTACTACGGCTGCCCCGAGGCCATCCGCGGTGAAGAAAATCTCATCACTGAAGCGTGCCAGAAAAAACTGGCTACCGCAATGGATATCGTCGATGCATTCAAGGCGGTTGTAGCAGAGGAACTGGCAAAGAACACAGCCAAGAAATATGCGTGGCAGAAGCTGGAATTCTTTGGCGAACTATATAAGACTTTGCTGCAGTACTATCTGGATGTTGCCAGCGGCAAGGGTCTGGGTGAAAGAGATCATATCGCAGATCTGGCCCTGCGCAACGAGATGCGTTTTAAGGATGACTTCGATGCACTGTACTTCCTAAGAACCTTGGAAGTCACGATTATGCGTACTTTAAGAGGCTTTGGAAAGAGCCAGGTTGTTTAATAAAAAGGGGTGCTACTGTGGAAAAATTCTATGAGAAGTTTCGCTCAGAATTGCTGAATTCCTGTGTGCCCTTCTGGCTGGAGCATGCGCAGGATCCCCAATACGGCGGCGTTAGGAACTGCCTTGACCGGGCAGGTGATGTGTACTCCGATGACAAGAGTGTTTGGATGCAGGGCCGTGCAGGCTGGATGTTCTCTTATATCTACAATCATATTGATAAAAATGAAAACTACTTAATCTTTGCCAAGAGTTGTATCGATTTTGCAACCAACCATTGCATCGATACTGACGGCCGTATGTTCTTTACCGTTACCCGGGATGGCCGACCTCTTCGCAAGCGCCGCTACTGGTTCAGCGAGGCCTTCTACATCATGGCTAATGCCGAGTATGCCATGGCCACCGGTGATACAGCTTGTTTGGATACTGCACGGAAGTATTTCCGCTTTGTATATGGCATTTACCGGGATCATGATACGGACCCCTATAAGATCACACCCAAGAGCTATGCGGAAACACGGAACACAAAATCTCTGGCAGAACCGATGATCCTGCTGAATGTGGCATCTATCATGCGCCAGGCAGATCTGGAAAATTACAGCGAATATAACGACATCATCACAGGCTTGATTGCCGATATCCGCTGCTTCTATAAGCCGGAATATCACGCAACCTTTGAGTGTGTGGATGCGGTTACCAATGAAGTGATCCTTGATAGCGCACCCTGCCGGGTCATCAACCCGGGCCATGATATTGAATGCGCATGGTTCTTGCTGGAGGAGGCCCAGAACCGTGGTGATCAGGAGCTGACGGCCTTCGCTGCTAAGATGTTCGATGATGCCTTTGAACTTGGCTGGGACAAGGAATATGGCGGTATTACCTATTTCAAGGACATTCTGGGACGGCCTGTGGAAGCTTATGAGCATGACATGAAGCTGTGGTGGCCTCACAATGAAACGGTGATCGGCGCACTGATGCTGTATCGCATTACCGGCGATGAGAAATACCGGCAGATCTTTGAGCAGGTTTGTGACTATGCTTTCTCCCACTTCTCTGATCCGGAGTTTGGTGAGTGGCTCGGTTATCTGCGCCGGGATGGAAAGCCAACGGAGCCGCCCTGCAAGGGCCACACCTACAAGGGTCCCTTCCATGTGATGCGGATGCTGGCAAAATGTATGCAGCTTCTGGAAAATAACTGAATGAGAGGTATCTGGTTATGATCGAAAAATACTGTGGTGTTATCCCTGCGTTTTATGCATGTTATGACGAAGAGGGGAATATCTCTCCAGAAACGGTTCAGAAATTGACCCGCCATTTGATCGATAAGGGTGTAAAGGGCGTATATGTAGGCGGTTCCTCCGGTGAATGTATCTACCAGAGTGTTGCTGAACGGAAGCTGGTTCTTCAGAATGTAGTGGCCGCTGCGGAAGGTAAACTGACCATCATTGCCCATGTGGCCTGCAACAACACCCGCGACAGCCAGGAGCTGGCTGCTCACGCAGAAGCTTTGGGTGTGGATGCCATCGCTGCCATTCCGCCCATCTATTTCAAGCTGCCGGAGCATGCCATTGCTCAGTATTGGAATGATATCAGTGCGGCTGCACCCAATACCGACTTCATTATTTACAACATTCCTCAACTGGCCGGTGTTGCACTGACAATGCCCCTGCTGAAGCAAATGCTGAAAAATCCCAAGGTCATCGGTGTCAAGAATTCCTCCATGCCCAGCCAGGATATCCAGATGTTCAAGGCAGAGGGCAGCAAGGACCGGAATTTTATCGTCTTTAACGGCCCGGATGAGCAGTTCTTGGGTGGCCGTGTCATGGGTGCCGAAGGCGGCATCGGCGGTACATACGGCGCGATGCCGGAACTGTTCTTGAGGCTGAATGAATTGCTGGCGCAAGGCGATCTTGCTCAGGCACAACGTCTGCAGTACGATATCAACGAGATCATCTATGGCATGTGCTCCGGAAAGGGCAACCTCTATGCTATGATCAAGCAAATTATGCTGATTCGGAACGGCTTGGATATGGGCGGTGTTCGTGCGCCTCTGGCAAACCTGTTCCCGGAGGATCTGGCAATTGCGGACAGCGTAGCAAAGAAGATTGACAGCGTAATATCCACGTATATCTATTAATTACATAGAATGAAACAGGAAAGGAAAAAAATTATGGAAAAAGGATTTTATACCGCATTGGGCACCCCTCTGGACGAAAACGGCAATTTTGTTCCCGGCAGCATGGCGCAGCAGATCGAGCATCAGGTAGCAGCCGGCGCATCCGGCTTGCTGGTCATGGGCTCCATGGGCCAGATGTCCTACATTAAGCAATCTGAGCACGCAAAGGTCGCTGCGGAGAGCGTAAAGGCAGCCAAGGGCCGTGTGCCTGTGCTGGTTGGTGTTACCGACCTGTCCATCCACCGGGTTATGGAGCGTGTAGAGGCGCTGAAGGGCATTGACGGCATCGACGGTATCGTTACCACTGTGCCTTACTACAGCGCTGTTACCCAGGGTGACATTTATGAGTTTTATAACGAAATCGCAAACCGTTCCGGCAGAGCCACCTACATGTATGACCTGCCTACCATTACAAAGACCGCAACGGCTCCTGCAACGGTTATGAAGCTGTGGAAGAACCCTCTAATTAAGGGCATCAAATCCGGCATTCTGGTCACCCAGCGGAAGCTCCTGCTGGCGGAGGACCGTCCTGCGGACTTTACCATGATGTACAGCAATCTGGATACCTTTGATATTGCCTACAAGTACGGCATCGATAAGAATCTGGACGGTATGTTCTCCTGCACGCCCAAGACAGCCAGAAGAATGTACGATGCGCTGGCTGCAGGTGATCAGCTGGCCGGTGCCAAGGCGCTAAATGAGATTACCGGACTTCGTGATCTGTTTGTTCAAACAGGTTGCTTAATGAAGGCATACACCCATGCAATGAACCTGCTTGGCTGTGAAGGCAGCTTTGCACGGGATTACGAAAAGGATATCACTGATGAGTATAAGGAAAAGGTCACTGCCGCTATGAAGGCCATGGGCGAAATCTAAAATAAGGAGGACGAGCCATGATTTCCTGTACAGAGTATATTCCTTTCTACAGCGAGCTGTTTAAGTATATTGATAACCATTATGGTTATAGTGCGGTTCAAGCTTATTGGACCCACCGTTTCAAGCCTGATGGCAAGGGTATTCCTTTGGTCAATTTTGTAAAAAAAGACGGTTTGAAGGGTGCCTTTGACTATTGGTCACGGGCACTGATGGAAGAAGCTGCCGATATAACGCTTACCCTGAACGAAAAACAGGGTTGGTACAAAATGGATATGAAGCACTGTCCCTCCAAGGGCAGGCTGCTGGAAATGAAAGACGAGTTGGGATTCGAACCCTATGCCCATTACTGTGATCATTGCGATTATTACCGGGCTGCACTCAATGAGGCCGGGTTGGATTGGATATACGATTTCACCGGTACAGATCATGCCGCCTGCTGCAATGTCATCTATGATCCCAAGGTATTTAAACGGGTGATGACCCTGGACGAAGATACGGTCATCCGGAAATACGAATCCAAAGAACTGGAATATTTCCATCCGGCTTTCCATTCCGGTGTAAGTATTGGTATTAACTACTTGGGCAGCACCTACGGTGAGGATGCGCTGATCGACTATCTGACCAGCACTACAAAGACCATCTATCGCAAGAGGATCGAGCGGATCAAGGCAGAAGGTCTCGGTGTGTTGCAGGAGATCATTCTCGATACCTACAAAAAGGAACACGCGCCGGAGGCGGTGGAGACGGTTTTGACCGATGACACGCTGTCTGTTACCGTGAATTGGTGTCCGGCTGTACGCTTTCTGCGAGAAAACGGCAAAATGATCTCCCAGTGGTTCCCGCTGACCACCTCTGTGGTGATGGAGACCATCGCAAAAGAATGCGGTTTTGTATTTACCATGGGCGAGTACGACGAGCAGACCGGCAGAACATCCTATTCCTTCAAAAAGTAAAGTAATGATGGAGGTATCCTATGATTTCCTGTACAGAATTTATTCCCTCTTACAGTGAACTGTTTAAGTACATTGATAACCGTTACGGTTATAGCGCAGTACAGGCATTTTGGACATACCTGTTTACTCCCGACGGTAAGGGAATCCCTCTGGTTAACTTCGTTAAAGAAGAAGGCATACGGGGCGCACTGCACTATTGGATGGGTACCCTGAAGGAAGAGGCTTCCGATGTAACCCTCATGCTGAACGAAAAGCAGGGCTGGTACAAGTGCGATATGCACTACTGTCCCTCCAAGGGCCGGCTGCTGAAGCTGAAAGAAGAACTTGGTATTGAACCCTACGAGCATTACTGTGACCACTGTGATTACTACCGTGCTGCCTTGAATGAGGGCGGATTGGACTGGGTATACGATTTTACAGGTACCGACCATGCGGCATGCCAGGCTATCGTTTTCGATCCTAAGGTGTTCAAGGGTGTAATGACCATCGATGAAGAGACCATCGTTCAGGAGTACAAATCTTCTGATCTGGAGTATTTCCACCAGGACTTCCATTCCAGTATGAACATGGGTGTGGAGTATCTGGGTACTACCTACGGTGAGGAAGCTATCTATGAATATCTGACCCAGTATACAAAAGAAGTGTATCAGAAGCGGATTGCCCGGATAAAAGAAGAGGGATTGGCTGCCCTTCAGGATATGATTCTGGATACCTACAACAAAGAACATGCACCTGAGGCTGTCGAAACGGCTTTGACCGATGACACCCTTGCGGTTACGGTCCATTGGTGTCCCGCTGTGCGGCATTTGAGAAATACAGGCCGTGAGGTCTCTAAGTGGTATCCTTTGACTACCTCGGTGGTGATGGAGACACTGGCAGCGGAATGCGGATTTGCATTTACCATGGGCGAATACGATGCCCAGACCGGTAAAACATCCTATTCTTTCGAGAAAGTGTGATAAGTTATGAAAGTTCTGGAGACAAATATTATTTATGAAAATCCGCTGCCCCAGCTGCGCAGCCGTCAGGCGGCATTCCCCAATCTGTGCCAGCTGCCGGATGGAACGATTTTGGCTGATTTTGTGATTGGAGAGGCCTTTGAAAGCGTTGATGGTGCCAGCTATCTTTGCCGCAGCACTGATGGCGGTAAGACCTGGTCTGCCCCCAAGAAGATGTTTGATGCCAAGCAGTTTGACCGGCCTATCTCGGAAGCCAGCAAAGTGACCCTGCTGCCCGATGGCAGAATCATGGCATTGGGCTATGCATATTACCGTGACGACCCGGAACTGCCCATTGGCAACCCCGAAAACGGCGGCCTGCTGGATGATTTCATTTTCTATTCCATCTCCGAGGATAACGGCGAAACCTGGAGTGAGATGAAAATGGTGGATTGCGCATGGGGTCCCCATGTGGAAGCCTCCGCACCGCTGTATGTGCTGCAGGACGGCACTTGGATCACACCTATTACCGGCTTCCCGGATTGGAACGGAAAAATGCATAGCAGACTCTGCGGCCGTGCTCTTTGCTCCCGGGATAACGGTGCAACATGGAATGACGATTCCGTTTGTATGGAGTTTGACGGCGATCAGATCACCTGCTATGAGCAGAGAATGTGCCAGCTGGAGTCCGGTGCTGTGATCTGCATCGGCTGGAATGAGGATACTGTCACCGGCCAGCGACATCAGAACCACTTTACTGCATCCTTTGACAACGGTCTGACCTGGACCAAGCCTGAGAGTACCGGTATTCTGGGCCAGGCATCCTCTCTGTGTGCTCTGGGCGGCGAAAAGCTGCTGGCGATCCATGCTGTCCGTCGGGATACTGACAGACCCGGCGTTTACGGCTATGTAGTAGACTTCTCCGAAAAAACATGGAATATCGTAGATTCTGTGCTGCTCTGGGAGCCTTCCACTCCCATGCAAAAGGATACAAAGATGGCTGAAATCTTCTCCTTCTTAAAATTTGGCCAGCCCAGCGCCATCAAGCTGCACAGTGGCGACCTGCTGATGTCCCACTGGTTTGCGGAAAACGGCCAGTATAAAACTGTCGCAACACGTATCGTGCTATAAAGAAACGAAGTCTTGCTAATAAAATAAACACTCGTACTGCCTTCCGGCAGTACGAGTGTTTGCTTTATTACCAACGCTTTTTATTCAAGACATGCGTAAATCAATTTTGAAAGATCCGGTATATAGGAATTATAATCAGACGGTGTTACTTGATGAACGTAAACCCAAAAAATATCATTTTTTGGATCGATGGACAACCATGCGCCCATAGTACCTGCCCATCCCCATTCGCCGACAGGCAGATGATTTCTGGGGTGTTTCATCACATGAACGCCATAGCCATAGGAATAGCCGGCGGCATGCAGGCATCTGTCGCCTTCTTGAGCAAAGCTTTGGAGCTGCGTTTCGGTCAATCTGGGTTCGGACATGAGCTTCCACGCATCCTCGGAAATGATAACCTCGCCTGTTTCGGTTTTTCCTTTGTTTGCCAACATTTTGGCAAACTTGAAATAATCATCCAGAGTGCAGATCAAACCACTGCCGCCGGATGTATAGCTTGTGTTGCCTAGTGTATAGGCATTAATGGCTGTTGACCCAGTAAGGGGTTCTCTTATTAGAGAACCTTTCTTGTAGGAAACAGCAAGTTTTTTCTTTTGTGCTTCGGTAATCATGAAAGTTGCACTCTCAATACCAAGGGGGGAGAAAATGTGATCTTGGCAATAACGATCCAATCTTTTTCCACTGCAGGCCTCCACCAAGGCACCCAGAACATCAAAACCCAATCCATATTGATACCGTTGTGATGGTTCAAAGCGCAGGGGAACCTGTGATAAATGACGCACATATGTCATTGTATCCCAAGGCTGATCTGTTTTTCTGCTTGCAACTATGCCCTCAGACAATTGCTCTATACCCGCTCCAATGAAACCGGTTCCGTCATAGGGAATACCGGAGGTCATGGTCAATAAGTCGTGGATGGTAATACTTTTTTTGGCAGGCAGAAGTTCCTCTGTTCCATCTGCAAGTGTATGACAGACCTGCATATTTTCAAAGGAAGGAATGTATTTGCTGATGGGATCTTCCAAGCAGATACAGCCTTTATCTAACAATTGCATTACAGCAACAGCTGTAACAGGCTTTGTTAAAGAATGCATTTGAAACAAAGTCTGGTTGCAAATCGGTACTTGATTCTCCTTGTCGGCCCATCCGCTATTGCATCGAACGGCTAATTTACCAAACCGCCCTACGGCAATGCTGGCACCTGTACAAATGCCATTACGTACCATAGTGTCCAGCTTGGTTTGCATTTTTGCAGAAAAATCTTCGCAGAAGCCACTATACATTTTCATAGAATACCTCTTACGTCCATAATCAATATATTTGGTTTTTGCCTCATAGGACGGGCAGTGGATGATACAGGACGGTATACAGAACTATAAAAATTATACTATCATACTATGGCTTTGTCAATGCGTTGTACTTTTTGTACAAAATACAGTCTTTATATATCCCACTTCCGAGGGAGAAATCTATAAGCCCTACTGGGATAGGACGGTTGTCTGGATGACTGAAACAGTCAAATAAATTTGCACAAAACTGATAAATTATTGGATATTCATTTGTGCACTTGGCTGGTAAATGACCGAATCGGTCAAAATTGATTGACAGGATGACGAAAACGAGCTAATCTTATGGTATCAAGGATGAAAGACGCTCCCAGTACACTGCCGGGAACGGAGGGAGGCTATATGAAACAGTATTTGCTGGGTATCGATGTGGGCACTACCGGCACAAAAACGTTGCTGTTTTCTGCACAGGGCCAGCTGCTGGGACACGCCTATCGGCCATATCCGCTGTACCAGCCTCAGGTTGGCTACAGTGAGCAAAATGCCGGGGATTGGTGGCAGGCAGTTTGTGAAACTGTGCGGGAAGTCTGTGCAGACCCTCAGATAGGCAAGTCAGTGGCGGCGATTTCCATGTCACTGCAGGGAGGGACGATGGTTGCTGTGGATGCCGACGGCAACCCTGTGCGTCCGGCCATTGTGTGGAATGATGCACGGGGTGCCAAGGAGAAAGAAGCATACTTGAAGGAGGTCGGCCCGGCTGATACGATGTATCAGAAAACCGGTTGGCATCTGGGCAATGCACTGCTGGCCGTTGATATCCGCTGGATGAAGGAACACGAGCCGGAACTGTTTGGGAAAACGGCATTGTTCCTGTCTGTGCCTGACTACATAGCATTGAAAATGACCGGTATTCCTGCCGTAGATATGTCCGATGCGGGCATTAATCAGCTGATTGATATCCAAAAGGGTGACTATGACGAAGAACTTCTGCAATTTGCCGGTATTAACCGGGAAAAACTGCCGAAGCTGGTTCGCTCCGGTGAAGTGATCGGTCATCTGACAGAGGAAGCGGCGCAGGAACTGGGCCTAAGCACCGATGCGGTGCTGGTTGCCGGTGCCCATGACCAATATGCTGTGGCTCTTGGCGCCGGTGCGACCAAGGCCGGTGATATTCTGATCGGTTCCGGTACCGCTTGGGTAGTGACTGCCATCGGTGACGAGCCTGCCTTTGAAACGGGTCTGTCCCAGTCCGTTGCGGCGGTTCCCGGGAAATGGGGTTCTCTGCGGAGCTTGAGCTCCGGTGGTGTATGCCTGGAATGGCTGAGAAAGAACCTTACGGTGGCAGCGGATGGCAGCCTGCTGCCGTACGATACCATCAATGAAGAAGTAGCAAAACGGAAAGCCGCGGAGGACGGATTGTTCTTCTACCCCTTCTCCGGGGCAGCTACACCAGACCGCAGGTTCCAAAAGGCGTCTTTCGTCGGCTTGGATCTGTCCCATGACCGGTTCCATATGGCCCGGGCGATCATGGAAGGTGTTGCGTTTCAGGTCATCTGGATAATGGAATCCTTCAAAACAAAACCGCCTAAAGAAGGGCTGAAGCTGGCAGGCGGTGCCTCCAAGAGTGCTCTGTGGTGTCAGATGGTGGCGGATATAGCGAATCTGCCTGTCAGAATTCCGGAGGTTGCCGACCTTGCCTGTGTGGGTGCTGCCATTTTGGCGGGAACGGGCTGCGGAATCTACGCCAGTGTGGAAGAAGGATATCGGCATCTGGCTGTGCAGGAGCGGGTCATCCAGCCGGATCCTGTATGTGCTGAACTGTATGCAAAGCTGTATGCCCAGTACAAGCGTTGTGCGCAAGCACTGGGAACGGTTTATGAAATTTAAATTCGCGAAAAGGATGGCAGAAAAATATGGCACTGTTTGAAGTTACTGCTTATGACAAGAAGATCTGGGAAGAAGAACTGAAGGATTTCCTTCCCGATAAGATTTTGGATGTCCATACCCATGTGTGGTTGGACAAGTTCCTGGAAAAAAAACCGCCTGAGCCTGGGTTCGTCAAGCGTACGGTTTCCTGGCCTTCTTTGGTGGCGCTGGATAACTCCATTGAAGATCTGCAGGAGACTTACCGGCTGATGTTCCCAGGCAAGGATGTCAAGGCTTTGATGTTCACCAGCAAAGGCGCCTGGGAAAAGAACAATGCCTATGTTTCTCAGTGCTCCAGAGAAACCGGCTGGCCCGCATTGTATTATTCCGATCCTGCGGAGTCTGCTGCGGATCTGGAAAAGCATATCCGTGAGGGCGGATTTCTGGGTGTTAAGAGCTACTTGAACCGTACTCCCATGTATCTGCCGGAGGCGGAGATCCGTATCTTTGATTTCTTCCCCAAGAACCATCTGGAGGTTCTGAATCGGATGGGCGCGATCGCCATGCTGCACATCCCCCGGCATGGCCGCTTGAAGGATCCTGTGAATTTGGCCCAGATTACCGAGCTGAAGCAGGAGTTCCCCAAGGTTCGGCTGATCATTGCCCATATTGGCCGCGCTTACACGAAACATGATGTAGGCAACGCCTTTGAGACACTGGATAAGCTTCCGGATCTGATGTACGACTTCTGTGCCAACTGTTGCGAGTACGCCATTACCGAGGTTCTGAAGCACGCAGGCCCCAAGCATGTGATGTTCGGCACGGATATGCCCATCCTGCGGATGCGTACCCACCGGATCGAGGAAAACAATACCTACATTAATCTGGTGCCGCCGGGACTGTATGGCGACCCCAGCCAGGATCCCCACCTGCGGGAAGTGACCGCTGAGGAAGCACAGAAGATTACCTTCTTTGCCTACGAGGAGCTGCTGGCTTTTAAGCGGGCCTGCCAGACTCTGGGACTGACAAAGCAGGATGTTGAAGATGTGATGTATAACAACGCAGTCAATCTGATCGAGGGTGCGAGAAGAGATATCTACGGAGAATAGAATCCGCATCCAGATGTATAACCCTACAGTAAATAAAAGGAGAAATACGCCATGAACAAAAAAATAAAGGTTGGTTTTTTGCCGCTTTATATCAAGCTGTATGATGATTCTCAGGGCCCCAGTTATCGGGCGCCAATGGAAAAGTATATGCGTATGTGCATCAGTATGCTTCAAGCGCAAGACATTGAGGTTCTGCCGGCTACGCAGATCTGCCGTGTTGCCTGCGAATTTGAGGCAGAAGCTGCTCGATTCAATGAGGCTGATGTGGATGCCGTAATCACAATGCATTTAGCCTATTCTCCCTCTCTGGAGTCCATTCAAGCACTGCTGAGCTTGAAAGCACCCATTATCGTGTTGGACTCTACCCCGGATTATGAGCTGATTAAGTCTGCTGCGTTTCAGGGGAAGATCGGCCCTAACCACGGCATCCATGGTGTACAGGATATGTGTAATCTGCTCAAACGTAACGGCAGACCCTACTACATCTGCGCGGGCCATGCCCTGCATTCCGAGGTGATTGCCGAGTTGGCCGGAATGTGCCGCGCTGCTGCGGTCAAGAAGGCCTATGAGACCATGAAGGTAGGCTCTGTAGGCGGCAGCTTTACTGGCATGGGTGATTTTCAGATATCCGATGAACGCTACAAGCAAGATATTGGCGCGGAGGTTGTCTACATGACAGCGGATACCGTTGCCGAATATCTGAAAAGTGTTACGGAGGAAGAGATTGATGCGGAGATCGCGCAGGATGCGATGAAGTACGATATCAAAGCTACTTGGAATGATGCGTACAGAGCCGCAACCAAATCCGGTCTGGCTGTCCGTAAATGGATGGAGAATGAGAATATCGGATCGGTTACCTGCAATTTCCTGACGATGGATATTTGCGGTATGCCCAAGATGCCGTTTCCCGAGTGCTGTAAGGTTTTGGAGCGGGGACAGGGTTACGCCGGCGAAGGGGATGTTCTGACTGCTGGATTGGTTGGTGCGCTGTTTGCTGCCTATCCTGCGACCACTTTTACTGAGATGTTCTGCCCAGATTGGGAACAGGATGTGATTTTGATGAGTCACATGAGTGAGAGCAATCCCAATTTGGCACAATGGAAGCCGGTTCTTTGCAATAAGGCGTTCAATTACAATACATGCGGTGATACGGTAGGTATTTACACCTGCGCTCGGCCCGGTAACGTTTGCCTCGTCAATCTGGCACCGATGAATGATAGTTTCCATCTGATCCTCTGCCCGGGCAAAATGCTGGGTATTGGTCTGGAACACGGTGCTTATAAGAATGCAACCCAAGGTTGGTTCAAACCGAATAAACCCCTGCCTCAATTTTTGAAGGAATACTCACTGGCAGGTGGTACGCATCACTCTGCAATGGTCTATGATGTAAATGTTGAGGAGATAAAGACCTTTGGTCATATGATGGGCTTCAATGTTATCGTTATTGAATAAAAATGTCCAGAAGAGTCGGTGGATTGATATTTCTAAACTGATAAGAAGACGGTATTTAATTATTCAGCGACGCAAACACCTTCCAGCATTGAAAATCTGCTGGAGTTGGGGGTATTGGACTGTTTGACGGACATTCGTCCGTTTGTTCAAAATCTGCAATCAAAATGAAAGCCGAGCTGCCAATAAAACAACAGGAGGGAATGCTGTGAAGCTTGACCGCGAACAGGAATTGATTTCGAGATTATCCATTGTGCAGAAGCTCAGCCTCAGCGAAGCCATGGAGCTTTTGTCCATATCACAGTCCACAGCCCGCCGTCTGTTTTCAAAACTGGAACAGGACGGCAAGGTAATCCGGACCCATGGCGGAATCCAGAGCACCAATCACGCCATGGCAGAATATTCCTTTGAACACGGTGCCAAAATCAACATCGAACAGAAAACGGCCATCGGCAGAGAAGCAGCAAAGTTTCTGGAGGACGGAGATGTCATTTTTTGTGATTCCGGCACGACCATTCGGTGCTTCTGCGCAGAGATGGTCCAACGTCTACAGAAGGACAGCTTGAACGTTATTGTTTACACCAATTCTCTGGCAAATCTGGAGATCTTGTCTCCTTACCTGCAGGTGAAGCTGGTAGGCGGTGAATACCGGGCCAACCGCAAGGATTTCTGTGGTTATCTGGCGGAACAGGCACTGAACGGACTGTACTTTACCAAATGCTTTTTGGGAGCGGACGGATGTGTTGCTGGAAGGCAGTTTACAACCACTGATTTTGAGACACTGCGTGTCAATGAGATCGCCATGCGCAATGCAGAAAAAACGTTCATGCTGGTGGACTCCACCAAATTTGCATTATCGTCCCATGTGGCCTATGCGCCGGTTCAACAGATCCATACCATTATCACTGACAATGGGATCGCTGATGAGACATTGGCAAACTTAAAGCAAAGCAAGGTGCATGTAGTATGTGCCAACACCCATAAGACCGAGTATAAAATGAGAATCGTAGATTGAGAGGCACTGCTATGAAACCAGTAATCAGAGTCCCCTATTTTGAAGTAGGCACAAAGAACTATGTTTATGGCGATCAGCTGCTGGAATATGCCATTGCAGCGGACAAGGCAGCGGAAAAGTACGACATTGATGTGCTGTTCATCTGCTCACCCATTGAGATCCGCCGGGTCCGCGAGAACACCAAGAATCTGATCGTTCTGGCACCCTACATGGATACGCTCCGCCCCGGCCGCGGTATGGCGGATATCCTACCTGAGGGTTTGAAGGCTGCCGGTGCTCAGGGTGTGGTCATCAACCACTGCGAAAAACCCATGAGTCTGCCCCAGATGAAGGCAGTCATTGACCGGGCCAAGGAGCTGGACTTCCTGGTATTTGCCTGTGCCGATACCATTGCAGAAGCCAAGGCCATTGCCCAGCTGCACCCGGATATCATCAATCCCGAGCCGTCGGATATTATCGGCGGTGGTAACGGTGTCAGTCCTATGGCTTATGTGAAGGACTCCATCCGGGTCATCAAGGAAATCTATCCCGATATCATGGTGGAGCAGGCTGCGGGTATCACCAACGGCCAGCAGGTTTATGACTTCATTATGGCCGGTTCTGAGGCAGCCGGTGCTGCCTCCGGCATTATGAATGCTGCAGACCCCATTGCGATGATCGATGAAATGATCGCCGCTACCCGCCGGGCAGCCGACGATCTGAAAAAGCAGGCAGAATAAAAAGGGGGGACATATCATGAAAAAAGTGAGAATCGGTGTTCTGGGTGGCTACCGTGGCACCAGCATGATCTCTTATTGCCGGGTTGCCGGCAATGCGGAAGTGGTTGCTATCTGTGATAAATACGATGATGTCTTGGAGAGGCAGAAGAAAACACTGGGCACGGATGGGATTACTTACTATAAGGACTTTGAGGATTTTCTTCAGCACGATATGGATGCCGTGGTCCTGGCCAACTATGCCAATGAGCACGCGCCCTTTGCTATCCGTTGCCTGAAAAAGGGACTGCATGTTTTCAGCGAATGCCTGCCCTGTCAGACATTGAAAGAGGCGGTGGAGCTGATTGAAGCGGTGGAGGAAACCGGCAAGGTCTATGCCTATGGTGAGAACTACTGCTACATGGGCGCGACCTATGAAATGAAGCGCCTGTACGAGCAGGGTGTCTTTGGCCGCTTTGATTATGCAGAGTGTGAATATGTCCACAATGTCGGCCCTTACTGGGGCAGCATTACATACGGTGAAGAGGATCACTGGCGGAATAACGGGTACGCCACCTTCTACTGCACCCACTCTCTGGGCCCCATTATCCACATCACTAAGCAGCGCCCCGTGTCCGTTATCGGTTTCGAGGGTCAGCATGTGGAGGAAGTTCGCTCCATGGGCAACAAGGGTGGCCAGTTCGGCATGGAACTGGTGACTCTGGAGGATGGCGGTCTGGTCAAGAGCCTCCACGGCGGCCTATCCCGTAACTCCGTGTGGTACAGCCTCTACGGCAGCCGTGGTCACGCGGAATCTGCCCGGGAGGATGTGGAAAACGGCTGGGTCAACCGGATCTATGTCCATGCCGGTGATAACTATGATGAATTCAAGGCCGAAAAGGGGATTATTAACTACATCCCGGAGCGGGAATTCGATCATGTAGCCGAATACTTCGGCCATGGTGGCTCCGATTTCTATTGCATGTATCACTTTGTACAGAAGGTCCTGGGCGACGAGAACGCCGATATCATCGACGTTTATGAGGCTATGGACAGCTTCCTGCCCGGTCTGTTTGCCTATTTCTCCATTCTGAAGGGTAATGTGCCTATGGCAATCCCCAACCTGCGTAACAGAGAGGAGCGGGACCAGTACCGCAACGACACCCGTTGCACTGACCCCAAGGTGGCAGGCGATCAGCTGCTGCCTACCTTCTCCAAGGGAACGCCTAAGATTCCCAAGGAGGTCTATCAGCGGATGTATGACCAATGGCAGGCAGATCTGGTATCGACTACCGGCTATTCCCACGCAGCTACAAATCAAGGCGTGATTCAGGAAGACCAGGGAAGCAAGCTTTAATTGAAAAAAGGAGAAAAGAATCATGGTTTACAAACAGAGTTTTAAGTTGGAGTCCCGCCACCGTGCGGTAAGCTTCCATGATGTAACTGACAAGGTCAAGGAAATTTTTGCCTCGTCCGGCATGACCGACGGTATTGTGGTGGTCTACTCCCACCATACCACCTGTTCTGTCATTACGCAGGAATGCGCATTTGATATGTCCATGACCGGTTTGGAAACCCTGCAACAGGATCTGGTCAATGCCTTTGAAGAGTGGATGCCTACCTGCCGTTACGAGGGTCAGTATCTGCACCCCGGCCCCAAGGCGCTGACTTTTGCCGAAGAGCATGGCGAGGATAATTTTGGCTGCCATAATACCGATGCCCATCTGCGCAGCTCCGTCATTGGTCGCAATGTGACCATCGTGGCTGTGGATGGCGAGATGGATATGGGCGAGTTCGGCCGCATTCATTTCATCGACTGGGATCAGACCCGTGGCCGTACCAGAACGGTGCAGGTTATGATTATTGGCGAATAAACCCCTTACAGTTTGTTTACGGATCTGGCATATTCCGTTGGTGCCATGCCGGTGTGCTTTTTGAACACAGTGCTGAAATAGTGGATGTTGCTGAATCCAACAGCCCCCGCAATTTGGCTCATGCTCAAATTGTTTTCTCGTATGAACCGTTTTGCTTCCCGGATCCGTACATCTGTCAAATACTCGATCATGCCGCTTCCGACTTCTGCCCGGAAGCGGCGTTTCAATTGCCGAAAACCGGCGACTACAGGCAAAGTGTGAATCCCAACAATGGCATCCGGGCGCAAATTCCGTGTTTACATTTACTGATCCAACCGCTAAAATATAAATAGTAGCTTGAGACGATGATTTCCTATGGCACGGTTGGTATTCAGGAATCACCTGAAGGATATGCGCAAATGCTGTCTTCATGGATTCGGAGGTAAGGATATGACACTGAATGAAATGATCTATAAACGCAAGTCCTGCCGCAGCTTTACGGGCGTTTCCGTGGATGCTACAATGACTGAAACGATTCAGGCTTTCCTGATGAAACCCCTGTACCCCAATATCAAAGTACACTGGGACATCATTCTAAGAAATCAGGTCAAATGCATCTGCCCCTGGCCGACACCGCAGTTGATTACCATTTATTCTGAAGAAGCGGATGGCTGGCTGGAAAATGTGGGCTTCCTGTTCCAACAAATGGATCTGTATCTGCAAAGCCTGGGTCTGGGTGTCTGCTGGCTGGGTATGGGCAGGATGAACTCCAAGACCGCACCGGAAGTGGAGGGTATGAAGTTCGTCATCATGCTGGCTTTCGGGCATCCCAAGGGCGACCAGCAACGCCATCGACTCAAGGACTTCAGACGTAAGTCCATAGAGCAGATTTCCGATAAAGCAGATGCAAGCTTAGAGCCTGCCAGACTGGCCCCGTCTGCTGTCAACAGCCAACCATGGTATTTCACCCATGAAGGCGACGCCATCCGTGTTTATTGCAGCCGGAAGGGAAACCGTCTTGACGCTGGCATCGCTCTGGCACATTTGTATGTGGCCAATGAGGAAACGTTCCGTTTCTTCAAGGAAGAGAATCCAACTGCATTGCCGGGATATGATTATATCGGCAGCATTGAATTACATAGGAAAGGAAATGTCCAATGAAAAAGAAACTGGTTGCTTACTTCTCTGCAAGCGGTGTGACCGCCAAAGTGGCTGGGATGCTGGCTGAAGCTGTTGGCGCTGATATCCATGAGATCAAGCCGAAAGTTCCCTATACCAAGGCAGACCTGAACTGGATGAATCGGAAGTCCCGCAGCTCTGTTGAAATGAACAACAAAGCTTTTCGCCCTGAGATGAATGAAAGTGGTATTCAGATCGGAGATTACGATGTGATTTTCCTTGGCTTCCCCATTTGGTGGTATGTGGCGCCTACGATTATCAATACTTTCCTGGAGCACTATGACTTTTCCGGAAAGAAGATTGTTCTCTTTGCGACCTCCGGCAGCAGCGGATTCGGAAAGACTGCCCAGGAGCTTAGGGTGAGCGTTTCCGCGGATACGCAAATCATTGAGGGCAAGCTGCTCAATGGCAGACAGACGATTGCCTCCATTCGTGAATGGGTGGATAGTCTGAATATTTGAGCATAAGGATTTACGATGTCCCTAAAGCGCAGCACCGCTGAATCTGGCAGGTGCTGAGGGCGCGCCCTGCCGGGCATGTTTGATCGAGAAATAACGAACATCCCCGTCCAATCGGACGGGGATGTTTGCCTCTTAGGGGTTCAGTGTCCAGCCGTGGTCGCCGTGGTAGATCATCAGACGGGTCTGGTCACCGTCGATACAGATATTTTCTCCTGTAACAGTAACACTGCGGATGCCTTGGCATCCGCAGTGTGTTTCTTTCAAATCAGTATACTCAAATCACTGTAGCGATATCATCCAACTCTCGATACTGGGTGTGCAGCGGGGCAGGAGTCGCATCGTCGGCAGGATAACCAATGGGAAGCAGTGCGGAGACAGTTACATTCTCCGGCAGGCCCAGGACTTCGGAAACCTGATCCGAATTGAAGTAGCCTACCCAGCAGGAGCCAATGCCCAGCTCAGCGGCCTCCAGCATCATATGGGTGCAGACGATGGCGGCATCGGTCTCACCGGATTCATAACCGGGCTGCAGCTTGTTTTTCCAGTCCCGGGTGCGGTCGTAGCAGACCACCAGAATCACGGGCGCATCGAAGGTACTGCGTACGGATGCCAGCTTCTTTCTTGCGTCCTCGCTTTTTGCCACATAGATCTTTTGCGGTTGATTGTTGCAGGCGGTGGGCGCAACGCGGCCTGCCTCCAGAATCAGGTTCAACTTCTCGTCCTCAATTGGCTGATCCTTAAACGAACGGACAGAATAACGGGCCTTGGCAAGTTCCAAAAATGTCATAGCTATGACCTCCTTTTATTTCCCAAAGAATGGGCATCGTTTACCGATGCATTGGTTGTTCCTGTCTGTGTGGTGGCAGCGGATGCCGGACAGCTCCATTTCAATGCCCAGATTTTCTTTCGCAAACCTCACGGCTTCGGTGATGGCCAGATAAGAATTACGCTTACAGCACCGGGGACCGCCCACTGTGCCAATGGCGCTGAGACTTTGGGAAGTCATCAGGTTGCTCATGCCCCATTCTTGTTTTGACAGAGGGGTTGCGCCGGTTACAATGGAAATAAAAATACCGGAGCTGATAGCAGCGCCGCAGCTTCCCCAAAAGCCGCAGATCCCGCCGGGCACCTTGCGTCCCCGAGCCTGCATTTCATTGAGCGCTTTTTCCAGGTCAATATCGCCGCCTGCGTTTTTGTAGGCTGTCAGCAGAGCAGAGCCTACCATAATGTGGTGCTCCGGACCGTGCATATGGCACAAAGGCAGTGCCATCAGACCGGAAATAATCTGATAGGGGTCCTTGGAAGTTTCCCTCAGACATGCACCGATGATCAAGTCGATCCCTTGGGTATGACAATCATCACAGACAAAGTGACCGTTTACACAGCGGGCGGTAGAAATCTCCTTCTTATGACAGATGGCACATTCCATCTCGATGCCCTCGTTCAGATATTCCAGCGGTGCCTTGCAGATCAAACATTCTTCCTTCATGGTGCATTCTCCTAACGTGTTTATTTATTCGTTTATATCATGCGCTTCATAAAGGCGATCCGCTTTTCCATGGCCGCCAAAGTGGTGGGCGCTTTCATGACGATGTCAAAACCGTGCATGGTGCCTTTGGTTTCATTCAGGGTTACTTCGATACCTGCACTGCGCAGCAAGCTGGCATATAGGATACCGTCATCGTGCAGACAGTCAAATTCCGCAGTCTCGATATAAGCAGGTGGCAGACCCTTGAAGCTCTCCGCTTCTACGGGAGAGTACAAAACATAGTCCGGTCTTTCTCTGTCCACCTTGGTCATGGGGCCGATCCGGTCTGACAGGGAGGAATTCCACATAGGCGTGTCGGTGAAGGTTTTGCAGGATTCGCTATTGCCTCGCGCATCCAGATAGGGATAGGGAAGCATCTGGAAGCGGAATTTCACGCTATGCTGTCGGTCTCTTGCCATCATGCACACACCCACAGCCAGGGTAGAACCTGCACTGTCGCCGCCTATACCGATTCGCTGGATGTCAATTCCAAGCTCCTCCGCGTGGTCATAGGTCCAGCAAAAAGCCGCATAGCAGTCCTCAAAGAACACGGGATGGGGATGCTGGGGCGCAAGACGGTACTGAGGGAAAACCACTTTGCAGCCTACTTCCTTGGCATAACGCATGGCATTTTTGTAATGGTATTCCGCTGCTGCCAACACAAAGCCACCGCCGTGCAGATAGATCAGGCACGGTGCATTTTCGGAAAGACCCTTGGGTGACAGAATTAAGCACGTAATCTTTTCACCGTCATAGCTGGTGACCTCATGTCGGGTAACATCCAGATTTGGATCCCGCCAAAGGGCCTTCGGAGCCTTCATGTGAGGCACGGCCACAGCCAGAAATTTCTCGCTGATGGGCGGTGCAAAGAGATTCCAGGGAAAGAACTCCCTGCTGATGGCATACTTTTTCATATGTGTGACCATTCCTTTCCGCTGGGCATGGTTTGTGTTTCGGGCTCTTCGTATTTGTTGGACTTAAACAATGAATTTGAACGGGGAATCAAGCAGCAGCTGATTCGGACGCTTGGTCCAGAATAATTCACAGCAGGGGGCTCCCTGTTTACGATCATGTTGCTTCCCTCAGCTATTGTGATGCGATTATAGCGCGAGGGAAAGAGATGTGCAACAGTAAACTCGTAAACTTTCTGTTTACGGCTGGTTTCTTGTACGATAAAATAGAAGAAAGATTTTGAAGGAGGAGACCTTCATGAAGAAAATCATTGTCATCAACTGCAGTCCTCGGACTGTCTGGAATGCTGCAACCTTAGTCCGTGAAGCTGCAAAGGGTGCTGAAAATCAGGGTGCCTAGGTCGAGGTCATCCACCTGTGCAAGCTGGAAAAGTTCACCGGATGTATTTCCTGCTTTGGCTGTAAGCTACCTGATAATTTGGGTAAGTGCGTTTGCAAAGACGGTTTATTCTCTGTGCTAGGCTGCTTTGATATTTGCCATAGCACGAATAGACCTGTGTCGATTTAATCAGCTTTAACCGCAGTGGCGCAGCTGACGCAGCGCCACTCCAGTTTTATTCTTGAGTCGATTATAGATATAACAGTAAATGCAACGATTAAGCTGAGCATTACTGCGTACTTACTATGCTGTATAAATTAAGTTTTGGTAATTGGGTGTGATGACAAATTTTATCTTTATGTTTTTACTACCTTTTCCCAACACTTTCATTCGTTTCCTTTGTGTAATAGGGGATCTTATGTGTCCGAGATAAAGAAAAACTGCGTGCGAGTAAATTGCAATGTATACGGAACTCAGCTCAACCATTAACGCAGCAGGATCTCCAATATGACGCGATACTACCTTATACCATGCTGGATTTCTTTCAGGAGGATTGCTTCGTAATCTTTCTCGGTTAACAGTTAGCGACATGAATTCTCCACATTTTTTCTAATTCGATGGTATGAATTTGACGCATTCTACTTAGTTTGCTTATCGAATAAATTAGATGTTTCCTGAAATCCTATTGCGAACAACAAAATTTTGCCAAATTCAGCATATAGATTTATAGCAGAATCCACAGAAATTTTTCCGAGAAAAGATTTTCTTATTTTCACTCTTTACAAATGGTTGCAAAATAGCTATACTTAATTTAGTCAAAAAACAAAGTGTGTTCCGTTTTTTTAGAAATGATTACCTTGTCTATGCCAAAAACTGGTGATATAATTATTTTTACATAATTATATGTTTTGCAGGAGGATTCGGTATGGAACATTCTTTTCTCTCTCATTCTGATGCAGCACAGCGAAATCGAAACAGCATATTACACTATATTAAACGGCACCAACCGCTGTCGCGAACCGATATTTGGGAAGGTATGCACATCAGCCGTGCATCTGTTACTCAGGTGATCCGGCAGTTAGAAGAAAGTGGCCTAATTCTTGAGGCAGGTGTTGGGCACTCTACTGGTGGCCGCAAGCCCCAGTACCTTACATTCAATGGCGCAGCAAAGAAGTTCTATGCTTTTGACTGGATGTCTCGAAGTCTTTTTTTGTTGGATCTGGATGGACACATTCTGTGTGAGAAAGCTGTCCAATTGGATAGAACTATTCAACCTATTGCTTTCGTAAATGTCTTATCTGCGGGGATTCAGGCAATCGCAGCCCGAAATATTTGTCCCCAGGAAGATATCATCGGCCTTTGTCTTGCTTTACCCGGCATTGTGGATTATCGCAGCGGTAAGGTTATCTACGCTGTTGAGCTTGGATGGCAAAATGTTCCCATAGGAGACTACCTGCAAAAGACTCTGGGAATAAATGTCTATGTTGAGCGAAGCAGTAACGTTATGGCATTAGGATGTAACTATTTGGAACACGTCCAGCGTGCGACGCACTTTCAGTTATTTTTGCTTGGCAGTGACGGTATTGGTGTTTCTTCTGTCTTCCACAGCAACTGTCAGCATGGCGCCAACTATATGCATGGCGAGTTAGGACACATCAAAACAGGCGAGGATGTTTTATGTTCCTGTGGTCAACGGGGTTGTCTAGAAGCCGTGATCTACGACCGGATGCTTCAATCCGAAGGGGATATCACCCAGGAGATTTTGGAGTATCTCTCTATCGGCATCGCTACGACAATCAACATTTCTGATACCAGCCATGCTATAATGGTCGGCTCTTATGTGAATCAGATGACGCCACCGCAACAGGAGTACTTAATCAAGGCCATTCACAATAAAGTTACTGGTCAGCATTTGCGTCATTTGAATCTGCATTTCTCAAAACATACCAAGGAGTTGGCTCTGAGCGGTATGTGTGCGTATATTTTCGACCGCTATTTCTCTATCGACTAAGGTCACATCAAATCTGTCATATATTCGGTGGGGGTTCCTGCCGTTATTTATGAAATATTAATTTGGTACTTTAAACAAGTAGGAGGTTTGACAAATATCTATGTATGAAGAATACAAAGACCTGGCCAAACGAATTAGAAAGAATTGTCTGCACATGTGTTATGTAGGTCAGGGCGGACACATTGGCAGTATGCTGTCCGCAGCAGATATCATGGCTGTGCTGTATGGCGGCGGCTATGTGAAGTTTGACCCCAAGAACCCCAAGGATCCCGACCGCGACCGTTTCATCCTGTCCAAGGGTCACGCAGGCGCTGTTGTTTATGCTACCTTGGTTGAGTATGGTTTCTTTCCCAGAGAGTGGATGGACACCTACTACTGCGACAACGGCAAGCTGATGGGGCATATCAGCCACTATGTTCCCGGTGTTGAATACTCTACCGGTTCTCTGGGCCATGGCCTGAATGTCTGCACCGGTATGGCACTGGCTGCAAAGGAGCAGGGTAAGAAGCACAAGATTTTCTGTATGATGTCCGACGGAGACTGCAACGAAGGCTCTACTTGGGAAGCTATCATGTTTGCAGGTCAGCATCATCTGGAAAACCTGGTAGCAATCGTTGACTACAACCGCATTCAGGCATTGGGTTTCTCCAAGGATATCTGTGACCTGGGCGATTTCGCAAATAAGGCTGCTATGTTTGGCTGGGCAACCAAGACCGTTGACGGTCACGATTTCATGGACCTGGAGCATACTTTTGAATCTCTGCCCCTGCAGCCCGGCAAGCCTTCTTTCATCGTATGTAATACTATTAAGGGCAAGGGTGTCAGCTTCCTGGAAAACACCGTTGCATCTCACTACTGGCATGTCACCAAGGAAGATCTGGAAGCCGGTTACAAGGAATTGGAGGGTTAATTCGTGAGAGGCGTATTTAATAAAACTCTGATTAAGATTGCAGAGAAGGACCCCAGAATCCATATGGTCCTGGCAGATATCGGTTACGGCGAAATCGAAGGTTTTGCAAGAAAGTTCCCTGAGCGTTACTACAACTGCGGTGTTATGGAACAGCATATGACCGGTGTTGCTTGCGGTATTGCCATGGAAGGCGGTATTGCTGTTACTTATTCCATTGCCAATTTCCCCACTCTGCGCTGCCTGGAGCAGATTCGCAACGATGTCTGCTACCACAACGCAAACGTAAAGATTGTCAACATTGGCGGTGGTGTTTCCTACGGTGCCCTGGGCGTTTCCCACCACTCTACCGAAGATATTGCGATCCTGCGCGCTCTGCCCAATATGGTCGTTGTTGTTCCTTGCGACAATAAGGAAGCAGAAGCAGCAACCTATGCTGCGTTTGAGTACGAGGGTCCTCTGTTCTACCGTTGCGGTTATAAGAACGAGAAGGATATCCACCACGGTGATGTTGCATCCCTGAACTTCAAACTGGGCAAGGCAATTACTGTGGAAGAGGGCGATGATTGTACCGTTATTTTCTGCGGCCCCATCGGCTATGAGGCTCAGAAGGCAGTAGAAGCAGCCCGTGCAAAGGGCATCAACTGCCGTTTGATCTCCATGCACACCATCAAGCCCATTGACAGAGATGCCATTGTTAAGGCTGCTAAGGAGACAGGTAAGATTATTACTGTCGAAGAGCATAACTTGTCTGGCGGTCTGGGTAGTGCTGTGGCAGAAGTTCTGATGGACGAAGGCTGCGGTAATGTTAAGATGAAGCGTATTGCTCTGCCTGATGTTAACGTTCATGAGGTTGGTTCCCAGCAGTGGTTGCGTGAATACTATCATTTGACCGCTCCCTATATTGAAGAAGAGATCTACAACATCTGCAAGTAATTCTCCCCTACAAAAGGGGGTGCATACCGCGCCCCCTTTTAAATTATCATAACGGAAGGAAGTGAAATCTATGGGTCGATTGGAAAATAAGATTGTTGCAATCACTGGTGCTGGTGGTGGTATTGGCCGCGTAGCTGCTGATATTTTTGCCAGAGAGGGAGCTACTGTCTGCATTTTGGAATTAAATGAGTCTGCTGCCAATAAGGCCGTAGAGGAAATTGCCGCTGCTGGCGGTAAGGCCGAAGCCTATCCGGTGGATATTTCGAACTGCGAGGCCGTCAAGGCAGTTTTCGAAGAGATTGACACCAAATATGGTGGACTAGATGTTCTTTACAACAATGCATCTGTATTCTTTGGCGGTCGTGACGCGGGGGTTGCTGAGCTGGATCCCGTAGTTTTTGACCGTGTAGTTAAAATTAACCTTTATGGAACCTTCTATTGCTCCAAATTTGCTATTCCTCTAATGAAAAAGCGTGGCGGTGGCTCAATCATCAATACCGGTTCCTCTGCTGCCGTTACTGGTGTTCCCGGAAGCGATGCTTATACCGCCACTAAGGGTGGTACCCTTTCTATGACCCGCTCTATGGCCGTGGAATACGGTACCTATAATATTCGTACAAATATCATCTGTCCCGCAGCTATTCAGACTCCTATGGTAGGTGAAAGCAACCTGTCAGATCCCAACTTTGACGATCAGTTTTTCCGGGATCGATTGGCTCCGCTGCACCGCTGGGGAAGACCCGAAGAAATTGCCAATACTGCACTCTTCCTTGCGACAGATGGTTCCTATATGAACGGTGCTGTTCTTGTTCTGGATGGCGGTATTACTATTAACGGTAATGTAAACAAGTGCGGTCTGTAATGACACACAGTGATAAGGAGAAAAAACTATCTTCCCACATCGACACTATGCCCGGCAAGCTGTTCTTCATGGAAGAACTGGCTGGCCCTCTGTGCCCCGATACCAACTAATTTAACTCCCCAAGGAGGAAACAAATATGGCTCAGAAAGTACGCTGGGGCGTTATCGGCGCAGGCGGCATCGCTGACCGCCGTACCATTCCCGGCATGATGCTGTGCGACAACGCAGAGCTGGTAGCCGTCATGGAGATCAACATGGAGCTTGCAGAGAAGTGCCGCGCCAAGTGGGGCTGCAAGAAGGCTTACGACAACGAAGCTGATCTGCTGGCTGACCCCGAAGTAGACGCTGTCTACATTGCATCTCCCGTGTTCCTGCATGCAAAGCAGGCTATGGCTGCAGCCGATGCCGGCAAGCACATTCTGATTGGAAAGCCTCTGGCAATGACCTCTGAAGAAGGCCAGAAGGTTGTAGAATACTGCAAGGAAAAGGGCGTTCTGATTGCTGCCGGCCTCATGATGCGCTTTGGCGCTTATGTCCAGGCCATGAAGAAGGCAGTTGCAGAAGGCAAGATTGGCAAGCCTGTTTCCGGCTATGCCCAGTTCACCTGCTGGTATCCCGATATGCCCGGCAACTGGCGCCAAAGCAAGAAAAATGGTGGCGGTGGTTCCATGATGGACATGGGCGTTCACTGCATCGACCTGCTGCAGTACATCTTGGACACTAAGGCCAAGGACGTAGCTGCATTCCACGATACGCTCACCTTCAATTACGAGGTTGAGGACTCCTCCACCGTGCTGATCCGCATGGAAAACGGCGCCCAGTGTGTTGTCCAGTCCAACTTCAACATCCCCGACGATGCAGCCAAGTGGCGTATCGAGCTGTTCGGTGACCAGGGCCGTTTGATCGGTGACACCGTCATCGGCCAGGTAGACGGCGGCTCTCTGGATGCTATGTTCCTGGGTGCACAGGGTGCTTATGACGCTCAGCAGGACAAGAAGGACGGCAAAAGAGCGGCTATTGAAGTGGAATTCGGAAATATGTATGCCCGTGAAGTGGCAAGCTTCTCCAACTCTATTCTGACCGGCGCCCCTGTGGAAGTTCCCGCAGAGCAGGCTGTTCAGGTACAGCGGGTCATGGAGGCAGCTTACCGCTCCAATAACGAAACCAAAATTGTAACGTTATAATTGAGGTATTCTCTCTGTAATGAGTGATGTCGAGATAATTCCTACCGTTCGAATGGGCACTGTTCGCGTTGGCGTAAAACTCCTCTTTATATTCGCACCGCTTAGGAAGGGGAGCTGCTTACTCATATACAAATATCACAAGAGGACATGGGCTTTTTAGCTGTGTATACAGCCGAGACTAAGCAATGGAGAGAAGACGCTGGAAATAGCAACGGTAAATTGTGGAGGACTATTATGGACACAAGAATAGCAGGAGGACATCTATGAAAAAGCTTACTATCGAACAGCATCGTGCGCGTATTGAAAATATTAATTCTGCAGAAGCAGGCAATAAACAGTATTTTCGTCGCCATCGTGTAAGAGATTATATGCCGGGACAAGCGGTATATAATCTTGGCGATTATCCGTATCCCTTTAAGATCGAGCCGACGGAATATGATTACAACATGCTGAAGTCTTTGGCGGAGAGTGGTGTTGAGATTATCCAACTACACGAAGAGTGGAATGATGCGGTATGGAAGTACGGTGTTGGCAAGTATGAATCCCATGATCCTGTTGGAATGAAGCATTTTGTGGATTTGTGCCATCACTTCGGCATCAAAATTCTGCCGTACATCTCAACAGGCTATATCCATGAATTTGGCCCAGATTTCCGTGAAGAATTTACGCACAGCGTGGAGTTATGTATGGGCGGACTGGCTCACAAGTATCGCCGTTGTTCTGCAGGTAAGGCGGAGTGGCGTGAGTTCATCTTGCCTAAGACCTTTGATATCCTCGATAAATATGGCTTCGATGGAATCTATAATGACTGGGGTCTGCAATCAAGCTATACAGCAAACGGTAACCGTCCATATCGAGAGGGTTTTGGAGAATATGATCCTGAGATGGAAGATCTGCTGGCTCTGATCTACACCGAAGTAAAGAAACGTGGCGGTATCTACAAGCTGCATTGTGATGGTAATAGAAAGGCTCCGTGTATTGATAAGGTGTACGATTATCTGTGGATCGGTGAAAACCAAAAGAGTACAACTTTGGGTGTTGGCAAAGACTTTGGCGATTACATTGTGCCCTGCCAGGATAAGGTCACACTCACTCTCGAGAATCCGGACTACTACTTTGCAAATGTGATTCCGTTTATGCAGTTCCCATTGCTGACCTCATCGTGCGGCAGACCGTTCCTGGGCAAACGTAAAGATGCAGACTGCCCGATGTATGCCAGAGAGGACCCGTACTGGAACCGCGAGTATATGTTTGACTGCAAGGTGGATGACTACATGAAGGAGCATCCAGACGGACCGTTTGTGTACACCTTGTGGTCTGCGGTGCCGGATGATACCACGGAATTCGCACGCTGGAGCAAATACCTTTCGCTCTATCGTCCCATGGTAGAGGAAGACAGTATTGTATATATCGAGCTGCGTGAGTGCGACGAGATTCTTTCAACCCTTTCCGAAAGGGTTATTGCATCCATGTTCGTGAATGAGGAGAAATATCTTGTTGTTTCCAACCTCGATGATAAGGACTATACCTTAAAGCTTCGCGATGTATGGAGCGATCGAGTCGGTGGCAATACTGCTTGTGAATTTGTTGTGAAGCCTGGAACAATACTGTTCCTCAAAAAGTAATCAATTTTGGATTCAAACGTAGGTGATGCGACATGGAAAAAAGCAATTATTCTCAATGAAATCGGTAATATTGAGTACAAAGAGTTAAAAGACGAGTATCTCTACGTGCAGAAGTCTACCCAGCAAATTGCAGTAAATCGCTATAGTGAATTGCTGGCGAGTGAATAAAAAATAATGCAGCGGAGTTTTTGCTCCGCTGCATAGAAAACATAATGGACCAAGTGGACAAAATCTCGTTATGGTCAAATTATGGTCAAGAATGTCCGCTTTTAGAAACACCAAACTTTTGACCTAAAAAAGTAAAGAAAAAGCTCCGAAAACCGAAGTTTTCGGAGCTTTTCTGGTGGAGATAACCGGGATCGAACCGCTGACCTCTTGAATGCCATCGGCTGGAGAGTGAATATCAAAGAGTATTTATGCATTATTTGGTCAAAATAGTCCATTATTTCTAACAAAAAATCTATAATTATTCAGCTGGTACATACTGTTTATTTGTGTTTCGTGTTTTATTCTGGTTGCCAAAGTTGCGCAAACCCGTGGTGTTGCGCGGGGTTGCGGGCAACACAAACAGCTGAAAGGATGTAGATTTATGAATTACATATCAGTAAAAGAAGTGTCTGAAAAGTGGGGCGTTTCTCAGGCCCTTGTCCGCCGTTATTGCGGACAGAACCGGATCCCAAAGGCCAAGTATCAGAATGGCGCATGGCTGATCCCTGAGAAGGCAGAAAAGCCTGAAAAGCTTGGTCCAGCACCGAATATGCCGGAGCTTTCGCTTCTTGCTGCTAAACTGATTCGGCAGAAGAAAAAGAAAAACTTCCACGGTTTATACGATTATGTTCAGATCAATTTTACATACTCATCTTCTCGCATGGCCAGTAACAGGTTGACTCGAGACCAAATTGAAAGCATATTCAAAAAAGGTAAAGTGCGGGAATCTTTCGAACCGCTGAAAGTATCTGATTTGGTAGAGGCAATGAACCATTGTGCCTGCATAGATTACATTCTGGACCATATACAGGAGCCTTTGACGCAGAAGTTTGTCCAGCATCTGCATTATCTTTTGATGTTTGGTACTGTTGATCACAGAAAGAATAGGGTTACACCGGGTGTCTACCGAACGGAAAGGGCTGCAGGCCGGAACCGCCAGCTGCTGGATCCGGCAAAAATCAATTCCAGTCTGGGGGCACTTCTGAAAGAGTACGAATCCCAGACTGATATTGGAAGAACGCAGATCCTGGATTTCCACGTCCGGTTCGAGGAGATCTTCCCTTTTGAGGATGGCAATGGCAGAATTGGCAGACTCATTATGTTTAAGGAATGTCTTCGACATAATGTAATGCCGTTTATCCTGGAGGACAAGCATCGCAGGCAATATCTGGCAGGCCTCCAGGAATGGCAGACGAACAGAATGACGCTCATGCAGGTTGTTGCATCTGCGCAGGACCGTTTTGAAGCGCAGATAGAACTGCAGAAACTGGATGAGCACCGACCGTATGAGTATATGGAAGAGGACGAGGAGGAAGATGACTATGAGGATGAATGATTTTCTGCACGCCCTGCAGGCAGAACTCAATGCCACTGAACCTAACTTCGGTGATGATGCCAACACCGTCCTGGGGCTCCTCTACGGTGCTTATAATGAGTATAACGGCACAGACACCGACGAAATCAAACAAGCCTTCGAGGAGCTCTATCAGGCTATGAATGGCAAAACACTTCGTGAGAAGGACGAGATAATCGACACTGTCTGTCGTCTTTGCAGCCTTCATCAACAAACCGGCTTCATCGACGGCATCCGCCTCGGTCTCCGCCTATCCCAAGAAATCTCACCTAACTGACATATAAAGTACGGCAGTCCTATTTATTGGACTGCCGTACATTTTATGGTCTTTAGCAAGCAATAACCTGTTGATTTCAAATTGGGAACTGCCAGATTAGGTAGTGTCAAGAGTTATGCGCAAAATTGATTACGGTATCTGGTAGAAATCTATTACAGGGGGTGCTTCGGCACCCCTTGGTTATCTTACAGCGGTCAGGGCGCAAAGTGTCAAGGGCGGCGTTAGCCGCTCGTCTTGCC
>JAZOLX010000006.1:0-4551 GCA_045653485.1 Faecousia sp. | reverse complement strand
CGGCACCCTCCACAACGGGAGCGCCGATCTTGGAGTTTTCACCATCCAGCACGGCCAGAACCTGGTCGAACTTCACGGTAGCTTCAGCCTCAACCTCCAGCTTTTCGATGTACAGGACATCGCCCTCAGCTACGGTATACTGCTTGCCACCGGTCACGATAACAGCTTTCATTTCTTTTTCACCTACTTTATATTATGCAGACTCGCTCTGAAGGCGGGTGCGTTTGGGCGCACCAACTTGAGCCCATTCGATGCGGCTCGCCTATTTTACCATGGCCTTATTCAAAAGTCAAGAACATTTCACAACTTTTTCTTGCGTTTTGTACGGGATTTTGCTATACTGAGCAGCATGAAAGATACGAATCTGTGAAAAGCTATCTCAGGAGGTGACCGTGTTGAAAACAAAGCATTGGATATTTCTGTTGGGGGGCGTCGTCGCGGTGTGTCTGGCCTTGAGTGCGGTGTTTTTGGGCGGCAGCGATGCGGATTTCGTGCAAGTCTATTCCGATGGTAAGCTTCTGTACACGTTGGCTCTGGGCATCGACCAGCAAAAAACGGTGCAGAGCAAATACGGCACCAATGTGATTACGGTGAAGGAAGGCAAGATCGCCGTGACGCATGCAGACTGTCCCGATGGCTATTGCATAAAGCGGGGGTTCTGCAGTGGAGGGATGCAGATCGTGTGCTTGCCCAACCGGCTGGTGATCCGTTTTGGCGGGCAGCAGGAAGTTGACGCTGCTGCGGGATAAAATATTTTTGTTTTTCAATAAAAAAAGCTTGACAAATGGCTCCTTAGTGATTATAATCAATCCTGCGCTTGGACGATTAGCTCAGCTGGCTAGAGCATCCGCTTGACGTGCGGAAGGTCATAGGTTCGAGTCCTATATCGTCCACCATACATGAAAAATCCGAACTACTTCACGATAGGAAGTGCGTTCGGATTTTTTATTTATATCAAAGACATTACATATTGAGTTAAAGCCCAGAGGATTAAATATCCTCTGGGCTTTTTATTACCAGTCCATATTGAGTTGGTTATCAATATCATCCAACATTCTATCAATTTCCCGTTGTGCCATTTCCGGAGTATCTACATTTTCGGTGTAGTGCTCTGTATCAATAGGAATTGCGAGGCCGCTTCGTACAAACATCATAGGAATTTGCAATGTGTTATCCAGTGTCTCCCAAAACTTAGTGAACACTTCCTTGGCTTCTAGGTATAGATCATAGGAAATATAATCTTGCTTGCCGACAACGAAACCTTTTAGATACTCTTTCCCAACAAACATTGGGAGTCTACCAAAACCTGGAATTTGAACATATGCCATCATCTCACGAGAAAAACCGCCGTGTGCATTATGGTTCCTGTAGATCTCCTTAATCCGGCGAAGTTCGTTCACTACCGTCACCGGCATTGCACTTCCAAATATATTTTGAATTTTGGTCATCCAATCCCATTTGGTGTTCCGAATATAGCTTTTGTAGTACGATTTTTGAGGTTCCACATTGCAAACAAACGGATAAAGCAAGGTTAACACATGCTCTAACGCTGCAAAAAAGGTATCAATGTAAGCCTCGATACCATAAATAATTTCTTTATGAAGAGTTCGAAGATAATCCGACCCTTTCTGGCGTATATGAGTGTACCCATGCTCATCTTTTGCAACATCGTACTTTCCTTGGCATTTGGCTTGGATGATCGTTGCCTTCCGCTGAAGGTTTTCTATTTTCTTTTCATAAAACGCCAACTTGTTAAAATAGTCTGGCGTTTCGTTCTTCATTGAAAACTCGTTATCGGCCAGGGATTTTTCGCCGATTAGCATAAACAACTCCTCTAAGAGGGAGCGTACCTGCTTGAAAACGGAGATAAGTTCCGCTTTGTATCGCTTGTCGATTGAGAGGTCATATCTCATTTTGAAATGACCAACGGTAGCGAATGTTCCCTTATAGGAGAAGTCGATAATGTAGTTGACTTTTTCGAAAATTCTGTATCGAACATCGAAGCCTAAAATAATATCAAAGCAGTATGCCAGAAGGTTAGGGTCGAGCGGATTTTCGAAAAGGTCAATGTTTTCCCGTACACTGTCATCACGCTTAGTTTCCGCTGTAACGACAGTAATATCCTTCAGCAAATCCTTTATTTCCGCGGTAATAGACTCAATACTCATCACAACATCTCCAAGAAAAAGCCGCCGCAGATAAATTGCGGCGGCTTGGCGGGGCGTAGAGGATTTGAACCTCTTCTGGCGTAAAATGCTGAACCGGTGTATTGATACAGCAGCTGCATAAGAACGGTCCGGCTTAGGCCACCCCACTTACGCCATTACCCACCATTGCCAATACATTCTTCATCACATCATCCTCCTTAATTAGTTCTAACACGGCCTGAATAAAGTCAAGCGATGATTTGAACGCGGAGAGCCATGCGACTGGAGTTCCTTCTGCAACTGCTAACAATACACTGATCACAACCATTTGTAGGCACTTTTAGTGCGTGTATTAATTATACACTATTTCGAAGAAATCTGCAACCTCATCAGTCGTGGCCGGCTAATTTCTATATACACAAATCCATACATTCGCTTTTTTGAGTGCCATCAACGATAATAGGAAACGGAGGTGGTCAGAATGTCGCAAAAGAAACGAAGAATTATCATTACCGAATTTGAACAGCGGATTTTAGTCAGGATGTTAGCTGAATATAGAAATCAGCTACTGGGTGACAGAAAACCTGTAAGCGTCAAATCTAATCGCAAGTCGCCGTTAGTTTTGACGCTTACCAGGATGGCATCCGCAATGGTTGCTTCCGGGAACTTGCCGTACCAGCCTGCCGGGGCAAACTGCGAGCAGAAAATTGTAGATGCCCGCTTGTGCCTTGCGTGAATGATTTCTAACAAATCTCTGGCCTCTGTTTCCGTCAGCGATATCAGCATCCATTCATCCAGAATCAGCAAGTCTGTCTTCTTCCACTGACTCAGCACCTTCTTGAAGTTGCCTTGCCCTCTGGCAATGGCCAGTTCTTCCAAAAGCTCCGGTAAGCGAATATATCTTACAGTGAACCCCTGCTTACAGGCTTCCATGCCCAGAGCGCAGCCAATATAGGTCTTACCGCTTCCGGTAGCACCCATAATGATAACATTGTGCCGTTCCCGGATATACTCACAGGTTCCCAGCGCTTCAATAAGAGGTCTGTCCAGCAGCCGGCTGTGGTGTAATTGATATCGGTCAAAGCTGCGTGAGGCTGGTCAAAGGCCGCCTGGTGGATATTTCTCTTAAGTCGGTTATTGTGCCTGCTCCAGTATTCTACATCCACGACCATGGCAAATCGCTCATCGAAGGACAGATTCGCAACGGCAGGATCCTCGGTCTGCTGGCGGTAAGCATCCGCCATAGCGCTCATGCGCATCTTGACTAACTTGTCATATGTAGGCTGATTCAGCATTTTTATTTCCTCCCATAATACTCGGCACCCCGGGTGAAACCATACTCATTATTTGCAGGCTTCTTCTCTGCGGGGGCAATTTCCAGCTTGTCCTGCCCGGTCACAAGAATATTCTTTATGCTCTTGTAACTGGGTTGTGGTGTAAATTGCAGGGCTCTGACGCAGGCATTCTCCAGTCTGGCGACGGAGTATTTGTCCGCCAGCTTGAGAAGTCCCATGCAGCTTTTATATCCCTGCTGCTGGATCTTATGGGAGTTAAGGATCCCTCTTACGGTGATTGCAGTGGCTGGACCGATACTCTCTGCCCAACGGATAAAACGGTCTCCATCCCACTGCAGATATTTCTGGTGGTCTTCCGGCATATGAGCTTCCACGGTGCTGTGCAAAGAAACGATTGAACGAGTCTTTGCGGATGCAAAAGAGAAGCATGCAATGCGATATACACACCATAGAGGCTTGGCCGCAGTCACGAGATGGGTCAGGCTTAAATATGCTGCCATGAATCTAAAAAAGCTGGCGAATTGGAGTTGGAGCAACTCCTTTTTCTCCAAAATGTGCCTATTATTTGCACCTGATTACGTTAAAATCCCTGCTTTCACTTAACGAAAGCAAGGGTTCTTTGACAGACTGGAAAAGATCCCGGGATATTCCCGGGATCTTTTTTTATTCTACATTGGTCAGGATCTCCACCAGCAGGTCGGTAATTTTCTCCATATCTTCCACCGGGATATACTCAAAGCGGCTGTGGAAATTGGCGCCGCCGGTGCAGAGGTTGGGACAAGGCAGACCCATGAAACTCAGGCGGGCGCCATCAGTGCCGCCACGGATGGGCACGGTGATGGGCGTGATGCCAACATTCCGCATAGTCTTTTCAGCCCGCTCCACGATATACATGCAGGGCTCGATCTTCTCGTGCATATTGAAGTAACTGTCCTTCATGGTCAGTTTAACAGTGCCCTCACCATACTTGGTGTTCAGGAAAGCAGCAGCAGCTTCCATGGTCGCTTTCTTCTGCAGGAACTTGGCCATGGCATGGTCACGGATGATATACCAGAGGGTGGATTTTACCACACAGCCTTCCATGTCGCACAGATGGATGAAGCCCTCAT
>JAZOLX010000005.1:0-87591 GCA_045653485.1 Faecousia sp. | reverse complement strand
TCATGGAACTGGCGAAAAAAACTTGATTTTTTCAAGGCCTGCTGATATAATGACCGAGTTAAACGGAGATGTACCCAAGTGGCTGAAGCGTGCGGATTCGAAATCCGCTAGGCGCCGCAAGGCGTGCGGGGGTTCAAATCCCTCCATAGATTTAACGATAAGGGACATAACCACCCTCAGGGTGGTTTTCTTATTGGCGGAGATGGAGGGATTTGAACCGATCTCAAATGGAACATGCCGGTGGCATGTTCCTGCCACCAGTGCAAACACTGGTGGCTACATATATTTTCACCAAAGGTGAAAATGCAAATCAAATCCCTCCATAGATTTGACGATAGGGGACATAGCCACCCTTCGGGGTGGTTTTCTTATTGGCGGAGATGGAGGAGATGTGAACCAATCTAAATGCAACGCTCCGGGGGAGCGTTGCTTGTCCCCGGCTGGACGGGGACAACACAATTAGTTTCATTCCCAGCGGGAATGAAACAGCAAATCAAATCCCTCCATCTCCGCTCAAAAAACTCATCTAACCGGGCCAACTGTTGTTTGTCTCAGATGAAAACAAGCGATCGTCCATGATTAGTCATGAACGATCGCTTGTTTATTTCATTACTTATTCAAATTCCACCTCAGCGATTGCCACGCCCATCAGCGGAACCAGAAGCTTAAAGGACCCACCCGTTATACTTGCTTTGTAACCTGTCACCTTTGTGATATCGGTTAGGGATTTGATCTTTCTTCCGGTTTGGATTACCGGCCTTGTGTAGTAATACTCATCATTGGTGATGATAAACCGTGAAGTTTTATCGCCGGTTACAATTTCCTGTACACGGCATTCGTCTTGGCATTCGGAAAGATAACACAGACCTTCGTTAATTTCCTTTACACAATCTGCAAGACTTGCTTCCGTTGCATCTGTGTAATATAGCGGATACGGGAAACCAATGCCGGTAGGATTCTGCTCTTGTGAGTAATCTGTGGCATCCTCCTCGGCGGACAGATAAATGACTCTTCCTTTGCTGTAATTCCGGATTTTTTCCATTTCCTCTTCCGGCATGAGCTGCGGATTTGTCACAAGGATATCGCCGCTTACATAGTCAAGATGATCGATATGTGCTGCTTTGAAAACGGCTGCTCCTCTTCTCAGAATAAGGGATAAAAGCCTATGGGTAGAGGGGGTTCTATGGGTAATCAGCGCCTGTATTTCCTTTTGATTTCGTGCGTCGGACCATATGATCGTTGCTCCGGGTACATGCTTCACATCTTCTACATAAGCATTATCCGCACACAGCCGCAAATATCTCCAGTTTTCGCTGCTCAGACCGTCTCCAAGACAGAAGGTATTACCAGACATTACGGGCATTAAACCGTCCTTGCCCCATACGAAGCTCGAAAATACAGCTGTGCTGTGCTTAGCCAGAGACGTAGGCAGATGGTGGATCACGTCATACTGTTCTGCCGTATCTCTGATTGGATAAAGGGGAACGAGCTTTGTTTTTTCCATACAGACAGCCGTAAGCATCAATGACGCGCGGAATGCATGGTGAAGGGTCTTGCGCTCCTCATAGCTTTGGGCATAACCGGAGTTAGCCTGCGTATCGATGATGCATAGTGTCGGCGCACCGTTTTCTGCCACGCACAAATCAATGGGAAGCTCTGAGAGGGCTTTGTAATTGACACCGAAGCGGTATTCAGCTTCCATAGGATCCTTTGTCCAGGAACTGTTTACGGCAACCTTAAAACCGGCATTGTGGATTCCCCAGACAACCTTTTCCAAATATTGACCCCAGCGCTTTGTGCAGAATGCAATCCACTGGCGGCGCATATTTTTTGCGATGTAAACATCCCGGTTTTCTCCCTCAGGAATGGTGATTCCTGCCTGCTCCAGCATATCATCGGACATATCTGCCCACTGGAGGGGGAGACGGGGACGGCACAAGCCATCGGCAAGATGGATTCCGTCAAATCCGTAGTCACCCAAAAACTTTACTGCTGCTGACAGGAAGAAATCTTCATAAAAGCTGCCATCAGCAAAGCGTTTTGTCATATAAACATACCGCTGGGGCCGCTCCTTGCCCTCTGACCACATGGTGGTATAAAGCTCGGGATGATAGAACTGCGCTTTGGGACTCATGTAGTCGAACATGCTGATGAAGCTTTCGACACCGTGCCGGTGCAGGGAATCTACCAACCTTTTTAGTTGCAGATTGGTCCAACGCTGTCTGGGACGCTCGTCGTTATATGGATGGCCCACATAAGAGCAGAAATACTCGTCAAGCTCATATTCTGTTTCAAGGCCGCTGTGGGTATTGATAATGTCAATACTGGTAACAAGAAGAAATACTCCTGAGGGGATAAAACCGGTTTTGCTTAGAAAATCGCTTACGCCGCAATCTTCTTTCTGGTTGTCAAAGCCAATCAGTTCGATCCATACGTAATTGTCAAATCCTTGTGGCATATGATCAAAGAAGGCACCTTCTCGCCCGTACATACCACCGGTATTGTTTATCATCATATTTGCTTCCTCATTTCACAGATTTTGATCTTTGCACCCCTAGAATGTACACCCTTCTACGCTATAGTAAGCCATGTTTGTCTGTCGTACATCCAATCTGCCGAAGCAGGCGCATACGGGAAGATCGCTCTTGACCCATACGGTGTACTGTACGGCCTCCCCAAGCATAAGCTTGTCTTTGCCGAGGGGTTTGTCCAGCCGGATGCAGGTAGTCCGCATGCCGCTGAGTTCAACGAAGATGCCGGATACGGGATCTTTGTCCTCAAAAACGAATACCAATTCAATGGTTGCTTTGTCTTCATTGAGATTGGTGATCATGAGGGCTTCATGTCCTTCAAACTCGGGATTATCTCCTTTGGGAGGTAGATATCCATCGCAGAATACCCAATTTTTCTTTCCTTTTTCCATTTGAAAAGCCACTCCTTACTTAAACAGTTTCGGAATTGCGTTGTCGTTGTAAGTGGTCATACGCTTTGCGCCGTTGGGGGTGATCAGATAACAATCTTCCACGCGGAAGGAACCCCATTCCATGCCCTTGAAATAGGCGTCGATGCAAATTGCCATGTTTTCTTCAATCACGCGCTTGTTGTTAACGGTAAAGGTAGGTGCTTCGCATTCCAGCATACCTGTGCTGTGCAGACTTCCATAGGGGCAGTAGTCGATATAGCCGTACTTTGTCAAATAGTCAGTGTAGGCGTTGAGAACGATATCACAGGGTGTACCCGGTGCCATTTTTGCGGATGCGTAATTCAGGGCATCATATGCACACATAACGGCATCTTTGATTTTCTGCGGGATCTGGCCAAGTACCAGAGGAGAGCAAATGATGCCGTTATAGCCTTCGTAGCATACACCTGCGGCAAGGTTCAGTATTTCGCTTTCATTGATCGTTCTTAATGTATTTCTGCTCATGCTGATATGTGAATTGGAAGGACCTGTTGCCACCATAGGCGCAAATGCTTGAACATAGCTTTCTGCACCCAGCCGCATCATCTCAGCTTCAAACATGCCTTCGATATAGCGCTCGGTCATGCCGGTCTGAATGCTGGGAACAACGTTTTCAAACAGCTTGGACACCATGGCCCAGTTTGTTTTCAGCACTTCGATTTCCGCAGCGCTTTTTCTGATTCTTTGCTCATAGTGTACATCGTCAAAGTCAATGATCTGCGCATCGGCAAACACATTTCTCAGCTTATCCATAATGATGGACGGGAAGATCAATCTGCCAATGAATCCGATCTTTTTGGCCTTGGGATTTTCAGCCTTGATCTGTTCGAAGAGGTCAGTAAAGTCAAGCTGTCCTTCTGTGCTGTACTCGAAACCGCTGACTTCACCGATTTCCGGGAGAATGGCGATGCGGCTCTGGGCCAATTTGTTCTGAGTAAGGCAGTAATCATAAGATGCCTGACCGCTGCACACGGTTACTGCTCCGCTGGAAGGGATGATGATTGCCGAACTTTCATTTACAGGTGCAAAGCCACAGTAGTAGCGTACGATTGCGATTTCCAAGAGATTCGAAAAGCCCACAACGATATCGACCCCTCTTTTTGCCATTTCCACACGCAGGGAATCTAATCTTTGCTGGTACTCATTGCCATCGATTGTTGGATAGTTCATCATGATCATGCACTCCTTTATTTTAAAAAGTTTTTTACATTGTCAGTAAGTAATGATAGATAAGTTTCTTCGTCGATGCCGTTTTCGGCAGCCATATATTTTACGGCCCGCAGGATATGCGCATAGCCTGCGCCACCGTACTTTTTCCACATGGTCTTCAGACAGATGTCATTACATACGAGGATTTTCTTCCCATAGCCTTCGTCGATCAGTGTTTTTAATAACTTGATCCGTTCAAGGTCATAGGCAAAGCGCCGCTTTTCTGAAACGTAAAATTCTTTGCCGAAGTTATCGAACTCAACGTAAACACCCAGATCCAGAAGAGAACGGATGTAGTCGGGACGAAGCAGAACATCCACATGGTCGATACAGATCTTTTCAGGACGTGTACCCTCATCGGTTAGAATTTTTATAATTTCAAAACCGTTTTCGGTATATAGATCTGTATGAACATGAACAGCCTTACCGGTATCATGACCGGCGATGCCCGCTGCATGTAAAACCTTTTTCTCATCGACGGTGATCTCAGCGCTTGTTCCGATCTCACCGATGATGCCTGCCTTTATGCCTGTGTCGCCGATTCCGTATAGAATATCTCTGCGCATTTCATCTGCGAGCTGTTCAATACTGGCAGATTTCACATAATCCGCATGTGCCTTATGATAGTAATGACCGCACCCCAGAATGATGTTGACTCCGGTACGTGCGGATATTTCCCTCATAACAAGGGGATCGCGTCCGATTTCATCTGGTGTACAATCAACGATGGTTTGACCGCCGTGTTTTTTGAAGTACGCAACTTCCTCCACAGCATCTTCGCAGTTGTCCAGCAGGGCATTGTCAAGGATCGCATAGGGGTCAACAAGCACCTCGGCACGGTTTTCGCAGGTTATGCTATGGTAGAAGAATTCGGGAGGATTTTCTGGGGTATCTACACAACACCGCATGTCAATGAAAATGTGCTCGTGTGAAGATGTGATGCCGAGTTCCTTTTCTCTGATTTCGCCTAGTACTGTCGTTATCACGGTTTTACCTCTCCTTTCAATTTTTCTCTGTATAAGGCCGGGGAAATTGCTGTATGCTTTTTGAAGATATAGTCAAAATACTTAGGTTCTTGAAATCCCAAGGAATAGGAAATGGCGGCAATCGTTTGATCAGACTCAGCAAGAAGCTTTTTTGCCTCTTCAATTTTTAACTTGTTAAAATACGATATCAGCGTATCACCTGTTTGGATTTTAAAGATTTTGCACAGGAAGGATTTTGAGCAACTGAATTTCTTACAAATTTCGTCAAGAGAAAGCTTTTTGCTTACGTTGTCGCGTAAAAAGGAGATTACGGCATCCACAAGATTTTGATGGAAGTTATCTCCGTTTAAGAAAACAATATCGGAATTCTCACTTGATGAAAGCAGCCGAAGCAAATGGATCAGCAGATATTCAAGAAGCAGTGTGATCACTTGCTGACCACCGATGACAGGACTTTGTATGACCTCCAAAAGGTCGTCTTCGTTCATCCGGAAAGTTGCGTGGCTCTCGGCGATGATCCGTTTCATGCAGGTATGCGCGTCGGACTTTAATTCAAATTTCATTTCTGTAAGGGCTTTTAATGCCTGCGAAAAGCATTGGAAACATATAACAAAGACCTTGTTTTGATTACCTGCCGGTGAATAAAAAGAATGCTCTTTGTCAGGTGGAATTAAAATAAGACCATTTTCTTTCAGAATTTGACGCGTATCTTCAAGGATGAATTCAATTTTGCCTTTCTCAACAAAGCAAAGCTCCCAAAAATCGTGTTTTTCTACATAATCTTTATATTTTCCCTCAAAATCCAGATACTCAACAGCAGCGAGCTTTTTTATATCGATAAGATTTACAATTTTATGCTTTAAATATGACTTCATACTTTGATCATCCCCGCATGTTTCTATTATTCATTATAAAATAGAATCCGGTGTTGTAAACCTAAAATTTTCTTTACAGCATTCCGAAATATTCTTCGATCAATCATTTTGGCATTTTTTCGGCAATTATATGAAATGCAAAAAAAGCAGTCGGAAGTATATGCTTCCGACTGCTTTTAATCGTTGTAGTAGTTGACGCAATTTTGGGCAGGTTCACCGTCACGGGCCAATAGCTCGGATACGGTAAGGAATTCATAGCCTGCGGCCATCAGTGCATCCAAACCACGGATGGCCCCTTCTACGGTGCTTCCGTATATATCGTGCATCAGCACGATGGATCCGTCTACGGTGTTGTTAACGATCTGCCAGTATATGGAATTCGCATTGCGAGATTCCCAATCACGGGTATCCACCGACCAATAAATGTGTGGCAGTGAAATACAATTCAGCACCCGCTGGTCATAGTTGCCGCCGGGAGACCGCCAAAGGGTAAACTCCTGACCGGTCAGCGCTTTCAAGGTGGCATTGGAGGCGTTGAAATCATCCATGATCTGCTCAGAGCTGAGACGAAGATGGTTTTCGTGGTTATATGAGTGATAACCGATTTCGTGTCCCTCTGAGGCTTGTCGTATAACCGTGTTAGGATATTTAGAAATTAGGTCGCCGATGAGGAAAAAGGTTGCCTGAATATTGTGTTTTTTCAGATAGTCAAGAAGCCATGCGGTATTTCCACCCGGACCATCATCGAAGGTAATGGCAACCTGCCGTACATCACACACACTGACCGTACAGCTTGCGCTCAGCCCGCTATACTTTCCGGTGGCGGTAATGGTCACATCACCATAGCTGACACCATAAACAGTGCCGTCTTCGCTGACTTGGGCAATGGAAGGATCGCTGCTTGTCCAGATAATTTCTTCTCCGGTATCACCGGGAGTGACAGTAAGTTTGGGATGGCGGTAGTTGCCGGGCCTGACCTTATATACTTCACGGTCAAAAGACAGGCTCTCCAAAGGGGGCATGACATTGATGGAAACCTGTGCGCTGCTGCCATTTGCGGCAGTGGCGGTGATGGTTGCCACACCAAAGGCCTGCGCCGACAGAACGCCTGCTTCACTGACGGTTACTACTGTCTCATCGGAGGAGGCCCAGGTTACAGCAGGTAAAACAGGGTGGTTAAACTGTGGTGTAAGGGTGAGGGATTGACCGGGTGTCATGGTTTGGTGGGTCGTACCCAGCGAAACGGTCAGCGGTTGATCAATGACAGACACCATGATTCGGGAAAGGGCGTTGTTTTCCTGATCCAGCGCGTATACAAAGGCAGAACCGATGGCTATGCCGGTGACAGTTCCATCTTCATCAATAACCGCTACGGATGGATCATCGCAATAGTAGGAAACCGTGCTTTCTCCGCCGTTCCAGATTTGGGTTGTGCCGGGAGTCAACAGAATGACAGGGTCGGCAGTGGTCCCCTGAGGCTGCCCTGCCGAAATGGAGCTAAGGCCTAATAGTGTGGATTTGACCTGCAAAAAGTCTGTGATGGTAACAGCACCGTCATAATTGACATCACCGGCAGCCATAGCTGTGGGCGATAATGTCTCTCCCAGAATCGCGGATTTTTGCATCAGCATATCGGTAATGGTAACTGCTCCATCTCCGTTCAGATCGCCGGTGACGATAACAGTGAGCGTGTGGGCACCGGATACAATCGAAGTTCCGGTAGCCAGATCCTGTTGGGAAACGGTACAATCGCCCGGTAAGCAAACACTGAGCAGATGTGCCGCTGATGTGTCCGGGGCGACACCAAGAATATAACCCTTTTCGTAGTCGATATGATAATAAGAGGACACGATTCCTTCGCTGGCGGGATCATAGACAGCCGCATTCACCCGTTGCAGCATCGGACAGAGCAATGCCGCAACCAGCAGTAACGATATGCAAGTTCTAAAATTCCTTTGCATGTTTTTGCCCTCTTGTCTTGCATTTTTTGAAAAGTGCAGTTATCATAATATAAAAATATAACCCTGTTTTTGTAATTATAGTTGCATGCATACCAAATTGCAACCGCTTTGTCGAATCCTGTCAGAAAAGAGTGAGAAAAGTGAAAAAGAGTGTATGTTTGGTGCTGATTCTGCTGTTGCTTCTGGGAACGGCACCGGCCGTTATGGCTGCGGGCAATGCCTATATGGGCGGCCCGGGCGTAGTCCGGGCGGGAGATACCATTACAGTATCCTTTTCGGCAGGCGGTGGGATCTTCGGTGGCTCCGGCTCCATATCCTATGACGCATCAGCCTTGACCCTGCAGGGCTGCAATGCTGCCATCGGTGGCAGCTGGGTGGTAGAATTCAGCGGAAATAACTTTGTATTCTATGACAACAGCATGGCTTCGCCTATCAGTGACGCTGTCATTTTTACTGCAACATTTTTGGTAAGCAGTTCTGTGCCGGAAGGTGCGAATATTTCTGTTTCCGTAAGTAATATTACTTTGTCCGATGGACAGAAAGATATGCCTATCGGCACAGTTGCTTATTCTGCAACTATCGTGGCACCGTTGTCTGATAACTGCAGGTTGGCGGGCATAACCGTTGGGAATGCTACCATCACACCCGGATTTTCACCGGATGTATTGGAGTATTCTGCATCGGTTCCCTTTGAAGTGTCTGCACTAAACTTGTCTGCAGATGCTGAGCACAGCGGCGCAAAAGTTTATGTGGAAAATCCTGTGTTGGCAGTTGCGGCTACTACCGATGTGCGGATCACAGTTACTGCTGAAAATGGCACAGCGAGAACTTACGTGATCCATGTATCCCGGCCGCAGGATCCTAATTATGTGCCCAGTAACAATACGAATTTGAAAGACCTGTCCGTGGAGGGGTATGTTCTTTCACCGGCTTTTTCAACTGAGCAGCGGCAGTATTATGTTTGGTTGCCTTATGAGACGGAAACGGTAACAGTGAAAGCGGCAGTTGAGGATCAGCGCTCAGGAGCTGTGATAGGAGAACTGACGGAATTGATTGCCGGACAGGGAAATGATATTCTGGTAACTGTCACTGCGGAAGACGGAACTGTACAAGTTTACACCATCACAGCAGTTCGTGCTCCAAAACATGAGGATATAGACAGCTTCTTACGTGACAGTGTGGCAGAAACCGTTCCGGATGTGCCGGAAACGGAAGCGACGGAAGTGCCGACAGTGCCACCGACCACAGAACCGGAAACACAGCCGGCATCCGATCCAACGCAGCCAAAAGATGATACGCAGTCCGATGCGCCGACTCTGTCGCTGCCTGTGATGGTCGCTGTTTTCATTGGGTGCGTTTTGCTGGGCGCAACCGTAGGTACAGCTGCAACACTGGCGGCAAATAAGACAAAAGAATAGAAAATGCATTCCTCTCGCTTTTTGCGAGAGGAATTTCATCATAGGATTGCTAACACAAATAGTATGGCCCAAAACGCGGGAAACATAAAAACAGTATTGTTTCCTTTCTTCTGGAAATTTATGTAGACATTTTATTCTTTTATCGGTACAATAGTAAAAAAGCCGTGAGGGAACGGAAAGAGGTCGCTATGGAAAAAGAAAAAAAAGAAGGAGTTATAAAAGAGTACGGCGGTTCTCTGTGGTACTTGCTGAAATGGATGTTGGTCAGTATCGGCATTGGCGTGATTGTAGGAAGTGTCAGTTCATTATTTGGTCACGTGCTGATTTTGGTAAATCATTTGCGAGAACAGTATCCTTTCATTATTTATACACTGCCCATTGGTGGCCTTTTGATTGTTGCATTGTATCGCGGTTGCCGGAATACCAGCGACAAAGGTACCAATACGATTGTGGCATCCATTCAGGAATCCACAGATATCCCGTTCCGTATGGCACCGCTGATTTTTATTTCTACCACTATTACACAGCTCTGCGGCGGTTCCGCAGGCAGGGAGGGTGCTGCGTTGCAGCTCGGTGGCAGTATCGCGAAACGGCTGGGCAGGCTATACCATCTCAACGAGGACAGCCAGCGGACTATCGTTATGTGCGGTATGAGTGCCGGCTTTTCTGCTCTGTTTGGCACACCCCTTGCGGCCGCAGTGTTCTCCTTGGAAGTGGTCAGCGTGGGTATCATGCACTATTCCGCACTGGTGCCTTGCGTGATCGCTTCTTTGACGGCTCACTTTACGGCTGCGTTCTTTCAGGTGCCGCCGGAAGTATTTCCGGTATCCGCGATACCTGCTGCTACACCCCTTAATCTGCTGAAGCTTGTGGTATTTGCTGCTGTGGCCGGTGGTGTCAGTATCGCATTTTGCGTTCTTTTACATAAGGCGGAACACCTGTATGAGAAGTATATAAAAAATCAATACCTTCGTATCGGCCTGGCAGGCTGTATCCTCATTGGATTGACACTGCTGTTGGGCACACAGGAATATCTGGGTTCCGGCATGGGGATCATTGAGCATATTTTCCATGAGGGACAGATACACTGGTATACCTTCGCACTGAAAATGCTCTTTACCGCGATCACTCTGGGTGCAGGATTTAAAGGAGGCGAGATCGTGCCATCCTTTACCATTGGTGCTGCATTGGGTTGTACGGCGGCTTCTTTGCTGGGTCTTCCTGCCCAACTGGTAGCGGCGTGCGGCATGGTGGGTATTTTCTGCGGTGTGACCAATAGTCCAATCACCTCCCTGCTGATCGCTTTCGAATTGTTTGGTTTTGAAGGAATGCCCTACTATCTGGTGACAGTGGCGGTCAGTTATATGGTATCAGGATACCAGAGCCTGTACCACAAACAGAAGATCATATTTTCCAAGACCCGTACAACCTTTGTGATCAAGTCATAAATGCGGTAAAACAATAAATTTGTAGTTACCCACAATATATAGAAAAGAGGATAAGCTATGTATCATTTTGACAATGAAAGACGAGAATTTGTCGTCCACCAGTACAATACGCCTACACCTTGGATGAACTATCTCTCCAATGGTACCTTCCATACCATGATGTCCCAAGCGGGTGGTGGTGTGGCTTTCTACAAGTCTCCTCAGATATGGCGCATCAACCACTATAAATTTTTCCATGTGCCTACAGACCGTAGCGGATTCTATACATATATTTTGGATAGTGGTGATTGCTGGTGTCCTACCAATGAGCCGTGTAAGAGCAAACCGGAAAGCTGGCAGGCAGCCCATGGTATGGGTTATACCCGCTTTGAGGCGGAAAAGAATGGCTTGCAGGCAACAGCTACATATTTTGTCGGGCCTTTTGAAAACGCGCTGATATGGAATCTGAAATTAAAGGCAAACACCGATAGAAAAATCACGCTGGTTCCTTATGTGGAACTGGGTATGATGGAATTCATGCGGGAATTGCAATGGCAGTGCTATAATAAGCACCAGCTCTCCTGCTACAACCGGGAAGATGTGCTGGTTTACCGCTACGGCGTGGAAATGCAGCCGAAACCAAAGGAAACACCCCTGGTATATTTTGCAGCGGATGTGCCGGTTTCTGCTTTTGATTGCGACCGCGATGAATTTGTGGGTAGCTACCGCAGCGAAGAGAATCCTCAGAACGTGGAGAAGGGGAAGCTGACCAATTCTACCCTTTACGGCGGCGATCCATGCTTTGCATTGCAGTTAGATGTGGAATTGACAGCAGGAGAAGAAAAAGAGATCAATGTTTTCCTGGGAACTGCAATGACGGAAGAAGAAATTCAGAAATCCGTGGCCCATTGCCGTGAAGTGGGATTCGTACAGAAATCCTATGGGGCAGTGAAAGAGGAATGGAATGCCTTCTTGGGAAAATTCCAGTGTGAATTGCCGGATAAGGATGCCCAGACTATGATCAATATCTGGAATCCCTATCAGGCGGAAAAGAATTTTAAATTCTCCCGGAATATTTCTTACTATGCTACCGGTACTTTCCGTGGCGTAGGTGTCCGTGATACGGCGCAGGACATTTTGGCGATGGTACCCTTTGATACCAAGCGGGCCAGAGAAAAACTGAATCTTCTCTTTACACAGCAGTATCAGGACGGTCACTGCAACCACTACTGCTTCCCTGTGGAAGGCTGGGAGCCTGTAACCAGAATCCACAGTGATAATCACCTGTGGCTGGTGATGGCTGCCTATCATATCGTGATGGAAGAGGGTAACTTGTCCTATCTGGATGAGGAAATCGACTTCTACGATGGAAGCCGGGCCACTGTTTGGGAGCATATCAAGCTGTCCATCGACTTCTGCCTGAAGAATCTGGGCAGTCATGGATTCCCGCTGATGCTTTCTTCTGACTGGAACGATATGCTTTATAAGGTCTGCCGCGAGGGAAAGGGCGAAAGCATTTGGACATCCATGCAGCTGGGAACAGTGCTGCCCATGATGGCAAAGCTGGCTGAGCTGAAAGCGGAAGACGGACAGCGGTATCTGGATACTTACGAGGAACAGAGGAAACGGATCAATGAGATCGCTTGGGATGGCCAGTGGTTCCGCCGCTGCATCACTGACGATGGCAGGTTCATTGGATCTGTTGCCGAGCCGCAGGCAAAGATTTGGCTGAACGCCCAGAGCTGGGCGGTGATCAGCGGCATGGCAGATCCGGAAAAGCAGGTTTCCGCCATGGACAGTGTAAAGAAGTATCTGGATACAGACCTTGGCGTTAAAAAGATTCATCCGTCCATGCAGGACTATCCCAGCGCCGAGGATCCGCTGACCTACTACAACAAGGGCTGCGGCGAAAACGGCAGCGTGTTCTGTCATGCGAATACATGGGCCATCATTGCTGAATGTATCCTTGGCCGGCCGGAAAATGCATACAAATATTACCACCAGCTCTTGCCGATGGTTGCGCAGCAAAAGGCAGGACAGTGGCGGTATAAGGCAGAGCCGTACGTTTATGCCTCCAATATTTTCGGACCCGAGAGTGATAAATTTGGTCTGGCCAATGTGAGCTGGTTGACCGGTACTGCTGCATGGATGTATATTGCGGCTACGCAGTATATGCTGGGTATCAAGGCTGAATGGGAAGGTCTGCGTGTAAAGCCTTGCCTGCCGCAGGAACTGCTGCCGGCAAAGGTCACCAGAGAGTTCAGGGGATGTACCTATCACATTGAAATTACGCAGTCCGGAAAAGAAGTATTCATTCCCCATGAGGACGGCAGAACTGAGTATACTGTGACGGTTTAAGGGGCAACACACGCAATGAGTATGATGAAAGCTGCAGCCGTGGCAGCAGAAGAATTTCTAAGAAAGCACCATAACAGTGTGACGCAGATCTCGTCCGAGTCGTGTTTGCAGGTACTCTTGACAGATATGGAGCGGGGACTTGCCGGGGAAGGCTTGATTCCAATGCTCCCTTCTTATCTGACACCGGACATTCAACCGATACCAGGAGAGCAGTGCTGGGTTTTGGATGCGGGTGGTACTAACCTGCGCAGTGCCAGTGCGTACTTTGACGAGAGGGGGAAGTGCCATATCGAGCAGCTCCGGGTCATACCGATGCCCGGCACAGAAGAGCCACTGTCTAAGAAAGCCTTCTACAAAAAAGTGGCATCCCAGTTGCTGTCCAGACCTGCAGCATCACGGGTTGGATTCTGCTTTTCCTACAATGTAGATATGGAAAGAAATTTGGACGGAAAGCTGCTGGCATGGTGCAAGGAAGTTCAGGTGCCGGAGGCTGTTGGCTGCTCCGTTGGCAGCGATTTGCAGGAGGCTCTGGGCGGAAACGTTCAATCTGTAAGAGTATTGAACGATTCCACAGCTGCCATGCTGGGTGCGGATCATGCCGATGTGGGTCTGATTCTTGGCACCGGCATCAACGTGTGCTACAGTGAACTGTGTTCCAATATTCCCAAGGTGCCAACAGACCTGAAAGGAACGTACATGATCATCAGCACCGAGGTGGGAGCCTTTGACGGTATCCCATTAGGTGATTTTGATAAGCAGGTCATCGAATCTTCTGACATCCCGGAAGAGGCCCACGCAGAAAAACAGTGTGCCGGTGCCTATCTGGGAGAGGTGATCGGTCTGACCTTAAAAACAGCCGCGACGGAAGGACTTCTGCCGGAACAGTTTGAACAGTGGAACTGCACACTGGCGGATGTCAGCAGGTATCTGGCAGGGGAGACTTGTGAAGGTGTTCCGGAAAATGCCGTTGCATGGCAGATTGCTGACGCAATGGTGCAGCGGGCTGCAAGAATCGCGGCTGTTCTCACAGCCGGCCCAGTGGTCCGTTCTGAGGTAAAGGACCGAGCTGTCCGAATTGCGGTGGAAGGATCTACATTCTGGAAGCTGACAGGTTTCCGGGAGCGCTTTTGCGCGGAGCTGACCGCGCTTCTGGTACCTCGTGGCATAGAGTTTGAAATTCTTCGTTCGGAAAATACCTGCCTCATCGGCGCAGCACTGGCCGCCTTTGCGCCGACCATGTAAATACGATTTAATTGAAAAACAAGACCACCCGTAAGGTGGTCTTGTTTTTATGGCGGAGAGTTAGGGATTCGAACCCTAGGTTCCTTTCGGAATCACTAGTTTTCAAGACTAGCTCCTTAAACCGCTCGGACAACTCTCCATTGGCCTACACTATAGCATCTTTGTGTGTAAAAGTCAAGGGAAGACGTGACCCGAATTGGCGGCATTTGCAAGGTGATTATTCTTCGATAATGTAGGCGCTGACGATCTGACCGTAATAAGCGGTATGATAATCGGCATGGATATCCTGTGAATTTTCCGGGTAGTGGGTAGGAGGTTCCGGGTCGGTCATGCAATCGGGATACTGTTGCTGCCTGTAGATGACCTTACATTCCAAAGTCAGCGGCAACTCCTTGATGCCGGGGACCGAGATGGTTTCGGGCATTTCTGCGTGTAATCCCAATTCTTTGAACTTATCCACATCCCTGCCGGACATTGTACCGCAGTAGCGGATGATCTCCTTGTCTACTGCGTCCAGAGGAATATTGACGGTGAATTCCGGGTTTTCATCCAACATGGTGCTGGTGTGGCGGCAGCCACGGACGAATACAGTGAAAATGGGAAGTCCCCACTGGATGCCCATAGTGCCCCAGGAAATGGACATGGTATTGACCTGACTATCCGTTTTGGTAGTCACCAGCACGCCTTTTTTGACAGCATGGAGGATCTGGCTGGCATAGTCAAAAGGATCGATTTTTCTCTTCATAGAAACAGCTCCTTATTTGTTCCATACATAGACTCTGGTTTCATATGGTGTCAGTGTTTTTTCTGCCACATCATTGACACTGCACAGCACCAGTTCCGCCTTGGAAAGATCAAAGCCTCTGGGCGCGTGGAATGCGGTATCTTTCTTTGCGAAAGAACATATCACCAGAATCTTCTGCTTCTCATCTTCCAGAGAATACAGATAGTGCTTTCCGGACAGGGGGCGGTACTCCTTATAAATACCGTTACGCACACAGGACAGGCTCTTGCGCAGGGCGATTGCCTTGCGGTAGAAATTCAGAACAGAATCCGGATCTTGTTCCTGCTGTGCTACGTTGATGGTAGTGTAATTGGGATTGATATCGATCCATGTGCTTTCACCGTTGGTAAAGCCTGCGTTCTTTTCCGCACTCCACTGTACGGGAGTTCTGGCAGAATCCCGGGAGGAACGCCACATCATTTGCAGACGCTTCTGAGGGGACTTATTCTGGTTCTTGTTATGATAACCCCAAATGGTCTGCACATCCCGGTATTGGCTGGGATCTGTAGGCCGCCAGTTGGTCATGCCGATCTCCTGTCCCTGATAAACGAAAGGCGTACCCTTTTGGAACAGGTAGGAAGCGGCCAGGGCCTTGGCGCTTTCTTTCTGGAAGTCCTCACTGCCATAGCGGGATACGATTCGGGGATGGTCATGATTTTCAATGTAGAGCATGTTCCAACCCTTGCCCTCCAGCTTTGTCTGCCACTGGGAGAAGGAACGCTTCATCCGACGCAAGGAGAACTTTAGGGGCATATAATCCGTAAACAGGCAGTCGGCGCACTGGCACTGGAACTGGATCATCATGTCGATCTCGTTACCGGGATCTTCCGCAATGTATTTCAGTGCCAGCTTGGGCCAGACAAGAGGCGCCTCAGCCAGCGTCATGCAATCATAGTGGGAGAATACATCTCTGTGAAATTCCTGCAGGTATTCATGGATATGCGGGCCGTGATTGTAGTGGAGCATACCCCGGTTAATGGGGTAAATGTAGTCGTTGGGCAGACCTTCCTTTTTGGAAATGTAGGTGATGACATCTTCCCGGAAACCGTCCACACCCATATCCAGCCAGAACCGCAGGATCTTCTTGACTTCTTCTCTGACAAGAGGATTGTCCATATTCAGATCCGGCTGTTTGATGGCAAACAGGTGCAGATAGTATTCCTGCCGGACTTCATCCCAAGTCCAGGCCTTGCCTTCGAAATTGGAATCCCAGTTATTGGGCAGCTTGCCATCGGGACGGGCAGGCCGCCAGATGTAGTAATCGGTGTACGGATCAATCCTCTGGCGGCTCTTTTGAAACCATTCGTGCTCATCACTGGTGTGATTGACCACCAGATCCATAATGACCTTCATGCCGCGGGCGTGGGCACCCTCTAAAACCTTCTTGAAAGCTTCCATACCGCCGAATTCCGGTTCGATATCCATGTAGTTGGCGATATCATAACCGCAGTCAGCGCCGGGGGAAGGATAGATGGGAGAAAACCAGATGCCGTCCATTCCCAGAGATTTCAAATAGTCCAGCTTTTCATAAACACCCCAAAGATCGCCCATGCCGTCGCCGTCACCGTCTTTGAAGCTTCGGGGCCAAATCTGATAGAAAACTTTGTCTTTATACCAGCGGGTTCGTTCCATATTGCCATCTCCTTTCATTTTCTGCCATTATACCACAGCATGTTGCAATCGTCATCAAAAATCTCATTGACAGGAGAATTTCTTGCAGATACAATACGAAATGAGGTGATTACAATGATTTCCTGTGATAATGGTGTGTTTTCTCTGAATGGAAAAGGCTTTTCCTATCTGTTCCGCGTGACCCAGCATGGCCAGTTGGAGCATTTGCATTTCGGCAGTCCGGTATTTGCCAGCGATGTTCAGGCCCTTGCCTGTAAACCGGGACTTGGATGGGGATGCAGTGTGGCCTATGATGGGGACGGTACTTGTCTGGATGTGCTGCCCTATGAATGGAGCGGCAGTGGCAGGGGAGACTACCGGGAAAGTCCTGTAGAGCTGGAAGTAGATGGCTTAGCAACGCCAACGGATTTTGTATATAAAAGCCATCGGATCTCTGAAGGCGTTGTGCCCATTCGCTGTGGCTTGCCGCAGGCAAGAGGTAATTGCCAGACACTGGAAATTACCATGGCTCATCCCGGTGGATTGGAGTTAAAGCTCTATTATACGCTTTTTGACGATGCCATCACGCGCCGTGCGGTGCTGCAAAACAACAGCAAGTTGCCTGTTACAGTACGCAAGCTGATGAGCTTTTGCGTGGATATAGCGGGCAGCTATGAAATGACCACCTTTGATGGAAGCTGGATCGCAGAGATGCGTCCACACAAGGTTGCTGTGGGGCCGGTTCGCATAGTCCATGACTCGATTACTGGCTTTTCTTCTAACCGGCATCAGCCGGGATTCCTGTTGTCGAAACCGGATACCAATGAAAAATACGGTACTGCCTACGGTTTCAATCTGGTATATTCCGGTAACCACTATGCTTCCTGCCAGCGGTCTTTCCAAGGCTTGACCCGCATCATGCAGGGAATTAACCCTGCTCAATTCGGTAAGGTGCTGGAACCAGGCGAGTATTTTGAAACACCGGAAGCGGTGCTGGCTTGGTCTGACCGTGGCTTCAATGGCCTGTCCAAACGGCTGCACAGCTTTGTAAACCGGCACATCGTACCCCAATATTGGCAATTCCGGGAACGGCCTGTGCTGTATAACAGCTGGGAAGGCTGCATGTTTGATTTTAACCGTGCAAGGCTTCTGGATTTGGCTGGACGTGCCAAAAAGCTTGGCTGTGAGCTGTTTGTTCTGGATGACGGTTGGTTTGGCAAGCGCAATGATGATAAAGCCGGATTGGGAGATTATACGGTGAACCGGAGGAAGCTTCCCGGTGGTCTAAAGGCTCTGGCTGATCGGGTCAATGATCTGGGCATGGAGTTTGGCCTGTGGTTTGAGCCAGAGGCGGTAAATCCGGACAGTGACCTATATAGGGCACACCCCGATTGGGCATTGACCGATGCACTGCCCCCGGTATACGGCAGAAATGAGTTGCTGTTGGATCTTACAAAAGAGGAAGTACGGGACTACATCGTCGAGAATGTATCGGCGGTTTTGGACAGTGCCAACATATCTTACGTCAAATGGGACATGAACCGCAACTCCATTGCCCTTGGAGAAAAGGCACATGATTATATTTTGGGTCTTTATGATGTGCTGCGGCGGATTTTTGGACCGCGGCCTGAGATCCTGCTGGAAGGCTGCGCGTCCGGTGGCAACCGCTTCGATCTGGGTATGCTGTGCTACGCGCCACAGATCTGGTGCTCCGATGATACCGACCCCATTGAGCGCTTGACTATCCAACAGAGCTTGTCCTACTTATATCCCCAATCCACCTTTGGCACCCATGTGTCTGCTGCACCCCATGCTCAGACATTGCGCAGCACACCGTTGTCTACCCGTGGAAATGTTTCTTTCTTTGGTGATCTGGGATATGAATTGGATTTGAAGCACCTATTACCTACAGAAGAAAAGGAAATCACAGCCCAGATCCAATTCTACAAGCGTTACCGCAGCCTATTCCAATTTGGTGCATTTACCCGTTTGCAGGTGGAGGATGCTGTGGGTTGGCAGGTCAGTGGCGGAAATACCCATCTTGCGGGATTGTTCCACAGGCTGCAGCACGCAGCTGCCCCCTATGAGCAGCTTCAACTAAATGACCTGCAGCCGGAGGAGCCGTATTCTCTGACCAGTCGTGAGCAGCTTCTGCGGGTGGGTATGTTTGGCGGTTTGGTTAAGCACATTGTTCCTGTAGAACTGAATCCCAATGGTTTTGTACTGCGGACAGCGGACCGACTCTATCCCATGCCTGACGGCGTGGAGAGGATGGCTGCATCTGGCAGCGCGTTGATGTCCGGTGTGATGTTATCACCCCGCTTTCAGGGAACCGCATACAACAAAGATGGACGAAATCAGGGGGATTTCTGCTCCAACGTATACGTAGTTGAGAGAAACCAATAGTTTCTTATGTAGGCAGAATCATATTAATCATTTAAGTCACAACAATCCGCAAAGGGTTGTTGTGATTTTTTTATACAAGTTTATACATAGGTATTTATGAGAATTAGCATGAGTATAAAATACGGACATGTTTTGAAAAAAACTGTCCCCTTTGTTCATTGAAATAAGAATTAAAGACATGTAGTATAATAACAATAGTATATTTATAATTAAAATCGTGCGTAATGCATAAAAAATTTCGCCAAGGCGCGCCTTGGCGTATGTATCCGTATACGGATACATACGATAAACCTTTGATATAACAACAGGATAAAAGCAATTATACGAAGGAGGTGGATGGACCCGCATGTCCGGTATTTATAATGTTATAAAAGCCGGATTGATCAGAGAGGGAAAGATAGAGATTGAAAAATTGCAATAGATGCTGCTAAATCGGCAACATAGTTTTTAAGCAGGGAGGAACAAACAATGAAACAATTTGGAAGTCTACGGCGCATAGGAATATTGCTGCTGGTCCTTACACTGGTAATGGGTCTGGCAATTTCCGTAAGTGCGGCAACTGTGACCCAGGACGGTGTCCAGGTTACCCTGACCACCGATAAGAAAACATATGCTGAAAATGAGAAGATCACGCCTAACGTCACGGTTACGAACCAGAATGATCATGAGATCAAAGACGTTAAGGTAGAGGTGAGCGCTCCCAGCGGCTATAAAGTGTCCGGCGATAAGTCTGTGACCTATGCCACTGTGAAGGCCAATGAAAACAAGCAGATTGCCGCGACCGTTACGGCAAATCCTGTTGTAACACCTTCCACCGGAGACAGCGCGCCTATTTTCCTTTGGGCGGGCGTTATGTTCCTGGCAGCAGCATTGCTGGTGGGAATGGTTGTGTTCTGCCACAAAGGCAACATTAAGTTCCTGTCTGTATTCCTTTGCGTTGTCATGGTAATTGGTATGATTCCTGTTACCGCACTGGCAAAGGATGTAACCAAAACCATTACCGTTACTGAAACTGTAACTGTCGGAACCAAGAAGGTCGACATTACAGCTACGGTTACATATACGATTCCTGCACAGGATGAGGCTGACGATCCCACCACTGCCCCCACTACTGGCAGCGAGAGTACGGATTCCACCACTGCTCCCACCACCGGCGGCAGCAGCACCCAGCCCACCACGGAGCCGACGACTGAGCCTACAACAAAGCCTAGTACTGAGCCGACTACTGAGCCCACTACCGGACCCACCACCGGTGGCGACGTTACGGAGCCTGTGGATCCCACCGGTATCTACGTATCCGCAGACGCAGAGGCTGGCGAGGGTGATGGTTCTTTCGAAAACCCCTATGCCAACATCTATGAAGCCAAGGCTGCCATCAGAAAGATCAAGGCAGCTGGCGATTACCCCGAAGACGGCATCACGGTTTACTTCAGAGAAGGCCAGTACTTCATCGATGAGACGATCGCCTTTGACGCAGCTGACTCCGGTGAAGAAGGCGCGCCTGTTGTTTACACCGCTTATGAGAATGAGGATGTCATGTTTGTCGGCGGTGTAGATGTGGATATGTCTGCATTCTCTGCTGTTGCAGATACAGCTACTCAGAACCGCTTGCCGGAGGGAGTGGCAGATCATGTTATGCAGCTCGATCTGCACGCATTGGGTATTACAGATCTTGGTGTAATGCCCTCCTACGGTCAATCTATCGCTTACCTGATTCACGCTGGTATTGATTTCCCACAGGGACAGGGACCGGAGCTGTTTTTCGGCAACGACACTATGACCATTGCTCGCTACCCCAATGAGGGATGGCTCTACATCAAGAGTGTGGAAAGAGTTGGCGATATCATTGAGCATTGGACATCTTTCTGCAATGCCTCTGAATATGTTCCGGAAGACCAGAGAAATGATCCTCCCATCTGTCCCATCTTCGTGGTTGACGATGAAACCAAAGCACGGATGGCCCGCTGGACTCAGGCAGAGGATCTCTGGGCATACGGCAACTGGGAGATCGACTGGACTGAGCAGTCCATGTCCATCAAGACCTTCAATCCCGAGACCGGCTCTGTGGAGACTGGAACTCCCAGTGGTATGAAGGTTACCAGAGGTCAGAACTACTATTTCTACAACCTGCTGGAAGAGCTGGATCTCCCCGGTGAGTACTACATCAACAGAGATACCGGAATCCTGTATTTCTATCCTCCCAAGGATGAAGGCACTGTGTCCCTGAGCCTGCTGAAGGGTTCAATGATCGAGCTGAACGGCGCCCACAATATCGAGATCGTCGGCATCGAGCTGAAGGCCGGACGCGGTAACGGCATGGACATCTTCAATGCGGAAGATGTCAGAATCGAGGATTGCGAGGTCAGCAAGTTCGCTGGCCGTGGCATCTATGTGAAGAATTGTAAAGACGTTGTCATTACAGGCTGTCATCTGTATGACCTGGGTGCCGGCGGTATCGGTACCGGTTATGAAACAAATACTGCTCTCTACAACGATATGATCAAGAACCTGACCCCCATGGGCATCGTTGTGGAGAACTGTGAGATCCATAACTTCAACAGAATTACCAAGACCTACGCACCCGGCGTTTCCCTCGCTGGTGTAGGCATGATCGTACGCAACAATAAGATCTACGATGCGACCCATTCGGCGATCATCAGCAGCGGTAATGATCATCTGATCGAGAACAACGAGTTCTATGACGTTCTGCAGACCAGTGGTGACTCCGGCGTTATCTACATGGGTTACGCCAAAGAGCAGATGGGTATTGTGATCCGCAATAACTATGTCCACGATATCCACAGCTCTTTGAATGACAACATTTCCTTTGTATATTGTGATGACACCAAGGACGGCGTTACCGTAGAATCCAACCTGATCGTGAACTTTGGCGGCAACGGCACAATGATCAACGGTGGCTGGGATAACAATTTCCGGAACAATGTGCTGATCAATTGTAATAGTGTAGCTACAATGTCCGCATTCGGCACATCCGGTCAGGACCGCTTCAATGTGAACACCAGCTCCAACTATGATCTCCTGAAAGAGGTATATGAGTATCCTGCCTATCAGAAGTATCCCCACTGGAACGAGAAGCTGCCGGCTATCATCCAGAAAAATGCACCTAAGTACAACGTGATCGAAAACAACGTAGCGATCAATGTGGATACAGAGATCATCTATGCTCCGTATACCACGCCGTTGGACCAGATAAAGACAGACAATACCATCGAAGCAAGTCATGTGTACGCTCTGTCCGATGTTGGATTTGCCAATATCGATAACGAGGCATATACCATCGTAGATGGTAAGGTGGTAGTTTCCAGTGCGGACTTTACCATCAGCGAAGATTCTGTGATCTTCAAGGATATCGAAGGTTTTGTACCATTTGATCTTTCCAAGATCGGTCTGTACGGCGGTACATTGAGTGCACCTACCGAACCTTTGGGTTCCATGGTTCCTGGAGAAGAGGAAGAGCAAATTCCTGACCTCCTGTTGAAGGATGATTTCGCAGATGGCGATGTGACCGATTGGGGCAACATCGATAAGGTTGCCGAAGGCTGCACTGTTGATGTAAATGATGACGGCCAGATGGAAATCAGCCTTGCAACCAGCAAGCAGATTATTATTACCAAGGACTTCGCCAAAGCATGTGAAGGAAAAGTGGGCGTTGAGTGGGATTATATGATCCAGCGCAACGGCAACTCCGTATTTGAGGCTGGTCTCACTTTACATGATGAAACAGCCGGAACACTTCTGTGCGTTGCAGCGAAGGGACAGACCTTTACTGTATACGAGGGCGGCACGGATGTGTACGCAACTGAGAAGGTCTGTGAGGATGGAAAGACCTACCGGTTGCTGCTTGTTGTAGATCCCGAAACCGATACCTATGACCTGTATGTAGACGGTGTAAAGATCATTAACGGCCGGGCCCTGATGAATCCTGCAAGTTCCGTGGATGGAATTACCATCGACGTCAAGGGCGCTGCAGCCGGTCAGAATCCGACGGTATGCTATGATAATATCCAGGTAATCAAGGATGTTATCCTGCTGGAGGAAGATTTCAACGATGGCGATGTGACCGATTGGGGCAACATCAACCGTGTTGACGAAAGCTGCAAGGCAGAAGTAAATGAGGATGGGCAGTTTGCTATCAACATGGCATCCGGCAAGCAGGTGATCGTCTATAAGGACCTTATCACCGAGTCTGCAGGAAAGCTGTCTGTTGAGTGGGATTACAAGGTCGACCGGAACGGAAATCCGAACTTTGAAGCCGGTGTGACAATCGGTACCATAAACATTTCCGCAAGAGGAAACACCTTTACGGTATATGAAGGTGCCAGTGGATACACAACTGGCAAGGTGTGTGCGGACGGACAGACCTACAGAATGCGGGCGGTCATAGATACGGATGCTGACATTTATGATCTGTATGTCGACGGTGAGAAGATCATCGAAGGACGAAAGATGCAGGATGCAACCTCCATAAAGCGCATTGCTTATGATATCAAGGGTGTTAACACCAGTAAGAATGCGACAGTGTATTTTGACAACCTGTTGGTCAAGAAGACTGCGGAAACCGTCGGCAGAGTCGTTGAAGAGGAAGAACCCAGTGGAAACGAAGTGCTGATGCATATTGATTTCTCTGATTCTGATCTGTCCGACTGGGGTAATATCAATCGTGTTGATGAAAGCTGTACTGTTGAGGTAAACGAGAACGAGAAACTCGAGATCAACATGGCAACCGGCAAGCAAATCATCATCACCAAGGACTTTGATGCCGCACACAGCGGAAAGTTGGTTGCTGAATGGGACTATAAGATCGAGCGCAATGGAAACTCCATTTTTGAAGCCGGTGTTACCATTCAGGATGCAGCTTCCGGAATGCTCCTGTGTGTTGCGGCAAAGGGCGACACCTTTACCGTATATGAGGGCGGTGCCGATGTATTCAAAACTACCAAGACCTGTGTAGATGGACGGACTTACAGAATCCGTGTGTACATTGATCCGGAAACCAATACCTATGACCTGTATGTAGACGGTGAGAAGATCATTGATGGCCGTGCGCTGATGCAGCAGGCAACTTCTATGTACAGAATGAGCATCGATGTAAAGGGCGCTTCTTCAACCGAGAATCCCGTTGCATACTTTGACAACTTCCTGGTAATGAAGGCAGAAAATCTGGTCTTGCTGTCCGATGACTTCAACGACAACGATGTGGAAGATTGGATTAACATCAACAGAGTTGATGAAAGTTGCAAGGCAGAGGTTAATGAGGATGGACAGCTCCAGTTTACAGTTGCTCCCTCTAAGGCAATCCTCATTTACAAGAATGTTGTTACCTCTTATGCGGGTAAACTCCGTGCTGTTGTGGATTACAAGCTCGACAGAAACGGAAGTGTAACCGGCCATGGCCTGATGTCCTTCTACGGCGATGTCGGTAACATCCTGTCTGTCGAGGCAAGAGGCAGTAACTTTACGGTCTACGATGGCGGTGATGAAACTAAAGCTGGTTTCAACGCAAGCAGATTTGTCACTACTCAGGCTTGTGTAGACGGCGAAACCTATAAGCTGGAAGTCATCATTGATCCGGAGACCGATACCTATGACCTGTATGTAGACGGTGTAAAGATTGTTGCGAGCCGTAAGCTGCTGAATGATGCTGCTTCCGTCAACAAAGTTCTGCTCGAAGCAAAGGATCATAGCGGCACAAAGGACATGACAGTTTGCTTCGATAATCTGCTGTTGGAAAAGACTGAACGGAATGTTGGCGAACCCATCGCGGTTGGCGAGCCCGATGACAGCGAAACGCCCGGCGGCGGTGAAGAGCCTGGCGAGGGCGAGGAACCCGGTGGCAACCAGTCCGGTGCTGGTGACAATGGCGAAGGAACCGTGCTGCTGTCGGATGACTTTGACGACAAGGACGTAACCGATTGGGCAAACTATGCAAACTTTACCACACAGGGAAATACCGCAGTGGTGAACAACAACGGTCAGCTTGTGATCACTACAGCAGCCGATAAGACTCAGGCACTCATCTACAAGAACTTTGATGCGACAGCAGGCAAGGTGCGTATTACCTATAACTACATGCGTGTGCGTGACGGCGGCGCAAACTTCCATGGCGCTGTGACACTGTGGGGCACAGGTGGATACCTGCTGTCCGTAGAGGCAAGAGGCGACTACTTTACCATCAGTGACGGCGGTCTGGCAACCAGTGCTACTTATCCCCAGTGGGGCAGCAGATATGTGACCACCAAGCTGTGTGAAGATAATACCTTCTATCAGGTAGAGATCATCCTTGATGTGGAAAATGATGCCTACGCCGTATACATTGACGGCGAGAAGGTAAGCGTCGAGGGCCGTAAGCTGTGGAGCGATGTAACCGATGTGAGCAGAGTAATGCTTGAAACCAAGGACAACGCCGGTTCTGCCAACACAAAGGCCTCCTTCGATAACTTGCTGATCAAGACTACAGAGGATGGCCTTGACGAGCCTATCACCGGTGGTGAAGCCCCCGGTGAAGGCGAGGAACCCGGCGGTGACCAGCACGAGTGCATTGATTCCGATCAGGATCACAAGTGTGATGAATGTGGCGAAACCGCAGGCGAGCATGCGGACGTCGATAAGAATCATGATTGCGACTATGGTTGTTCTGAATTCTTTGGCGAACATGCCGACGGTAATGACGCAGATCACAGCTGTGACTACTGTGGTAAATCTGTTGGCGAGGATTGCTACGATGAGAACGAGGATAACCAGTGCGACGAGTGCGGTGAAGCTGTAGGCGGGGAAGAAGAGCCTGATGAAAGTGTGCTGCTGTCGGATGACTTTGACGACAAGGACGTAACCGATTGGGCAAACAATGCAAACTTTACCACACAGGGAAATACCGCAGTGGTGAACGGCAACGGTCAGCTTGTAATCACTACAGCAGCCGACAAGACTCAAGCGCTCATCTACAAGAACTTTGATGCGACAGCAGGAAAGGTGCGTATTACCTATAACTACATGCGTGTGCGTGACGGTAGTGCGAACTTCCATGGCGCTGTGACACTGTGGGGCACAGGTGGATACCTGCTGTCCGTAGAGGCAAGAGGCGACTACTTTACCATCAGCGACGGCGGTCTTGCAACTAGTGCTACTTATCCCCAGTGGGGCAGCAGATATGTGACTACCAAGGCTTGTGAGGATGATACCTTCTATCAGGTAGAGATTATTCTGGATGTGGATAATGATACCTATGCGGTGTATATTAACGGCAAGAAGGTAAGCGTCGAGGGCCGTAAGCTGTGGAGTGATGTAACCGATGTGAGCAGAGTATTGCTTGAAACCAAGGACAACGCCGGCTCTGCAAACACAAAGGCCTGCTTCGATAATCTGCTGATTGAAACCACAGAGGATGGCCTTGACGAGCCTGTCACCGGTGGCAACCAGCACGAGTGCGTCGACTCCGATAAGGATCACGAGTGTGACGAGTGTGGTGAAACCGTGGGCGAACACAAGGACAGCGAAAACGATGGTGACCATGTTTGTGACTATGACTGTGGTGCGATCTTGAGCATGTGTGCTGATCTCAATAAGAACCACGAGTGCGATGAATGCGGCGAAGACATGGGCGAGCACGGTGACAGCGAAAACGATGACGACCATGTCTGTGACTATGGCTGCGGCGCGACCCTGACCGAGTGCGTTGATACCGATAAGAACCACGTGTGTAACGAATGCTTCGCAACTGTAGGAAAGCACGAGGACGGCAATAGGGACCACGATTGCGACTATGGCTGTTCCGAGTCCATTGGCGAACACAAGGACAGCGATATGGATCACGATTGCGACTACGGCTGTGATGAGGCCGTCGGTGCCTGCGAGGATGACGACAAGGATCACAAGTGTGACTATGGTTGCGGTAAGGACTTCGGCGAATGCGTAGATTCTGATAAGGACCACGATTGCGACTACGGTTGCGAGAAGGTCTTCGGTACTTGCGAGGATGCCGACAACGACCATGCTTGCGACTACGGCTGTAAGCAGGCCTTCGGTACCTGCGAGGATACTGACAATGACCACGATTGTGACTATGGCTGTAAGAAGGTCTTCGGTACTTGCGAGGATACCGACAATGATCATGATTGTGACTATGGCTGCAAGAAGGCCTTCGGTACTTGCGAGGATGCCGACAACGACCATGCTTGCGACTACGGCTGCAAGGAGAACTTCGGTACCTGCGAGGATGCCGACAACGACCATGCTTGCGACTACGGCTGCAAGGAGGCTTTTGGTACCTGCGAGGATACTGACAATGATCACGATTGTGACTATGGCTGTAAGAAGGTCTTCGGTACTTGCGAGGATACCGACAATGATCATGATTGCGACTACGGTTGTAAGAAGGTCTTCGGTACCTGCGAGGATACCGACAATGACCATGCTTGTGACTATGGCTGTTCCGAATCCATTGGCACCTGCAGCGATACCGATAAGGACCACGATTGTGACTATGGCTGTGTCAAGGTCTATGGCGAGCATACCGATGCCGCCAAGGACCATGCTTGTGACTATGGCTGTTCCGAATCCATTGGCACCTGTGAGGATGCCGATAAGGATCACGATTGCGACTATGGTTGTGACAAGATAATCGGTAATCACGCAGACGGCGACGATGACGACCATGTTTGTGACTATGGCTGCGGCGCGACACTGACCGAGTGTGTTGATTCCGATAAGGACCGTGTGTGTGACGAATGCGGTGAGCCCCTGCCCGATTGCGTTGATGGCGATAAGGACCACGTGTGCGATGACTGCGGTGAAACCGTAGGCGATCATAAGGACAGCGATAAGGACCATGCCTGTGACTACGGCTGCGATGAGACGTTGGGTACCTGTGAGGATGCCGACAAGGACCACGATTGTGACTACGGTTGCGACAAGGTCTACGGCGAGCATGCTGATACCGTCAAGGACCATGCCTGTGACTATGGCTGTTCCGAATCCATTGGCACCTGCGGCGATACCGATAAGGACCACGATTGTGACTACGGTTGTGTCAAGGTCTATGGCGAGCATACCGATGCCGGCAAGGACCATGCCTGTGACTATGGCTGTTCCGAGTCCATTGGCACCTGCGGCGATACCGATAAGGACCACGATTGTGACTATGGTTGCGACAAGATCTACGGCGAGCATGCTGATACCGTCAAGGACCATACCTGTGACTACGGCTGTTCAGAACGCTTTGACGAACATGTCGACGGTACTGACACGGACCACGTCTGTGATTACTGTGGCAAGTCTGTTGGCGAGGTTTGCTATGACGAGAACAAGGATAACAAGTGCGACGAGTGCGGTGAAACCGTAGGCAGCCAGGAAGAACCAAATGGAAACATTCTGCTTTCAGATGACTTTAATGACTATAATTTGGATGGTTGGACAGTATCCGAAAATCTGGTTGTTAGCGATAAAACCATCAGCAAAGTGTTTGTGCAAAATTCCGGCAATGAGGATGGAATGGTCGCACTCTATAGTTATAAAAAGGAAAATCAATCGCAAGTGGCATCTATATCCCAGAGCTTTGATCCTTATGCGGGAAAAGTGAGAATTACATTTGATTACGAGATAAATCGGAGTAGTTTGTCCAGCGGCTATGCCGGTGAGGTTGTTATCTATGGTCAAAAGACCACCGGTGGTGTTACTTCTGTTGATAAGCTCTTAAGCATTCGCGTGTTTGACGCCCACTTTAAGGTTGCTGACGGCGGTTCAAATCCTGCCCAGCCCTCCGGTGGAACAACAGAAACTACAGGAATCGCATGTTCTAACTGGGTAAAATATAGCGTACGGGTGGATATCGATACAACTGCTAATACATACGACCTGTATATTGGCGGGAGTGGTGAGCCGGTCTTGAGTGGACGTAGTCTGCGGTATGATGCAATCAACGTGTCCCGGATTGATGCTATGTTTAGCAATACTACTGACGGTCTTGCGGGTACTCTCTATCTTGATAATCTGTTAGTGGAAAAAATCGTTGATGATTCTGAAGGCAGCGAAGAACCCGGCGGCGAAGCCGAGGAAGTGGTTCTGCTGGAGGATGATTTCGAGGACGGTGATTTGTCTGGCTGGACAGTTAGCGAGACAGAGTACGATACAGATGGCACGACAGTTCTTGCGGTAGCGAAATATGTTGATGAATCCAACACGGGTAAAGCCTTCATCAGATCCAAAAAGAGTAAGGCAGCGAGCATCACACATAACTTTGGCGCGCAGGAAGGAAAAGTTAGGACTGTAGCCGTCATCAAAATCAATAGGGGAACTTTGGCAGCAGGCCAGTACTATGTTTGCCTGAAGATCAATGACGCAGTTGGAAACGCCTTGAACATTTATGTGAGCGGAGACAACTTTGTAGTTGCGGATGGCGATGGAACCTTCGATACTGGAGTGAAGTGTACAAATTGGAGCACCTACACAATAGATGTGCTTGTAGATACGGTATCTGATACCTATATGCTGTCCATCAACGATGTGGAAGTTACATCTGGACGTAAACTGCGAAAGGATGTGGCGGATGTGCAAATTGTAGACTTGTCTTCTTCTAATGCCAATGAACATGCTGTTGCAGATCTCTATGTTGACAATGTGAGAGTAACCAAGTTAGCAGAGTAACAAAAAACATATGGGTGCATTCCTCTTACGGGGAATGCACCCATATTAATTTATATAATTGAGAAATCACCGGCGCTCAATGGCTTGCTGTATGAATTGGACAGAAAAACGATATCTTAACCATCCAGACATGTATAAAGCACATTGCGGACACGAGGCTGATAGTAGGGTTCTTGGGGATTCAGCATATGGTGGGCATAGACCATTGCCACTTTGCGCTGAGTGTCCATATACACAGAGGCACCTGCTGCGCCGCCCCAGCCAAATTCACCTTGACCGCCGGTATAGCCGGCAGCGGCCCGGTCCATGGTGGTTCTTACGCCAAGACCGTAACCATATCCCTTAAGGACGGGCCATGTCAAATAGGAAAGCTGCTGTTCATTGAGTTGGTTGGTCCTCAACAATTCAATGGTACCGGGAGCGAGGATGCGTTCTCCTGTTGTGCCAACACCGCCGCAGGCCAGCGCATTACAGAACTTTATGTAGTCACGGACAGAACTGACGATACCGGCACCACCGCTGTCATATTCAGGTCCAAATTCCAGATGATTTCCCAAACCGACATTTTGCACGAACCCGCTTTCATCCCGGTAAGCGCCGGATTGCAGTGCTACAAGGTCGGCTTGTTGGTCATCCACCCAGCTGTATTGCTGTGCCATCCGGTCACGTACCGGCTCATTATGATACCGGGTCTGGCCCATATCCAAGGGGTCGAAAATGTTATCTTTCATGTATTGGCTGAACCGTTTGCCGGAAATAACCTCCACCACGGCAGCCAGTACATCGTGGGAAAGGCCGTACTGCCAGCGCTGGCCGGGTTCAAAATCCAGTGGCTCTTCCGCAAGGCATTTTGCCACCGTGAGGGTGTCCATCTTTCCACCGGTAATTGCTCTGGCTTTTTCCAGTGCGGGAACATCGGTACGATAATTCAGACCTGAGGTCATACTGAACAGGTGACGCAATGTGATAGGATTATCGGCCTTTTTTATGCTGCCGTCAGCGGAGCGGACCGTCATTTCCCGGAATTCCGGTATGAATTCATATAGGGGATCATCCAACAGGAAGAAGCCTTTTTCATAGAGCTGTAGTGCTGCAGTAACAGTTGCCGGCTTGCTGCAGGAATAGAGGTTGAGCAGGTGATCGCAGGTGAATGGAACCTTATTTTCCAGATCCGCAAAGCCGGATTGATAGGAGAAGATTTCTTTCCCGTCTTGGCAGACAATTGCAGCATTGCCTGGGATCCGCCATGCGGTCAGCCGGTCCATCAAGGCGCGCATAGGATCAAAGTTCATAGGATCATTCCTTTCGGATTGCAATTCAGAAAATCATTGTATTTATACCACAAGTTGGCGTGAAATTCAGTGACATGCAGGGATATTCAATACAAAATTCGGGACTTTTTGATGTAGACTTTCTACATCTGCAATGCTATACTTGTCAATAGTAGTTTTACGGCGAATTGTCCCCGTAGAGAAAGATTAGGAGGTCAATATGGCAGAAACCTATTGTGGAAAAAACTGCGCTCAATGCGCGGAAAAAGAAATTCTGGGTTGTCCCGGATGTAAAGTAGGCCCCGGAAACTTAATAGGCACTGAGTGTGAACTGGCCCGATGCTGCATTAGCAAGGGACAGACAGAGTGTACCGCCTGCGAATATAGCGAGGAATGCAGCACCCTTCAGGAGCGGGATCGTTTCCTCCAGTATCGCCTGCAGACCGTAGAGAAAGAAAAGGAACGGCGCAATGCGGCTGCAAAGCGAGGGCCACTTTTGGGCAAGTGGTTGTGGATCGCATTCTGGCTGATCATTCCAAGTACACTTGGTTCGCTTTTATCCAATGATACACTCTTTGGTACGGAACTGGCGTTCTTTGTGCCGGGACAGGTGTTGAGCACAGTTTGCGCACTGGCTTATGGCTTGATTCTGCTGAGATTGACATCCACGGACATCAGATACCGGACAGCGGCAATCTGCGTTCTGGCTGGAACATTGATCAGTACCCTGACGAACTTCGTATTCAGCGGCAGCGAGGTTCCTATGTGGGCAGTAGCAATCTCGATTGCTACAACGGTTCTTTCCTATTTGGGAGAATACAATGAATTCATGGCCCACAGTGCAGTGCTAACGGATCTGGACGATGGGTTGGCTACTAAGTGGAAAACCCTTTGGAGATGGTATATTGGCTCCTTTGGCGCATTTATCGGTGGAACGGTACTGATGATGATCGTTCCAACTGTGGGTGTAATGCTGACCACAGCTGGGTCTATCGGCATGGTTGGTACCCGTGTTCTAAAGTTGGTTTATCTGTACCGGACAGCTAAATGCTTTCGATACTATCAAACTGAGAAGTTGCCTGCATAAGAAATAGAGCGGACATAGCTTTGGAGGAATATATGAAACTGGCGCTTCAAGTACAATACGATGCGAATATAGAGCATGCCCTTAAGTGTGCGGCAAAAGCAGGCTATCAGTATATCAGTATGGGTTTTGGAAGCAGTAAATGTTTCCACCATGCTTGCTGGGAGCAGGATGTCCTGCGCATGGAGCGCCTGCTGAAAGAAAATGGTCTCCAGTGTGTACAGACCCATTTTCCATATTACGACCTGCGGATTTCCTCGGAAGTGATTGACGAAGCAATGGAGACCGCACAGATGCGCTGCGTGATAGCCGGCAGTATGCTGGGCGCACAATGGAATGTGTATCACTGCAGGACGGCAGTAAACTTTAACTATAGTCCGAGAATTTCCATTCAACACGCGAAACATTCTCTGGAAAAACTGCTTGTTTGTGCGGAGCAAAACAATACCGGTATTGCAATCGAAAATCTTCCTCTGTTTCCGGAGATATACTGGATGCGTTTTTTGGGATCTGATGTGGAAGACCTGTGTCAAATCTGTGATGATTTTAGCAGTGATGCATTGTCTATTTGCTGGGACTTTGGACATGCCCATCTGATGAAACATGATGAAGTCAAACTGATCCAGACAGCAGGTGATCGCATCCGGTGTACCCATATTCATGATAATCACCAAATGGTGGATGACCACGCACCTCCCGGTATGGGTACTGTGGATTGGCCTGCGGTAATGGGTGCTTTGAAACAAACGGGATATACAGGTTACTTAACTCAGGAGCTGGAAATGCCCCGGGATGACAGGTTGGAAAGTTTCATAGCGCACAGTTATGCGTGTGGACGGTATTTGGATAGTCTTATGAAGTAAGAATTCCAGAAACCAGCAGACGGAGTAAAAAAGACTATGAACATTACTATCGATCATTTATCGGACGGCGCTGCCCGCGCTGAGGGTGTTGCTGTAATCATTGATGTATTTCGTGCATACTCGGTTGAGAGTTATGCGTTTGCCAGAGGCGCTGAACGAATCTATCCAATTGCGAATCTGGAAGAAGCATATGCACTGAAACGTAAACACCCATCATATCTGTTAGCAGGAGAACGGAAAGCGCAAAAGCCGGAAGGGTTTGATTACGGAAATTCCCCCGCACAAATAGAGCTTGAGAATCTGATAGGTAAAACTCTGATTCATACTACCAGTGCGGGAACGCAGGGAATCATTGCTGCAGCCAAAGCTGATCGAATTCTTGTGGCGGCACTGGTCAACGCCAAAGCCACAGCCCAATATCTTCAAAAACTAGGCGCAAAACGGGTGTCGCTTGTCTGCATGGGATATGAGAACAGAATTCCAATCGAAGAGGATACGGTTTGTGCAGAATATATTCGCTCCGTTTTGCTGCAGCAACCCTTTGATAAGGATGCAGCAATCAAACTGATGAGGGAAACATCCGGCAAGCGTTTTTTTGTTCCGGAAAATCAATCCTTTGCGCCTAAGCGTGATTTTGATCTGTGCACCCAGTTTGACAGATTTCCATTTGCCATGGAAATCTGCCGTGACGCAGAGGGATTGTGCTATACTACGCAAATACCGATTGGATCGGTATAGGAGATTTCTGCCTTGAGGACGAAAAAAGATAGCACCCATGTATGGGTGCTATCTTTTTTGGCACCCCCGGCGAGACTCGTTTACATCTGCGTATACGCAGATAAAGGAATGGCTCCGTCAAGCCGTCGCCAGCAGCGCTCATCCGCGCTGCATTGAATCGTTCGAGTTTCTTGGGGATGAAAAAAGATAGCACCCATGTATGGGTGCTATCTTTTTTGGCACCCCCGGCGAGACTCGAACTCACTACCTTGCGCTTAGGAGGCGCACGCTCTATCCAGGTGAGCTACGGGGGCGTATCCAGCGGGTAATATTGTAACGAAAAAATACCGGTCTGTCAATAGGACACATTTTTCACCTCTTAAGTCATATACTGTTAGGAGTTGATTTTTAGGGGGTGGAATTATGCGTGAGAGTGATGATTGCACAACAGATCTGGATGATCTGATCTATGATGAGGAAGACGGCAAACCCAGCGAAAGGTAACCATACCGGGCATGTGATGCCCGGATTTTCCTTTTATGTGGAAAATTTCTCTTTCCTACTTTACAGAATGCTTCGTTTCGGCTATAATAGTACAGAATATGCAAACTATTTAGGAAATGAGAGATTGATTCATGAATATCGAATTTGATGTATATAAGCAGAAACTCAATGAGGTGCGGCCCACATTGGAGGGACTGGCAGATTCTTTGAACATTGAGGGTTTGCGTAACGAATTGGAACGTCTGCATGCCATGCAGGAAGCACCCGGTTTCTGGGATAATCCTGAAAAGAGCCAGCAGATCGTTATGAAGACCAAGCAGACCGAAACCAAACTGGAAAACTACCAGAAGATGCTGGGCGCCTGGGATGATCTGATGACTATTTGCGAAATGGCTGCGGAAGAGGACGATGACTCTATGCTGCCCGAACTAAAGGAAGGTTTTGAGCAGCTTAGCTCCGATATGGAGACCTGCCGTCTGCAGACACTGCTCACTGGTAACTATGGCCGCAACAATGCTCTGGTGAGCTTCCAGGCGGGCGCTGGTGGCACGGAAGCTCAGGACTGGTGTCAGATGCTTTACCGCATGTATACCCGTTGGGCAGAAGCACATGGTTTCACCTACAAGATCATGGACTATCAGGAGGGCGACGAAGCCGGTCTGAAGTCTGCGGATATTGTTATTGAGGGCGAAAATGCCTACGGTTTCCTAAAGGGTGAGAACGGTGTTCACCGTCTGGTCCGTGTATCTCCTTTTGATGCCAATGCCCGTCGTCAGACCTCTTTCTCTGCTATCGAAGCCATTCCCGAAATTGAAGATGACAGCGAAGATTTCGAGATTCGTCCTGAAGACTATGAAATGCAGGTTTTCCGTTCCTCCGGTGCAGGTGGTCAGCACATCAACAAGACTTCCTCTGCTGTTCGTTTGATCCACAAGTCCGGTATCGTGGTATCTTGTCAGACAGAGAGAAGCCAGTTCCAAAATAAGGAATCCTGCCTGCGCATGCTGCGTTCCAAACTGGTGGAGATCCGTGAGCGTGAGCATCTGGACAAGATCTCTGATATCAAGGGTGTACAGAAGAAGATCGAATGGGGCAGCCAGATCCGTAACTATGTGTTTATGCCCTATACACTGGTTAAGGATACCCGTACCGGCTGTGAAACATCCAATGTCAATGCAGTTATGGACGGCGCACTGGACCCCTTTATCAATGCCTATCTGACCTGTGCCGCTACCGGAAACTGGGTCACAAAATAAAAGGTAAAATAATATCGAATAATACTTGCAATTTCTGTTTTGCTATGCTACAATATCTTGGCTAATGTGCAAATTATGCGCGAAATGTGATTTTTTAGTTCGCTGACCGCGGTGAAGCGGCTGCTGAGCGGTACGCGGAGGGAGGTAAATACAATGGGTGCTTTGGAGATTGTTCTGATCGTTCTTGAGGTCATTGCCAGTCTGGCTCTGATTTTGATCGTTCTGTTCCAGTCCGGTAAGGAAGCTGGTCTGGGTGCTCTGGCCGGTAATGCTGAAACCTATCTGGGAAAAGGTAAGGCTGCTAGTTTTGATAAGAAGCTGGCTTCCGCTACCAAGTGGGTCGCTCTGGCTTGGGTTGTGCTGACTCTGGTTCTGAGCTTCGTGTAAGAACATTTTTGACCGTGGGGTTTCTCCCACGGTCTTTTTTCTTTATATGCTTGCCTAGACTTTTAAGATCCAGTATGATATGATAAGTAAAAATCTCAAGAAGGAGAATTTCTATGGAAGCAATCAAACTGGCAGGTATTGAGCCTGCCTCTGTATTTGGATATTTTGAAAAGCTGTGTTCCATGCCCCACGGTAGCGGTAACACCAAGATCATCAGTGATTATCTGGTATCCTTTGCCAAGGAGCATGGCATCCGCTGTATTCAGGATGAATTAAATAATGTTTTGTTCTTCCAGGAGGGCACCTGTGGTTATGAAGACCATGCGCCGGTGATTTTGCAGGGCCACATGGATATGGTCTGCGAAAAGGATGCGGATTGCCCCATCGATATGGAATCAGAGGGCCTGGATGTAGCTCACGATGGACAGTGCGTTTACGCCAAGGGTACAACTCTGGGCGGTGATAATTGCATTGCTGTTGCTTACGCGCTGGCGTTACTGGCGGATAAGACCATTCCACATCCGCCACTGGAAGTGATCATCACTGTAGATGAGGAAACAGGCATGTACGGTGCTGCCGGTGTGGACCTTTCTATGCTGCGCAGCCGCACCCTAATCAATCTGGACTCTGAAGACGAGGGAATCTTTACTGTTTCCTGTGCCGGCGGTGCCCGCGGTACCATTAAGCTGCCTGTAGAGCGCCATGCGGTTTATGGCCCTTGCGTACGGCTGACAGTTGAGGGATTGCAGGGTGGGCATTCCGGTGTGGAGATCCACAAGAACCGGGCCAATGCCAATAAAGTTATGGGTGAGCTGCTGAGCCGTATTCAGAAGTTGATGCCCCTGTGCATTACCAAGCTGGAGGGCGGTGCTAAGGACAATGCGATTCCCCGGACTTGCCAAGTGACCATGGTTGCCATGGGTATGTATATTGAGCGGATCAACGATATTACGGCGGAACTGGAAAAAGAGATCCGGGAGCAGTATGATGAGCCGGAAGTCAAGATCTACGGTGACGATGTGGATGCTCTGGGAGGAAATGCCTTGACCACGCAGGATACCGCCAAGATCATCGCACTGCTGTGCGCCGCCCCCAATGGTGTGCAGGCATGGAGTCAGGATATTGAGGGTTTAGTGCAGACCAGCCTGAATCTGGGCGTTGTGAAGCTGGATGACACCCTTCGTATGACCTTTGCGGTGCGCAGTTCCGTTAATCAAGAAAAACGGGAACTGCTGGATCGTCTGGAAGAACTGGCAAAGTTCTATGATGCGGAGTATAGCGAAACAGGCAACTATCCTGCTTGGGAATACAAGAAGGATTCTGTGCTGCGCGAAACCATGGTCAGTACCTACAAGCGGATGTTTGACAAAGATCCTCAGGTGGTTGCGATTCATGCAGGACTTGAATGCGGTCTGCTCAGCGAAAAGCTGCCCGGATTGGATTGCGTTTCCATCGGTCCCGACATGCATGATATTCACACCAGCCGTGAAAAGCTGGAAATCGATTCTACCCGCAGAACCTGGGAGTTCCTGCTCGAAATCCTTAAGGCGCTCTGATTTCAAAAATATATGAAATTCCCCTCTGTTGCAGGATGCTGCAACAGAGGGGAATCTATTTTACTTGTTCAGGCTTTTTCTGGCCTTACGCATGGCGATGATGCGGTTCATTTCATTGTAGACGATCATGTAACCTTCGTCCACGCCCATGCCGGGCTTTGCCAGGATCTGCACGGGCTGGGTAGCCATAGCGCAGTGGACGCAAACCTGCGCAGAGCGGTCAGTTTCGTTGCAGGTGCCGCCCTGGTATGCGCCGATGCCCTTTTCCTTGCAGTACAGAACTGCCTCGATGGTGTTGTTGATACCGCCCAGGTCGGGAGTCTTGATCTGCACCATGTGGCCTGCCTTGTTATCGGCAAACAGCTTGATACCCTCCAGAGTGTTGCACCACTCGTCGGCAACCAGCTCTACATCGCAGCCACGAGCATCCAACCCAGCGGTCAGACCGGCCAAAGCCTTCATCTGGGTGGGAACGTCAACATCGCAGTCCATGGGGCCTTCGATGCGCAGATGGAAGGGCTTTGCAATTTCACCCAGCTTCTCAATGTAATCGGCCATGGCCTTGTAGTTGGTGTTGCCGAAGGCAGCGCCGATGGTGCCGTAAACGTCGATATGGAATACGGGCAGGTAGCTGTCATTGGAGCGGTTGGCCAGGATGCGATCCCGCAGCCATGCCACATACTCAGCCAGCTTCTCGCCGTTACGGCCCAGCTTCTCATCGATGTTGTTGATCAGTGCGTGGGGCAGCACCTGTGCACCCTTGATGATCATCTTGTCGGAGTTGTTGTAGCGGTCATCGCCGGACTGGGTGAAGATATCAATGGGAGTCTCAGAGACAGTGCAGCCGTACTCATCAGCCACAACTTCGCACATCAGACGATTGGTAGCCTTAGCGACAGCGTCCAAAATAGCCTGGGACATACCGTAACGGATGGCGGTGTGCAGGCGCTTGCCTTCCACCTGGATAGCTTCCATCATGGCACACAGGCCACGGAAATCATTGGCTTCCTTGCCTACCAGCTGGGGCTTGATGTACTTGTCGATGACAGGAATGAAGTCGCTGGCCAGGAACAAGGGATCACGGCCGCCTGCACCGGAGTACTGCACAGCTGCGCAGTCACCAAATGCGATCTGACCGTCCTCCAGCACCAGCATTACGGAGATGGACTCACCTGCCTGACGGATGGAGCTAAAGCCTTCGGTCATGGGAGCGCCAACATAGAAAATGCCGTCGTGGCCGGCACCGGCCTTGATTGCACGCTGATCGTCAAAATAGAAGCCGGTACGGCCGGGGGAGCAAATAACATCTACGATTTTCATTGTTACGTCCTTCCTTACAATCTAATTATTTTGTGGAGTCGGCCTACATTAATACTTGGGACGGCCAACCAAGCGACCCTTGCCGATGGCATAAACGTCGTCAATGACCATCTGGAAGGAAGCCTTCCGCTTCTCAGCAACAGCACGCTCGTTGATCTTGGAAGCGTGGAAATCCTTCAGTTCCTGGTCGAAGGGCAGGTGACCGGGATTCAGAATACGAACAGCACCGTCGTTGTCGCGGCAAGGCAGCATCAAGCCGGCATTGGCGCGGCAGGGGGCGAAAGGAACGTCCAGGACACCGGCTTCCACACCACGGCAGACACCCACAGCGATATCGCCTTTGCCCAGCTCGAAGCACTTGTCCACGATGGCACGGGTCTCACGGCGGATGATCTCCTTCTCGTCCTCCAGGCGGACATCGGTGAAGGTCTGATCGGCCAGCATGTTGACTACCTGCTTGGTGCAGCGCAGGCCCTGGGCATTGGCTTCCATGGTGGGAATACCAACTGCATCGTGGGGAGCCTTGACGATGACCTTGGTAGCCTTACTCAGCGCAGCGATCAAGCTGCCGGAGGAGATAACACCGAATGCCTTGGCCTCGTCAGCAGGGAAGCCGCCCATCCACTGGTGCAGAACGGTGGTAACCACCACATCGTTGTAACCATACTTGTGCAGATACTCGTCGGTCAGCTCTTCCAGGGTACGGATAGCAGCGATATCCTGCACCAGGTTGCCGCACTGGCCGTAGCCGACGGTGATATTCTTAACACCCTGCTCTGCAGCCAGCAGTGCTTCAATGATAGCGGCTGCGTGGGAAATGCAGGGAGGCACCAAAGTACCGGTCAGAGGACCGTAGGGTTCACGGTTGATGGCAACGCCCATCTCTTCGTATAGACCGGTAAGACGGTCAACATACTGCCAGTCACGGATGGTGCGCTCCATGGGAATGTTCTTGCAGTAGGGCAGGTTATAGGAGATACCGCCGCCTTCGTAGCTGGTAAAGCCACCGGCCAGAGCAACTTCGGCCAGCAGACGGGCATCAGGAGTGCCGTGACGGACCTGCACGGGTGTGTTGACGCTCTCGACCACACGACGGCAGCCGGCAACACCGTGGTTAACAGCGGGGAAGCCGTTAAGCATAGCGCGGCCCAGGCGGATGGACTCGGCAATGCCGTTTTCTGCTTCGGCATAGCGATTCTGACGGGTGTAGCTATCAATAGTGGTAGGCAGCAGGTCAGCTTCGCCGTTGTCCTGCAGGTACTGCATCAGCTTGATGTGCTCTTCAATGACGGGCACACCGGCGCGGGGCTGCACCAGGGTCTTACCTGCGTTCTTGGCATCTACCAGCTTCTTGGAAAACAGACGAGATGCGGGCATTGCCTTATGGTAAGCAACGGCTTCCTCAAGATCTACATCCTTGCCGGTGGGCCACTGGGCCAGAACTTCCCGGCGCAGATTTTCAAATTCCTGGTCGGAAATACGCTTATTCTGAATATCCATGGTATTCAAGCTCCTTTTTCATAATTCGAAGTGCCGCTGCCGGGTAATGGGAAGAAAGCAGGCCCATAGCGGCTAAGATATAGCTTCTGTCCACCCACACATCTGCCGCCTTAGGCCGCAGGGAAGCGGGTTTCATAGGATCAAACAGGGCATGTGCGGCGATCTGCTCGGTTCGCTTGGTGTGGATCAAGCTGCCGCCGGTGACTACGATCTGTTTGACTTTTGTCAAATTCTTGCCGGACTGTACATAAGTAAGACCCATCATGGTGTAGGTCTCTTCCATAGTGCCCGCATGGCGGGTCACCGCTTCGGCAATGGCAGAAGAAGCCAACGCAAAGTCCAGCGCTTCCATTTCTTCGTCACCGTTGGGAACTGTGTCGGTATGTTCTTTCAGATATTCCACCAGTTCGGTAACCCGGTTTTTGGAAATACCGGACAGTTTACTGACGGCATCCAAACCTGCCGCATCCACAATACCCTGAATGCTGTAGCGCATACCAATATCGCCTTCTACAGTGCGCTTGGCAAAAGGCTCGGGCAGACCCTTATAGACGGTGTTCATATGCTCAGGCATACCGTCGGCAATGGAATACACATCAGTGGTAGCACCGCCCACATCCACCGCGATCAGATCACCGATGCCGCTTTCACCTTCGCAGCCCTGGCTCAAAAGCTCCATGGCCTGCAAAACAGCGGAGGGCGTGGGCATCATAATATCCGAAAGCAGCGCTGCCGCCTTGGAAAGACCCTTCGCCTGGACGATCCGGTTCAAAAACAACTCCCGGATCTGCTTCTGGGTAGCTTCGATCTGCAGTGTGCCGAATTTGGGCATCACATTGGGGCAAATGTAGGTTTCGTAATCGCTTAAAATCCGCTGACATTCCCTTGCGGCGGTGCGGTTACCGGCAAGGATAATTGGGAAATCTCCCTTTAGCTGGGCCAGCATCTGGGCGTTACCCAGAATGCATTCGGTATTGCCGCCATCGGTGCCGCCAACCAGCAGGAAAATATCCGGCTTCAGTGCCTGGATATCCTCCAGGTCATCTTCCGTCAGCTGGAAGGCATACACACCAACCACCTTTGCGCCTGCGCCCAGACTGGCAAGGCGGGCAGCTTCACCGGTCAGCTCCGGTACCAGGCCACTGGTGACCATCCGCAAGCCACCGGCAGCGGAAGAACAGGCATAGCATTCGGCAAAGTCCAGTTTGCCGGTCTTTTCTTCCAGCTGGGCCAATGCAGCCTGCAAACCGGCATTGATGTCGGTTTGGATGGTGGTATAGGACGCTGCAGTACCCAGAATGACTTCCTCATCCAGGTCTACCGCTGTCAGCTTTGTGTATGTAGAGCCGAAGTCGATGAGCAGAACAGCTTTCACTGCTGCTCACCGTCCATGTGCAGCAGCTCCCGGAGCGCTTCAATGGTGGTTTCAGGAGCGGTTCCGGGAGGGAAGGCCCGGTCAAAGCCCATATCTTTGAAACGCTTTTCCACATCCTCAAACTTCTGCTTGCCGATGACGATGTTGCCGCCGACTACCAGGGGAATACCCTTGAGACCTGCTTCGTCACACTTTTCGCGCATACCGCGGCAATCCAGCTCACCCTGGCCATAGAGGGAAGAAATTACAATGGCATCTGCATCGGATTCAATGGCAGCCGCAATGTACTCCTCCTGGGAAACCATAACGCCCAGATTCACTACCTCAAAACCAGCTTCGGTAAAGGCATGGTAGAGGATCTTGTTACCTACTGCATGGACATCCGCACCGATAACGCCGATGACCAGCACTTTCTTTTCTCGTTTTTCCATGTTGTACCTCACTGAAAACAGTAAAATTTTGTATTGTGCTATATCTATATAGTATAATTGACTAGTCTTTTTGTCAAGGAGGTTTTTACCTATTTATGAAGAAACGCCCTGCCAAAGCAGGGCGTTCAGACTGCAAAAAATCACCTATCAGAAGTTTCGGAGGGAAAGATAGTGTGAAAGAAAACCGTCAGGGTTGTCTTTCACGTTCAATCAGACCGTTTTTCAAACTTTTTAAAAGTTTGAAAAACGCAGGTAGCTTGTCAAAAATGCTTTTTTGACAAGCTAAACGCCCTGCCAAAGCAGGGCGTTTACTATGGGTGTTTCAAGAAATAAACAAAACAGGTTGCCGATAAAAGATCTGCGCTTCCGCCGGGGGAAAGATTCTGCCGAATGAAGGTATGATCCAAGTCTTTCAGGATTTCCTGTGATGGATATGGGTCGAGTTCCAATATAGAACGGAGCGCTGTCTGTATTTGAACGCAAGCGGCCATCCCACCCCGCTTAATTAGATTTGTATCCCAAGTGGTAGCGATGATATGCAGCAAAGCAGAGCATAAGGCATCGTTTAAGGAATGACCCTTTTGTAGACCCTCTTCCAGTACAGGTAGTCCAACTTGGAAAACAGCAGGGAAACCGGCCTCTGCCTGTCCGCGGGCACCGGTGATACCGTACTGCGCAAAGAGTTTTTCTCCGACGGTCGCAGGATGTTCCATCAATTCGTAGTCTTGTTTGACTAGTCCTTTTACCATGGCGGCTGCCTGTTGGCTCAGCATGGCCGTATCTTCCCATTGCTGTGGCTTTATCATAGCGGCTGCACCGCAGAGTATACCTAAGCTGAAAATGGCACCTTTATGGGTATTGACACCGGCGGTGGCTTTTAGCATGGTTTGCTCGGCTTCCAATCCTGCCTGACGCAGCATCTCAAAGACTGTGACCGGGTCGCTTCCTTGCAAACCGATCTTGGCACAGCGGCGAAAATAGGGCCATAACACCGCTGAAGAGCGCAGGAACAGCAGCAGGTCCATATCATGATGGCTACCGTTGTTGTTTCTGTCTACCAGACCCGGCTTCGGTGTGGCATAGACCTCGCACAGCAAGCTTTGTACAGCAAGACGGGATATCTCTTCTGCGATGCCGTCTTCCAAAAGAAAAACAGCTTTTTGATATAATGCATCCACACTGTGGGCACGGCTGCGGCCGCAAAGGGTTGCGTCCATATCACACAAAAAGCACTTGCGTCGGGGAAAACCAAAGGCACATCTATCCAGTTTCTTTCCGTCCGGGGTCAATACATCGATATCAAAAACCCGGCCTCCAGCTATTTTGTCTTCCAGATGCACGGTAGCTCTTTTCATTCCTTCGGCAGGTCCGTCCACACAGAAAAAGGCTTCCCAGCCGGCAGCGGTACATCGCTGTTCATAGTGAAGGATGTCCCAAGCTTTTAGCTGCTGTTTCAACAGCCGACAGCCTAACTGAAATCCTTTTTCAATTAACGGACCTTCTTTGTCGGGACCGGGAATGTTGAGCGTAAAGCATATCAAAGGCAGGGGAAAGCGGCGCAACAATTCCTGTTGCCGTTGTACCCGCTGTTCCCGGGCATCCAATATTTCCAATAAAGAGTGTTCCATGCTCAATCCCAACCGGGCTGCTGGCGCTGGATATCCAGCTTCTCCAGAATTTTGTCGGAACCTTCGCCAACACAACCAACCAGCAAGTATCGACGCTTAAACCGGTCATACATAAAGTGGTGCATCAACCGGAAATTCTCCACCTGTCCGGTGTTGCTCACATGGATTCGGGGGCCGTTGCACTTGTGGATCTTATCACCCACACAGATATGGTGATCATCCACATAAGTAACCGGAAGATTCTGGGCAATTACTTCCTTTACCTTGGCTTCCAGCTCTTCAATATCAAAGGCTGGCTTGGTTTCCGGGAAGTAGATGGCAAAACCGTGCTTCACATCATCATGGCCGCAGCGTTCCATATCAAATGCATCCATATACATTTCGCAGAGGTCTTCCGCAGTGTGTGCCATCAAACGGTAATGCAGAGTCTTATACACTTCCTTTTTGATTTCCTCCGGTTCTGGGCCAAAAAGGGTGGGTCGGGCAATCAAAACCTGTTCTCCTACACCGATTAGGATATTGGCGTTGGCTCCCAACAGGGGATATACCAGATCGAAATGTTCCACAACCACGCGGCGACCCTTGTCCAATGCTTCAGCAATGGCATCGGCAAGCACACTCATTTGTGTGAAGCCGTTTTCAAAGCGGATATCTACGTGGTAGGTGTGGGGAGAAAAGAAGGCAAAACCGTTGTCCTGCTCCAACAGAGGCAGGGGACGTACGTATACACCGTTGTCATCGTTGGTCAGTTCCAGTCCCGGGAACATGCCGCGAATCAAAGCGCTTTTACCGGAACCGGCGTCACCAATGACACCGATAAGTTTGTCGTTGGGAGACAGGTACATCTGCGCCAGTTGCTGTCCCAGAGCAAACATACGATTGTGGCCACGGGGGGCGTAGTAGCTGCTGACAATATGGGTAGGTCTGCGTTCAGCCATGGATATTTCCTCCTTGGGTCAAATATTGATAGGTACTTTCCGGGACTAAGTGCCGGATATCCTGTCCCGCATCCAGAGCGTTTCGAACGGCGCTGGCACTGACAGGGGCATCCCCGGTTTCCAACCTTGGGATCTCTACCAGAGTAACTTTTCGAAGATTTTCTTTCAATGCTTCATTGTATTGGGCCGTCATGGGCGACAGCGGCTCGGTTCCCACATAGCGGTGGGTGATACCAAAACGGGGAACGAAGTAGGTTTGAAAGATTTGGATATCCAATTTGCAGTGTACCTGCGCTGCCGATTCCCGGTCCTTGAGAAAATAAGTGGGGAAGGTGGCATTGGATATCAAATACGGACCGGTGGGCAGCACTGTTACATTGGATAGATCCGCTGTCCCCAAACGAACCATCTCCATCCGGTCGCGGGCGGAAAAGCGGCTTTGATCTTCTGATAACACAAAAATGTACACATAGTCACATTCCTTGGCTGCGGTTTCCACCAGATACCGGTGACCGAATGTAAAAGGATTGCAATTCATAACCGCAGCACCGATTTTTTGACCCGGTATGGCCCGCGGCAGTGTGCTAAGAAAACTACGGATGCCGTCGCGCTTGTCTTCCATCAGAAGCACGGTATCTGTCTGGGCGATGGGGTAAAAGAAGAGACTTTCAAACATCTGCCGGTTTTCCGGTTTCGTATACAGAAAGAGGTGTTTATTCCCGGTTGCAAAAGCATCGGTGCGAAGCTGGGAAAGAACAGTTGCGGTTAAATCCTCACCCCTGTGGTCCGGATGTACCGCAATGCATTTGAGAAGATTCCCTTTCCGGGAACCGGTAGCGATCATGGTCTCCTGCTCCCATACCGTTACAGTTTGGTCTGCGTCCCGATCCGGGGTTAGACCAGCGCCGATAAGCAGATTCTCCCATTGAGTACCGGTACTGAAACGCAGGGATGTATTTGGCCGAATTTCCATACTTTCTCACCTCGCTACTGTCTATTATACATAAACTTTTCCCGGATGCAAATAAAAAGATTGCAATTGTGATAAAAGTTATATACAATTGTTATAGTACAATCACTGGTTGAAAGGGGTAAAATGATTTGGATATCTTAAAAAGTGCTTCTGCCGGCACCATGGAGTCCAGCGATGTGTATGTGCAGATCGAGCCTGCACAGGGTTTGGAGATCCAATTGGAGTCAGTAGTGTATAACCAGTTTGGCGATGCCATTCGGGAAGTTGTGAAGGAAGTTCTCTGTGAGCAGGGTGTAGAAAATGCTGCAGTGCGGATCGTGGACCGGGGCGCATTGGAGTGCGTGATCCGTGCCAGAGTGGAAACCGCCGTTTTGCGGGGAAAGGGGGATGCCTGATGCGAAGAAGCATGCTGTTTTTGCCGGGCAATAACCCAAACATGCTCATCAATGGCAATTGTCTGGGTGCCGATGCAGTGATCTTTGATCTGGAAGATGCGGTGGCTCCCGCTGAAAAGGACGCGGCCCGGATCCTTGTACGCAATACCATGCGCTATATGGATTTTCGCGGTTGTGAAATGATCGTACGTATCAATTCCGTGGATACGCCCTACTGGAAGCGGGACATGGATGCGGTCGTTCCCCAAAAGCCGGGTATGCTGCTGCTTCCCAAGACCGGCTGTGCCGGGGATATTCTGGAAGCGGATGCGTATTTGACCCAGTTGGAAGAAAAGCTTGGTTTTGCACCCAACACCGTGGGGTTGATGACCTTGATCGAAACCGCCATGGGTGTCGAGAATGCTTTCGCCATTGCTACCGCTGCCAAGCGTGTCCGGGCGCTGTTCTTGGGTGCGGAGGACTTGACCGCTGACTTGCAATGCAAGCGCACCAAAGAGGGCAGGGAGATCGAATACGCCCGTACCCGTTTGGTGGTAGCTGCCCGGGCGGCAGGTATTGCTGTATACGACACGCCCTTTACTGACGTCAATGACGACGAAGGTATCTGGACCGATGCCCGTTATGCCAAATCTCTCGGCTTCAATGGTAAGGCATCCATTTCCCCCCGGCATGTAGAAGCCATCAACAGCGTGTTTAGTCCTAGCATGAAAGAAATCGAATACGCCTACGAAGTGATGGATGCCATTGAACTGGCTAAGAAACAAGGCAAGGGTGCCATTGCGCTTCATGGCAAGATGATCGATGCGCCCATCGTAGCCCGTGCCCAGCAGACCATTGCCGCCGCTGAGGCCCTGGGTATCAGAAGGGAGGAAGCCTGATGAACAAGCTGGTAAACTCTATCCGGGAGGCCGTGCAGCTTTCCGGGTTGAAAGACGGTATGACCGTTTCCTTCCACCACCATCTGCGTAACGGTGACTTTGTTCTGAACATGGTCATGGATGCAATTGCAGAGTTGGGTATCAAGGATCTGACGGTCAATGCCAGTTCTCTGTTTGATACCCATACACCGCTGTTGGGTCATATTGAAAACCATGTGGTCACTACGATTTTGACGGACTATATGGCTGCCGGCCTTGGCCGGGAGATCAGCCGGGGTATTATGGAAAATCCGGTGCAGTTTCGTACCCACGGCGGACGGCCCAGTGATATCGCACTGGGCAGAACGCCCATCGATGTAGCATTTATTGCTGCTCCTACTGCTGACCCCATGGGTAACTGCTCTGGCAAGTACGGCAAGTCCGCCTGCGGCAGCTTGGGCTATGCCTTTGCCGATGCCATGCATGCCAAAAAGGTTGTGGTCATCACCGATAATCTGGTGCCGTATCCTCTGACTGACTTCTCTATCTCTGAGCAGTATGTAGATTATGTTGTCACAGTGGATGCCATTGGTAATCCTAAGGGCATCGTATCCGGCACTACCCAGATCACCCGTGACCCTGTGGGCCTGGTGATGGCCTCCTATGCCGCGAAAGTGATTGAGAACTCCGGCCTTTTGAAGGACGGTTTCTCCTTCCAGACCGGTGCAGGCGGTGCGTCTTTGGCAGCCGCCAAATTCCTGAAAGAGATCATGCTCCGGGATAATATCAAGGGCAGCTTTGGCCTTGGCGGTATCACCGGATATATGGTAGATATGCTGGAAGCCGGCTGCTTCCAGAGCCTAATGGATGTCCAGTGCTTTGACCTGAAGGCAGTTGAATCCATCCGCAACAACCCTAACCATCGGGAGATCTCTGCCCTCCACTATGCAAGTCCCGCTGTTCGCAGTGCGGTGGTAGATAGTTTGGATGTGGTCATTTTGGGTGCTACGGAAATCGATACCGATTTTAACGTCAATGTTCATACGGACTCCAATGGTTACATCATGGGCGGTTCCGGTGGTCACAGTGACGCGGCCGCAGGCAGTAAGCTGTGTATGATCATTGCCCCTATGTTCCGGGCAAGACTGCCCATCGTTACTGACCGTGTTCAGTGTATTTCCACCCCCGGTAAGGATATTGATGTGCTGGTTACCCAAGGCGGTATCGCGGTCAATCCCAAAAACACCGAGCTGGCACAGAAACTGAAAAATGCCGGTCTGCCAGTTGTGGATATCCACGAACTGAAGGAAAAGGCAGAGCGCATTACCGGCACGCCCAAACGGATTTCCAAGGGCAATCGGGCGGTGGCTGAGGTCATCTACCGGGACGGCACCCATCTGGATGCCATCTGCAATGTGAAGTAAGGGGGTAGGTTCGTTGAACGATCTTTGGCAGATCAATCAAACCTTGGATATTCCCATTTATCAGCAACTGGTGGATAAGATCCGTGCAGCGGTGAAGGTGGGAACACTGGATACCGGTGTGCAGTTGCCTACCGTTCAGGAACTTTCTGACCGATTGGGCGTTGCTCGTGGCACCATTAAGCGGGCATACGATGAGCTGGAGCATGAGGGCCTTATTGAAAAGATCCGGGGGCGTGGTACCTTTATTTGTCAGCAGCGATTGGATGCAGGCAGCCGGAAAGATCGGGCTATGGCAGCTATAGACGATCTGCTGGATTCTCTGGAAGAGATGGGATTCTCCGCGGGGGAGGTCAACATCTTTCTGGATTTGAAGCTACGGCAGCGGATGGAGCAGGTTTCGCTTCTAAAGGTGGCGGTTCTGGATTGCAATCCGGAAAGTCTGTCCCAGATGGCGGAGCAGCTGCGGGATGTGGGTAATATTGAGGTCTGTTCCTATCTAGTAGACAACGCCTTGGAATATCCTTATACAATGGCGGAAAATATGGACCTGATCGTTACGACCACTGCCCATGCGGCTGTTTTGAGTCAAGTACTTCCGCAGAAGGAAAAACTGGTACGAATTGCCTTGCGGCCCAATCCCCGGTGCTTGGCGAAGATCATCAGAATGCGTCATGGTACTGCCGTAGGGATCGTGAGCCATAGTGAGCGTTTTGGTAAAGTGTTGCAGGAGACCTGCAATACTTACAATCACAGTGTTTCTCTTTCTGAGCCGGTGTTATTCTCTCAAATTACCGATTGGAACGGATGGCTGGCAGACAAGGATGCTGTGTTGCTTCCCAAGGCATATGAACGGTATACAGGAACCGGCATTGAGCAACTGCAGCAGTTTGCTGAGACAAAAAAGCTGATTCTTTGCGACTATGAAATGGATGAAGGCTCTTTCCTCTACTTGGAAGAACGGATCCGCCGCGCACAGGAAGATAAAGCCATATAGAAATTACAAAATGCAACCCGGCTCGTTTTTTGAAACAGGCCGGGTTGTCTGTTTGTGATACGGTTCATTGCCTTTTAATGAGACCTTTCAGCCACCGGATATCCGCCTTGGAAACGACACCGAATAAAACTAGAAGGCTTCCACTCAAGGCGAGAAAAGCGGCGATACGACCTGGTATTCCGTTCAAGAAAGATGCTCCAAAACTGCCTGCCAACGCGGCCGTGCAAGTAAAGGCGGGGATGTAAAAGGGTATTTTGATATGGATGATCTTCAGAAGCCTGCGCAGGCTTAGAATGAAATTGATCAGATGGGTGATGAGGAAACTGAAAAAGTAACCGTCCATTCCGTAACGGGGTAACAGCAGAAATAGAAGTGTCACGTCCATGGTAGAAGTAAAAATATTGTAGCGCACGCTGGCGGTCTGCTGACCGAGACCTTTGACCATGGCATCCACGATGGCATCGCAGTACAGCATGGGAATCAAAATGCTGTATAGTTGTAATGTCTTTCCGGCGGTGGCATTGCCGTACAACGCATCACACAGCGGCTCTGCAATCAGATACATGATCCCACTGCACAGGCATCCATAGAGCAGCGCGATTTTTAAACTGCGCTTTGCAAGATAACGGATGCGTACGCTGCTGCCGGCTGCATTGCATCTGGCAAGCTCTGGAATCAGCAGTTCTGCCAGTGCGAACAGGATAGCGGCTGGAAACATCAGTACCGGAAACACCATGCCGCAGACAAGCCCAAAGGCCGCAAGGGGTGCTTCCTCTGCCGGATATAGTGCCAACCGTTTGGGCACCATCAGATTTTCTGTGGTTGAGATCCCGGCTTTCAGATCGTCTGCCAATGCCAGAGGAATGGCGATTCGCAGCAGGCGGGATGCCACCGGGATCCGGGGCCCGGCCTTTTGTCTTTCACGAAACCGAAGTACACTCAAGCATATCAAGGTGAAGCAGGCACTGATCCCGCTGCCAAGGACCACGGATGCACAGGCTTTTTCCGGGTCTTGACCTGCCCAAAGATGCAGCGCCAGCATCGCTACCAGCATATAGCAAAGCTGCTCAAAGATCTCAACGATAGCCAGCGTGCCGATGCGGTTGGCGGCGGTAAAATAGCCGGTCATACAGCCGCACAGGCAGACCAGCGGCAAGAAAAACGCAAACAACCGGATAGCGCTTACGGTGTGGGGATTGCCGATCCAATTTTCCGCTAAGAAGGGCGCGCCAGTATAGAGAAGAACTGCAATGGTACCGCTGAAAAGCAGGCTGTACAGGAAACAACCGGATAATACCCAAGTAACATTTTGCGGACGTTTCTTGCCAAGTTCCTCTGCTGTTAAATACATGGTGGCTGTTCTGACTCCGGCGATCCCGGCTGTCATGGCAAGACCGCCTACACTCATAACAAGCTGCAGAAGGCCTACACCTTCCGGCCCAATCTGTGCCGAAATATGGACTTGGAAGGAGGTAGATACCAAACGCAGCAGCAGATTTACTCCGGTAAGCAGCAGCGCGCTGTAAAAGATCGGCAATTTTCGACTCAAAGAAATCCCCCCTTGTCCCAATCTTATGAGGACGAGGGGGGAATATGCTTATATAGCTGTGCACCACATGGACAAGGGACATTCACCGCATTTGGGATTTCGGGCAGTACAGACCTCCCGGCCGAACAGGACGATCCGGTGGCAGAAGTCGCTGCTTTCTTCCGGCGGGAGGATAGCGCGAAGCTGCTTTTCCACCTTTTCCGGTTCTTTGCCCTGGGACAATCCAAGTCTGCCGCAGATACGGATGCAGTGGGTATCACAGACCACACTACCCGGTTCTTTGTAAAGATCGCCCAAAAGCAAATTTGCGGTCTTTCTGCCAACGCCGGGAAGCTCCAAAAGGGCTTCCATGTTATCGGGAACTTTGCCGTTATGCTTGCTTAAAAGCATCTGACATGCCAAAACAATATCTCTAGCCTTATGCTTATAGAAACCACAGGAATGTACAAGCTCTTCGATATGTTCGATTGGTGCCGCAGCCATGGCTTCCAAAGTGGGATAGGCAGCAAACAGAGCAGGTGTGATCATATTGACCCGGGCGTCGGTACACTGTGCTGACAGCCGTACAGCGATCATCAGCTCGTAATCCTTTTCATAGTGAAGGGCACAGGCGGGGTCAGGATACTTGCCTTTCAGTATTTCAATAATCGCGGATACCTTTTCTTCCATAGCTTCGCCTCCTTTTGCCTCATTGTAGCATAATGTGACCAATAAGAAAAGTAATTTTTCTTTCCATTCACAAAAACTGCCCGCAGCGGATATGATGGCATAACAAAGTTTTGGAGGGATACGGATGGAGACCGGATTGGATTGTGTTCGGCCCGGCATGGTTGCTGTGGTGACGCAGATAAATACAACACCGGAGCTTCGGCATCGTTTGAAGGCCTTTGGGTTGGTGCCCGGCACAAAAGTGTGCTGCCGTTACCGCTGCCCTTGGGGGCATGTGACAGCAATCGAACTTCGGGGCAGTGTATTGGCCCTGCGTACGGAAGATTTGAGAAAGATCCGGGTGTGGTACGAATGAAAGACGATCGGAAGCAAAGGATAACGGTGGCACTGGCGGGCAACCCCAATGTTGGAAAAAGCACACTGTTTAATATTTTGACAGGACTAAACCAGCATACCGGAAACTGGCCGGGAAAGACGGTTGGCATTGCCGAGGGCAGACGAAAAGAGATAGACAGGGAATTTGTATTTGTGGATCTGCCGGGTACATACGCCCTTGACGGTATCAGCGAGGATGAAGTGATCGCTGCAGAGTATATCCAACATGGAGAAGCGGACTGTATCGTTGTGGTTTGTGACGGGAGCTGCTTGGAACGAAACCTGATTTTGACATTGCAGATACTGAATCATGGCAGACCTACGGTGGTGTGCGTCAATTTGATGGATGAAGCATCGGCGCAGGGTATTCGGGTGGATGAACAGACTTTGTCAGATGTTCTGGGCGTTCCGGTGGTGCTGGCATCTGCCGGCAGGAAACAGGGAATCGAGGCACTCCTTGAAAAAATCGTTGAGACAGTAGGGACAGAACCCAATATAGGAAAGACAGACGATCCCGTCCGGCAGGCACAAAAGGTAGCGGAATGCTGTGTCATGGTGGAAAAAGCAAAGGACCAATCATGGCGGCGGGTTCTGGACAAAATCTTGGTCAGCCGAAGACATGGAATCAGCCTGATGTTCGGTCTGCTTCTTGTGGTGGTTTGGCTTACGGTATGGGGTGCTAATTATCCGTCACAGCTTCTGGAACGGCTTTTTGAAGCAGGCTACCTTTTTTTAACACCCCTTGCGGCGTATCTCCCACCGTGGCTTGGAGGCATATTGCTGGATGGGATATACGCCACAAGCAGCCGGGTGATCTCGGTTATGCTTCCGCCCATGGCAATATTCTTCCCGCTGTTTACTATGCTGGAAGATGTGGGTTACCTGCCACGGATGGCTTTTTTGCTGGATCACAGTATGTGCCGGTGTGGTGGCTGTGGCAAGCAGGCGTTGACGATGTGCATGGGCCTTGGCTGCAATGCGGTAGGTGTTATGGGGTGCAGAATCATAGATTCTCCCAGAGAACGTCTGGCAGCGATCCTAACCAATGCTATGGTGCCCTGTAATGGGCGGTTTCCGACCTTGATCATACTGGGGAGTGTGTTCTTTCCCGGTGTCGGAGCGGCATTTGTGGTCGCAGCCTGCGTGGCTTTGGGGATGGTGGGAGCCATGGCAGCATCCGGGGTGCTCAGCAAAACTCTGCTGAAAGGGGAAAGCAGCACCTTCTTGATGGAAATGCCACCCTTCCGCCGTCCCCGGCTTGGACAGATTTTGGTACGGTCACTGATTGACCGTACGTTAAAGATATCGGTGCGGGCCTTGAAGGTGGCGGCACCCATGGGTGCGTTACTATGGATATTGGGTAATACCAAAATGATGATGGATTTTGCTGTGTTTCTGGATCCTGCTGGTCGGATCATGGGTATGAACGGTGTCATCTTGCTGGCATTTATTCTGTCACTGCCGGCCAATGAACTGTTGATTCCGGTGATCATGATGACGGTTACAGGCGCAGGGAGTCTTGTGGGTGTAGCAGATGTCAGTGGCGCTTTGCTGGTGGGTAGCGGTATTACATGGCAGATGGCCCTTTGTACCATGGTCTTTACGCTGTATCATTGGCCCTGTGCCACTACGCTTCTTACGATCCGCCGGGAAACCGGAAGCATCAAAAAAACAGCGGCGGCATTTTTCCTGCCGACCGCTGTGGGTATCGTGTTATGCGTAATCGCTCATATCTTCTTGTGTTATCTCAGCTGTTAAGGCTGAAATCTCGTAGGCTGTGCGTTCCATTGGGCCCTCGTCCGTAAGCTTTGTGTAGATGCGGCTTTGAAGCCTACCACAGATACGGATTTTGTCACGGACCTGACAGGTAGATATTTCCTGCGCTGTACGGCCCCATAGAATGCAGGGAAGGTAATCTGCCCGCCGGAAGGCCCGGGGAACTGCCAGCATCACATCGCAGATCTCCCGGCCGAGGGGTGTACGGCGATAGGTAGGCAACTTGCAGATAGGACCTTCCAGAATACAATCGTTGATTGGCTCTCCATCTTCGGCACACAATGACGAAGCAAATACAAATACCATTAACCGCCGCGTGGATTCTGTGCGGCAGTTATGGGATCGGATTTGTCCTGTGACGGTGATCATCTCGCCACCGCTTGGGTCGATATCTTCCAACAGGCTTTCCTCCGCTATGATAGGAAGAATATCCGTTGTTCCCGAGAGGCGGGGTACTTCCAGAAAAAGGCGGAAAAAGCGGCGTCCGTGGTTTTCGTGGGAGAATTTCGGCAGTTCCACCAATGTCCCTCTGAGCGTAATGCGGTTTGCAGTATGTTCCATAGTAGCACCTCAACTTACAGATGTATGGAACATCCTATGTATAACGCCTGCCGGGAATTCCGGTTCGGTATTTGTTTTTTGTTTTGTGGAAAAAACGTGTTTTTGGTTAGATTTCTGTGGATTTTCTCAGATAAAGCTGAGGCTGGACACTGAATGTCTTTTGAGTCGGATTTCCCAAAAGACAATCCATCATGGCATCGGCGGCATTTTTGCAGGCGTCGCCAAGGTTGGAATCTATGGAAGATAGCGGCGGATTCAGATAGCTGCATTCCGGAATATTGTCCATTCCCAAAACTGCCACATCGCCCGGAACAGTCAATCCCCGGTCGTAGATGCAGCGGATGGCTCCAATGGCCATATGATCGTACGCGCAGATCAAGGCGCGTGGAAGCTTTCCGGAGGCAAAAAGCTTCTCCATAGCGCTGTAACCGCCCGGCTCAAAACGCTCATCCGCAATACTGATCAAGCGCTCATCCGGGCATATTCCTCTTTCCTCCAACAGGGTTCGGAACAGCTTCAGCTTAGATCGGGTGATCGCATCTCCCACAAAACCGATCTGCGTTACACCCTTGCTTAGGAAAAAATCGATCGCTTCTGCCAGACCATCCTTGAAACCTGTGGTGACAGATACGTTGCAGTTGCAGCGGGCGGATGAGCACACCGCGACCACGGGGATCTCCATGCACGGGTCCATCTCGGCACTGGCGTTGATGAGAATTACACCGTCTACGGAGGTGTACTGATCATAATATTCGAGCAGCTCCTGTGTGGCTTTTTTTGAAAAACCGGTGGAGGCGACACAGATCTCACAGTTATATTCTGCCAAATATGCCTGCAGCAGGGAAAGGGCAAAATTGTAGTAGCTGCTTTTTAATTCCGGACAGATAACCGCAACTACCTGCTTGGGATACTTAGCCCGATAATACTTTTTAAAACAGCCGTACTGTCTGGCAATATCGAAGATCACTTCTCTTGTTTCGGGGTTTACATCCGCACTCATGGAAAATGCTTTCGACACGGTGGAAACGGAAACATGTGCCAGTTTTGCAATTTTGGACATAGTTATCATCGTATTCGATACCTTTCACTATGTGATCACGATCATTATATAGCAAACCGTTTTAGAATTCAATCAGAGGACATGAAAACCGAAAATTTTTCGATGACAATGATCAAAAAGAAGTTATTGACAAACCACATAAAAAAACGGATGATCAAGATATAAACAAAAATATTGTGTCAGTTCCTTTGAGAACACATGAAAAATCATGGAGGAGATTCTTTTGGGAAATAATATCATTATCTATCAGCTTGCCCTTAGGTCGTTTACACCTGAGGGAACGCTGAAAGCGGCGCAAAAACGCGTTTCTCATATTGCGTCACTTGGCGTTGATATCGTTTATTTGTGCCCGTTTTTTGTGCAGGATGAAGATTTGGATATCAGCACATGGAGTAAACGTCAGCGTTTGTCCGGAACCTATAATCCGAAAAATCCCTATAAAATTGCGGACTATTTTGGTGTTGATCCGGAATATGGAACAAGCGATGATGTAAAAGCACTGGTGGAAGAGATTCATAACTGCGGAATGAAGGTTATATTTGACCTCGTTTACATGCATTGCGGAAGAAATGCTGTTTTTGCACAAGCGCATCCAGAGTATTATGTAAGAAATATTGACGGAAGCTTTATGATACCAGCGGGATGGCCCTTCCCAAGACTTGATTTTACGAATCAGGAATTGAGGAAATATATGATTTCCAATATGGAATACCTTGTAGATGAGCTGAGCGCGGACGGTTTCCGATGTGATATGGGAGATCAAGTACCGCTTGATTTTTGGGAAGAGGCTTTCGACCGTATAAGAGTCAAGCATCCCGGCCTTATTACCTTAAATGAAGGCCTGGAGCCTGCGTCTATCAACGGTGTATTTGACTGGTGCTACGGCTGGCCCGGTCAGTATGACAGGTCGTTCAGAAAAACAATGGTAAATATATTGACCGAAAATAAGCCGGCAACCGAGCTTATCAATTTCTATCATGCGAATTTTAAAGATTATGGGGAGAATCACAAAAAGCTTTTGCTGTTTATGGACAATCATGATACGGCAAGTGACAGTTATATGGACAGGCTGGAATGTGTACTTGGCACCAAGGCAGTTGAAGCATCACTTGTTATCGGAAATACATATCCCGGCATTGCTTTTTTGTGGAATGGCTACGAATTTTGCGATGATGCGGAAAACTGCATGTTTTCCAATAGATATCACGGCAAACGCAGTGCCATAAACTGGTCAAAGGCTTTTACAAAAGAGGGGATGGACAGGCTTGCGTTTATAAGAAAAATCAACACGATCCGCCATGAAAGCGATGCGATAGAAAATGGAACAATGGAATGGGTTGAAAATAATTTGCCGGAACATATCATATCTTACGCAAGAGTAAGCGAAAAACAACGAATTTTTGTTGCGGTGAATACAAAAAACGCAAGCTTGACCGCTGAAATTATACATAAATACAACGTAGAACCGCTCATGTCAAACGGTGTTGAAATGAGGGAAAATAGATTCCAATTTGGGCCATATGGGTACATTGTCGCTGCTTGCAATGGAAGTGATGCATGTGACACTTTGTGCGGGCAGGAAAATGGTCGCAACAGGCTGACCTGAAAATACGAAAAACTTTCGAAGGCGGTTTTGTTGACAGAAAAAACTCATCCGATATAATGGAAGTGTCAGTATTCTGACACTTCCATTTTTGTTTACACAGAAAGGTAGAACTGCAATGATGAAACAGTATTATACGCCTAATTGTCCGGAATGCATGGGACAGACCGATAGTGAATCCATTAACAACGCCGTTAAGCTGGCTGTGCAGACCGGCAGTAACAAGGTCGTGATCCCCAGAATCAATGAGCGGACCGGTGCAGCAGAGTGGATCATTGACAAAGCCATCATTTTGCCCAGTGACATTCAGATCGTGCTGGACAACTGTTATATGAAGCAGGCAGAGGGCTGCTTTGACAACATCTTCCGGAATGAGAATTTCTACAACGAGGAGATCCGCTGCAAGCCGGAAGGGGAGCAGCGTAACATCCACATTACCGGTGTCGGCAATGCGGTCATGGATGGTTGGATTCATAATGGTCACACCGAATCTACCTCCGGAAAAGACGGCAAACCCCACATTATGGTAAATAATCTGATCTTGATGCACAATGTTGATCATTTCTCCATTACCGGCATCACCATGAAAAACCAGCGGTGGTGGGCAATCCACTTGATCTTCTGCAGCAACGGTTTGCTGGAAAACATTACCTTTGATGCAAAGGGCGATTATCCCAATCAGGACGGCATCGATGTGAGAGCCGGCTGCCACCATCTAACCATCAGAAACATCTATGGAATCTGCGGCGATGATGTTGTGGCATTGACCGGTTTCATGAGTTTCTTCCTGCTCAGAAAGTATTCAGTAGAGGGCAAGAGTCATGATATCCACCATGTTTATATCAACAATGTAATGGCCTGCTCAACGGACTATGCAGCGGTGGCACTTCGTAATATGGACGCCATCAAACTGTATGACGTTACCATCGACGGTGTCACAGATATTTCTGATGGCGTTGTTTGCAAACCCAATACCGTGGTGCGTATCGGCCAGAAGGCATGGGCAAGGGTGCGGCCTTCCCAGATCGGCGAAACCAGCCGTATTTTTATCAAGAATGTCCATGTCAATCATGGTATGGCAGTGATGCTGAACCAGACTTTGGCAGACTCTGTGATCTCGGATATTTTCTGTGGCAAGGAAGCGGAATGCGCGATCTCCACTTCTCCGCGGTCTGAGTGGTTTAAACCCGGTGCTATTTTGCGCAATGTGACTATTGATGGAGTCTACTGTGATGCGGAAAATACCAGCCAGGTGCCGCTGATCGAACTGCAAAAGGGTGAGAACCATGAGGTTCGTGAAAGTGAGATCACCAAATCCATGGTGGAGACTCCAGAATATCTGGAAAATGTTGTGATCCGAAATGTCAGCACCGCGAAAAAAGGTCCGATCTTCTACTCGGAATATGAAGACGGTTATGTTTTGGAGAAATAAACCAAGGAGTCAATGAAAATGAAAAAACCATTATTATCAGAAATGACTCTGCGTGAAAAAATCGGACAGACCATTTTGCCCTATCAGTATGATATTAACCGAAAGACAGAGGTAGATCCCAAAATCCTGCGTACCAAAGAGGAAAAAGCCGCATTTTTGCGGGAGCGCCAGTTTGGTACATTGTGGGTACAGCCGGGCGCAGGAAGCCGGGGCTTCGACATTTCTTGGGAAGCGGAACATCAGGACGAAAGCGAGGAGTTCCGCCAGTGGATTCTGGAGGAAGATGCCTCTCTTAAGATCCATGCACTGGTTGCCACGGACGCAGAAGGCGGAATCGGCTGGGCGATCAAGGATCTGTCCAATACTCCCAACGCTGCCGCCATCGGCGCTGCCAACTCTCCGGAATTGACCTACCAGCTGGGACAGGCTGTGGGCAGGGAACTGCGCTGCGCGGGTATCAACTGGATCTGGGGCCCTGTGGTCGATATTTGCGGAAGATTTGGCAGCAATACCCGTTCCTACTGCCAGAACGATCCCGACCGCATGGTCACTTTGGCCAATTCCTATATCCGTGGATTGCAATCCGTGGGCGTGGCGGCTACGGCCAAGCATTTCCCCGGCGGCGACCGTTACGAATACCGGGATAGCCACTATGTGAATGCCCGTATTTTTTCCAGTGAGGAAGAGTGGTGGTCAGAGCAGGGAAAGATCTTCCAGGGTGTCCTGGATGACGGCGTTTATTCCGTCATGATCAGCCACCATGCGTTCCCGGCGGTAGATGATACAAAGGTGAAGGGTAAATACCTGCCGGCTACGCTGTCTTACAAGATCATCACAGAGCTTTTGAAAGAGAAGATGGGCTTCAAGGGCGTTGTTATTACCGACTCCATCGCTATGGCGGGCCTGGTGTCTTTCTATAAAGAGGAAGACCTGATCGTGGAGCTGATCAAGGCGGGCAACGATGTACTGCTGGGCGTTCGTACCATCCATGCGGTGGATGTTTTGGAAAAAGCGGTCCTCGACGGCAGGATCCCCGAGTCCAGAATCGATGATGCCTGTCAGCGTGTTCTGGACATGAAAGAAAAGATGGGCATGTTCACCGAGGAATACTGGAAGGAAGGCCCTAAAGCGGAGGAACTGGTTCCCCAAACCCAGAAGATCTGCAAGGAGATTTCTCAAAGAAGCATCACACTGGTACGGGATGGAAACAACCTGCTGCCTCTGAATAAGGAAAAAATCAAGAAGGTTACGATCATTTGCTCTTCCCACAAGGATTCCTTTTTTAGCAATCTTGAACTGGTAAAACGGGAATTTGAAGCCAGAGGCGCAGAGGTCCGTCTGCAGAGAAGACTCAAAAACAACGAGGAACTGGAAGAAATCGATAAAGACAGCGATCTGATCCTGTATGCGGTGTACATCGCCGGACATCAGCCCAAGGGTTGGCTGACTTTGTTTGGTGAGGAGTGCCAGACCTATATGCATGCTTTCTCCAGCGGTGCGGAAAAGTCCATCGGCGTATCTATGGGTTATCCTTATGTCCATTACAATATCATGGAAAGCGCGGATACCTTTGTCAATGCATACAACGATGCTCCGGAACAACTGAAAGCCTTTGTAGCGGCTCTGTACGGAGAGATTCCGATGATTGGCATATCTCCCGTAGAACTGGATCCGGGTCCCATTAGAACTTAAAACTTATTTACATATAAAAAGGAGCACGAAAATGAGCGAATTGCTGATCGGTTGGGCAGAGGAAAGCCTGGTGCCCGACAAAAAGGTAAATGTTTACGGTCAGTTTTATGAAAGAATTTCCAACCATGTGGAAACAGAAATCACCGCCACCGCTATGGCAATTTCTAAGGGTGAGCAGAGCGCCATCATCGTTTCCTGCGACCTAACCTCTGTCAATCAGTATCTGATCGATCAGGTCAAGAGTGACCTGCTGGAAATGTGCCCTGATTTTCCGGTTGAGAATCTGATCATCGGCGCTACCCACACCCATACCTCTGTTGGCTATACCAGAAGAGGTGTCAGCAGCAGCGCTAAGGATATTCTGAAGGAATTTATGCCCCCGGAAAAGCAGTATACCCCCATCGTCAAGGCAGACGACAGCGTTATGTCCAGCGAAGATGCTCTGTTCTTCCTGTCTGTGCGCATCGCCAAGGCTGCAAAGAATGCATGGGAAAACCGGGCAGAAGGCGGCTTTACCAATGGTTTTGGCCGTGCTGTTGTTGGCTTCTGCCGCCGTGTTTGCTACAATGATGGCAGCGCCCAGATGTGGGGTGATACCAACACCGCAACCTTCACCCAGCTGGAGGGCGGCAACGACTCCGGTATCGAGCTGCTGTATGTATACAACAAGGAAAATAAGCTTACCGGTGTAGTAGCCAACATTGCCTGCCCCAGCCAGATTCTGGAGCATCGCAGCTTTATTTCTGCTGACTACTGGGGCGAGGTGAAGCGGAATTTGCGCAAAGAACTGGGTGAAGATTTGTTCCTGCTGCCCATGTGCGGCGCTGGCGGTGATCAGTGCCCCCGTGACCTGGTTCGTTGGGTACAGCCGGAGAGTCCTATCAATGACCCCAACATCAAGCGCCCCGATGTCATCGACCGTGTGGCGGATCCTTCTATGTTTGATCTCTCCGGTTGCCGCCGGGTAGGTAAGCGGGTCTCCAATGAGATCCTTGCCGTTATGGAAGAACTGGGCGAGCCGCAGACCGATGCCGTATTTGAGCATCAGGTGATTACGCTGGATATGCCGCTCCGCAAGGCTACCATCAAAGAGTACAATGAGGCCGTTCGGGAAATCGAGTACTTTGTGGAAAAGAATAAGGATAAGGATTTCACTTTCGAAGATACGGCCAGAATGCATGTCTATGCCGGTACCATTGCCCGTTACCGGGAGCAGCAGACTGTGGAAACCAAGCCCATCGAGGTCCATATCATCCGTCTGGGCGATATCGCCATCGCCACAAACCCCTTTGAGCTGTTCCTGGATTACGGCAACCGGATGAAGGCTCGTGCCCGTGCCAAACAGACCTTCATTATGCAGCTGACTGCCGGTGCAATGGGTTACCTGCCCACCGAAAAGGCAGAACAGGGCGGCCACTACAGCGCCTATATCAGCAGCGGCCAGTTCGGTCATGAGGGCGGCGATCTGCTGACCCGCAAGACCATTACCACCATCAACAAGATGTTTGAAAAAGGAGAGTAAGCCTATGAGAGCAGCGTTTGTCGGATTTGGCGAAGTCAATACCCCTGCGGAGATCATTCTGAAAAAGTGCCAGGATGCTGAGGCCGGTTTGAAGGCCGAAGGTCTGGATATGGTCAGTGTGTATCCTGTAACCGATGACTATGAGGAAAAGGATATCAAGAAGGCCGTTGCCGCACTGGAAAATGAAGCCTTCGATGTGCTGATCCTGTGCATCGCCGGTTGGATTCCCACCCACGCGGTTGTGAAGGTCACCGAGCATTTCCGCCATAAGCCTATGGTCCTTTGGGGCCTGTGCGGCTGGATGGAGGGTGACCGTCTGGTAACTACTGCCGATCAGGCAGGCACCACCGCACTGCGGAAGACCTTCTACGATCTGGGTTATGATTTCAAGTACATCTATGATATTATCGGTCTGCCCAGCAAGACCAAGGCCGTTTACAACTATGCGGTTGCTGCCGGTGCCGCAGCTAAGCTGCGTCATGCCCGTGGCGGTATGGCCGGTTACCGTGACATGAACCTCTATGGCACCCTTTACGACGGCGGCTCTTTGAAGCGGGAGATCGGTCCCGAGATCGAAACCTTCGAAATGCTGGAAATTCAGCAACGCTATGAAAAGCTGGATCCTGCCGCTGTGCAGGCTGTCATCGACGACCCCATGGCAAAGTGGAATTTCTTGAAGCCTGCCGACCCCGAGAGCATGAAGAAGGCTGCCGGTTATTATCTGGCGATCAAGTCCATTTGCGACGAGCGCGGCTATGAGGCCATTTCTTTGAAGGACGTGGATGGCATGAAGAAGCTTCTGGGCTTCCCGCCCGCACCCATTCTGATGCTGCTGTCAGATGAGGCAAAGCTTTGCACCACCCCCGAGAACGATTCTCTGGGCAACATCACACAGCTGATGGTCAAGTATCTGACCGGTCAGTGCGCATTCTATCTTGAGTTCTATGAGTTCTTCACCGACCGTGTTCTGGCCGGTGTGCCGGACTACATCCCCGCAGAGGTGGCAGATGGTGGTGTTACCGTTATGCCCGCTGCCTTCGGTGAGTTGTCTGAAGGCATTCTGAATGTCAGCAAGGTGAAGACCGGCCAGGTAACCATGTGCCGTCTGACCTGCATCGATGGCCAGTACTACATGCATATGGTCGTTGGTGAGGGTATCACGCCCCGGAAGTGGGAGGAAGCCGGTTGGACTCAGCCTGCACCTCAGCTGCCCGGTCTGGAGATTCTCTTGGACGATGTGGAAGACTTTGCGCAGAAGGTAATGTGCCAACACTACATCATTTCCTACGGCGATAATAGCGAACTGATGCAGAATCTTTGCGACATTCTGGGAATTCAGGTAATTTAATTAAATGGTAGGAAAAGTCCCGAAATCTTTTGATTTCGGGACTCTTTCATCTTTATGGCGGGGGTTCATACGGCAACGGAGATTAAATGTGAATAATTTTAAGCTCGTGCTTTCCAAAGTGCAGCGCTGTTGTTGTGCTGGTTGCAGGAATAGACAGCACCGCATCGTTCTCGTGATCTGCGGCGTTGTATAGGTGCAGTTCATAATTGTCACCGTTTGTTCTGAAGGAGGACAGAATGACCTCGGGATTATCGATGGTGACGGTGCTGTTTTTCTTTTCGCCTTCCCCTGAGGTAAAAATGGAGATCAATTCGGGCGCTTCGTTGTAAATCTGCGCTGCACGGGCGATGTTCTTTTCAGTAGTGATTCTGAAGGAAAAATGCCGCTCGCCCATATCGATGTGATTGACAAATCTGTCATGGGGCGCGATTGGCCTTTTTTGGATGGGATGTGCCGCATAGATCGGGGTACGCAGCAGGGAAAGCTTGATACAGCTATCTGTGAAGCTGCCACCATAAATGCCGTTGTTTACCACATACAAAGCATCGCCCCCGTTTTTGATGCCGCACCATTTGTGGAACACGGCCTCTCTTTCGTCATTATACAGTTCTTCGTAACCGAAAGCGGTTTCACCGTAGGGTTTGCCCTGAACCAGAGAGTCAATTCTGTATTTTATCATTTTATTAGGCTCATTAGAGTACATAACGATATTCACATCGATATATGCGCCTTGCTTGGGGATTGTGTATGTAACTATGGCGCTGGAGCGGCCATAAGTAAACAATGCTTCGACCTTTGTTCTGACATCTCCGCTTTCGACAATACGTACACTGGGTGTACTTTCTTCGGGATATCCAATGAATGCGTTGGCATCCTGTCCTTCCATCAGGTTAAAGCAACCTTCGTAGTTTTTGAAATCGTTAACATTCATGCCCCAAGGATCTTCGTCGTCCTTGAACACTTCCAAAATACCGCTGTTTTCTATATAGCGTTTTCCATCGACTTCGTAGAATTCAATCAGACCAGTTTTTTTGCTTATGGATACACGCATTCTGTCGTTGGTTATAGTCACAGAATCGTCAGTATACATATATTCCGGAATATCGGATTTCTTGAAAACTTCCAACTTGCAGTTAAAACGGCTGATAGACGACGGCGCGACCTTTGCCACAAAACTGATTCTCTTAACCCAATCAAGGTTAATTGTGCATTCAGGCTTTTCGTTTTGTGTGGGAAGCTTGTTTCCTTGTTCATCATATGCGGTTGCAATGGTGATCTCATCTTCGTTCCAGTTCTGGTTTTGGAGCAAGAATTCGACTTCAAAGACACCTTCAATTTCGTAAGGATGGGGATTGAAAACCATAACCGGGATTTCTCCATCAGCTGTTTTCACCTGACCTTCGCAGAGCTTCATAAAGGCTTTATTATACAGCTTGTCTACAATTTCTTCGCCGTATGCAAACGTCCGTAAACCGTCTTCTTCCACAGGCCGGATTCCACTACCGGGAAGAATGTCGTGGAACTGACAGAAAGCAAGTGCCTTCTTAGCCTTCTTCAATTCTCCCAGATCAAATGTAACATCCGAGGTCATATTTGCGTAACTCATGATCTTTTCGGTTTTTGCGATTTTATTTTCAAGCCGGCGATGCGCCTGTTTGATCCTTACCATGGAGGTATAGCAACCGACAGCCCAAGGGATCAGAGATTCCTTGACAACCTTGAGATCCGTCTTGTCTATCTTTTTGAAATATTCGTCGGCTGTGGAGTGAATGATGCGAACATCGGAAGTTTTTTGGAATTCGTTGATGGACTCCAAATCGATTCTGGAGGGACCACCGCCATGATTGCCGACGCCCCATGGACATAGTCCAATATCAGTGGGATCAGTCTGCAGATACTCTTTGATTGTCTGCAAAGCCTTACCTTTATGGGTGCTGTATGCGAAGTAAAGACCGTGGGCGAAGATCTGACTTCCATCGTAGCCCTCCCAGATAAAATTACCCGGATATGCACCACAAGGACGCATAAAAATATAGTTTTTATACCCGCACTTTTTTAAGATCTGGGCAAGTCCTCTGGAATGACCGAAGGGGTCAAAATTGATGGCAGTTTCTGTTGTTACACCAAATCTGCTTGAGAAGAATTCCCGGCCAAGGTTGATCTGGTCAATGAAGCTTTCACCTGAAAGCATAACACAATCAGGCTGCAGATACCAGCCGCCAACGATTGCCCATTTCTTTTCTGCCACAAGCTTCTGAATTCGCGCGAAAAGGTGCGGGTCATGTTCTTCGATGTATTCGTAGAGAACTGCCTCATTGTGGTTGAAAACAAAACCGTCATATTTCTCACAGAAGTCAGCAGCCACACGAAATGTGGAAATGGCCTCTGCCATACCCTCGTTCCATCGCCAGAGCCAGGCAGGATCTAGATGTGCGTTGCAAAGCAAATGTAATTCTTTCATAGTGTTAAGCTCCCTTTTTAAAAGTAGGTGTTGCTATAATCCAATCTTACAAAAAATCTTCTTGCAAATCTACCGATATAGTGATAGCATAATTCTACTATAGTGATATTTGCAAGGGGGGACTACTTGTGGAGTACAAACGATTAAGTGCGGATACGTGTATTGATAAGGGTGCCGATTGCCGGTATCATTATGTCTATGGCACCAATGATACCTACAATCCCCACTGTCACGATTTTTATGAGATTTTTGTGACAATATCGGGTTTAGTGACCCATGAAGTGAATGGAATCGTGCAAAAATTACCGGAAGGCAGTATGGTTTTTATACGGCCGAACGATCAGCACGGCTTTTTGTATGAAACGCCGGAAAGTAAGAAAACGGAATATATCAATTTTGCATTTACACGGGAGACAGCCCAACTGTTATTTGATTATCTGTCTGATAGTTGTCCGGCAGAACAATTGCTGCTTTGTGATATGCCTCCTACAACGTCCTTAACAAAACTTCAAAAAGAAAGGCTGCGCTCACAAATCAGTGAGCTTAGCATCGTAAATTGGGAAAACAGGGAAGCACTGAAACTGCGTATGCGCGCGATCCTAGTGGATGTTTTTGTCCAATTCTTTTTTCAGATACCAAAGAAAACGGACAATGAGGTACCAAATTGGCTTTCAAAATTGCTGCTTGAAATGGAAAGTCCGGACAATTTTGCCGGGGGAATAGAGCGAATGGTATCGCTTAGCGAAAAAAGCCGTGAACATTTGTCACGGAGCATCAAAAAATATTGCGGGTTTACTGCCGCGGAATATATCAATGAGCTTCGGATAAACTATGCATCCAATTTGCTTCTCCATACGAATTCCGGGATACTGGAAATATGCTATTCTTGCGGATTCCAAAGTCAAAGTTACTTCTACAAAGTGTTCAAAAACCAATGTGGCGTTTCGCCGAAAGAGTTTAGAGAAAAATATAAAAATTTGCGTAAGGTTTGAGATAGCAAGCAGATCGGTATGAAAAAGGCCTAAATCCCCAGCAACGGGATTTAGGCCTTTTTGCTGACTTATCAGCGTTTCTTCTTTTGGAAGGGGATGTTTTTTGCAGCAGGCTTTTTTGCAGCAACCTTTGGCACCGATTTGCCTTTTGGCGGTGCCTTGGGTGGTGGGGCAGTGGGTTTGCCGGTTTTGGGTGGGATAGCCCGTATCAGACATTTGGGTCCGGAACCAATGAGATCCTCTCGGTGAGCTGCCAGCAGCGCTTCCCGGACCAGATAATAATTCTTGGGATTGCGGTACTGGATCAGTGCCCGCTGCATGGCTTTCTCATGGGGATCTGTAGGAACGTAGACTTTGTCCATGGTCCTGGGATCAAGGCCTGTATAGTACATGACCGTTGAAAGGGTAGAGGGGGTGGGATAGAAGTCCTGAACCTGCTCCGGGTTATATCCCATCTCCCGGATATATTCTGCCAGTTCGATGGCTTCTTTCAAGGTGGAACCGGGGTGGCTGGACATCAGATAGGGAACCAGATACTGATTCATGCCGTACTGCTTGTTCAGTGCAAAATACTTATCCACAAAGCGGTTATAGACAGCATTTCTGGGTTTTCCCATCCGGTCCAGCACGGCATCGGAGACATGTTCGGGGGCAACCTTTAACTGTCCGGAAATATGATGCTGTACCAATTCTTTAAAGAAAGTATCCTTTTTGTCTGCCAGCAGGTAGTCAAAGCGGATTCCACTGCGGACAAAGACCTTCTTAACACCGGGCAGTTTTCTGAGTTTACGAAGCAGGGCAATGTAATCGCTGTGATCGGCTTTCATGTTTTTGCAGGGAGTGGGATACAGACACTGCCGTCCCCCGCAGGCGCCCTTACTTAGCTGCTTTTCACAGGCTGGGTGACGGAAATTGGCAGTGGGGCCGCCTACATCGTGGATATAACCTTTGAAGTCCTTATCCTTGACCATAACCTCGACTTCTGTCAGAATGGATTCGTGGCTTCTGGTTTGAATAATGCGCCCTTGGTGGAAGGTCAAGGCGCAGAAAGAGCAGGCACCAAAGCAACCACGGTTGCTGACTAAACTAAATTTGACCTCTTCAATGGCGGGTACACCACCGGCTTTTTCATAACTGGGATGGTATGTGCGGCAATAGGGCAGGGCATAGACAGCGTCCATCTCTTCCGTGGTCAGTGGTTTCTGCGGGGGATTCTGCACCACATATTCCTTACCGTAAGGCTCTGCCAGCCGCTTGGCAGTAAATGGATCACAGTTACCATACTGAATTTTGAAGGACTCGGCATACTTACGCTTATTGGCCTTTAGTTCATCAAAACTGGGCAGCACGATGGTAGGCAGACTTTCATCCAAGTCGGTTGTTTTGAAAACTGTGCCGTCAATGTAGGTGATGTCTTTGGCATCCATGCCGGAATTCAAAGCATCCGCAATTTCAACGATACTCTTTTCACCCATGCCGTACATCAGCAGGTCTGCCTGACTATCCAGAAGAACCGAGCGCTTCATGCTCTCCGACCAGTAGTCGTAATGACCCAGACGACGAAGGGATGCTTCAATGCCGCCAATAAGGATGGGAACATCCTTGTAGGTCTGGCGGATCAGATTGCAGTAGACAATGGTTGCATAATCGGGTCGCTTGCCCATGACACCGCCGGGAGTAAAAGCATCGGTTTTCCGCTTATGCTTGGTAACGGAATAGTGGTTGACCATGGAGTCCATATTGCCGCCGCTGACCAGAAAACCCAGACGGGGGCGGCCAAAGACATCAATGGATTTTGGGTCTTTCCAGTTAGGCTGGGAGATGATGCCCACAGTATAGCCGGCATTTTCCAGAATACGGCTGATGATGGCGTGTCCAAAGGACGGATGGTCAACATAGGCATCGCCGATGACATATACAAAGTCGCACTGATTCCAGCCCCGGGCGATCATATCTTTTTTGTTGATGGGAAGAAACTCCATTCGGGTTACCTCCTTTGCGGTATATCATGTTTGTGTTATCTTTGATAGTATTATAGGAGAAAAGCTGGTGTATTGCAATCGGAAATTTTCGGTTATGTTGTAGTGCGCGAGGCGGGACTTGATTTGCATTTTCACCGATGGCGAAAATAAAGGTTCGGCTCGGTCCAGCCCTCGCCGGCGGTGCTCGTCCGCACCGCATTTGATCGGTTAAAGTCCCTTTTGCCACAATAAAAAAATAAAGGACATCCGTTTGGATGTCCTTTATTTTTTGGTGCGCGAGGCGGGACTTGAACCCGCACGTCCGCAGTGAACACTAGAACCTGAATCTAGCGAGTCTACCAATTCCACCACTCGCGCATATTTTGTTCGATGGGGATTTCCCAACCGCTTGGATATATTACCATGTCAGCTCCATTTTGTCAACACATTTTTTTGAATTTCCGAAAGTTTTTTTGTCATGAATTGTCGTGATATTCCAGACAATAATTCGTTGACATCGCAACCAATTCTTTGTATACTAAAGAAAACTAAATTGGGAGGAAACAAATATGGCGGCATCCAAGGTTTACTTTGCTGATTTTCGCGCGAACTACCGGGAAAACCTCCAACAGAAACTGGCAAGACTTGTAAAGCAGGCAGGTATGCTTGAGAATATCGATTTCAAAAACCGTTACACGGCGATTAAGATCCATTTCGGTGAGCCGGGTAACATGTCTTATCTGCGTCCCAATTATGCTAAGGTCATTGTTGATCTGATCAAAGAACAGGGTGGCAGGGTATTTCTGACCGATTGCAATACACTGTATGTAGGCGGACGGAAGAATGCCTTGGACCATCTGGACACAGCCTATGAAAACGGCTACAATCCCTTTGCTTTGGGGTGCCATGTGGTAATCGGTGACGGCATCAAGGGAACGGATGAAGCTTTGGTGCGTGTTCCGGGTGAGTATGTCAAAGAGGCGAAGATCGGCCGTGCAGTCATGGATGCAGACATTATCATTTCCATGAGTCACTTCAAGGGGCATGTGGCTGCGGGTTTTGGCGGCGCTATGAAAAATCTGGGTATGGGCTGCGGTTCCCGGGCCGGCAAGATGGAGATGCACAGCGCGGGAAAACCCTTTGTCAAGGAGAAGCGCTGCGTAGGCTGCGGTATCTGCCGGAAGAATTGCGCCCATAATGCCATTGCCATTGAAGATAAGAAAGCTTTTATCCATCACGATCAATGTGTTGGTTGCGGTCGCTGCCTGGGCATGTGTCCCATGGACGCAATACGTGCAGCGGACGACGAATCCAATGATGTTTTGGCGTGTAAGATCGCCGAGTACTCACTGGCGGTAGTGCAAGACCGTCCGAACTTCCATATCAGCTTTGTTATGGATGTATCACCAAGCTGTGATTGCCACGGGTATAATGATGTACCGATTGTGCCGGATGTGGGTATCTTTGCTTCTTTTGACCCTGTTGCGTTGGATATGGCCTGCGCTGATGCGGTCAATGCACAAAAACCTGTGAAGTACAGTAAGCTTGGTGAGGCAGAGGTTGATCTGGGAGACCATTTCCGGTCTATCCATCCCACAACCAACGGCATTGCTGCCATCGAACATGGCGTTAAGATTGGCCTTGGCAGCAAGGAATACGAATTGATTCGAATCTAATACAAAAAGGCCCCCTCTGACGAGGGGGCTGGATTTTGCGAAGCAAAAGACTGGGGGAGAGAAACTACCCCTCAGTCAGCCTGCTCGGCTGACAGCTCCCCTGACAAGGGGAGCCTTTTCTTTAATTAAGAGTTGCAATAGCGGCGCGGATGCGCCAGGCGTTGCCCTCCTTGCCCACAATTTGCATTACGGTATACAGGTCGGGAGAGTTGGTCTTGCCGGTAACGGCCATACGGATCGCAGCGGATACATCTGCCACAGTGCCGGGGAAGGCGGTGGGATCGGCCTTGTAAGCCTTCATGTCGGCGGTAAAGCCGATGGCTTCGGTCAGTGCCTTGACCTTTTCGAACCAGGTGTTGGCATCGTCAGCGTAATCAAAGCTTTCCAGGAACCGGTTCAGAATATCGGTTATGGTAGCGGCACTGAGCTTTTCATCAAAGACGGGAGTCTGTAGATACTCGTCATAGAAGAAGCCCATGTATTCCTTGGCTTCCTTCCAAACGGCCAGATCCTTTCTGGGTTTCTTACCGCCACGGCCAATGGCAAGAATGGCGGTGGCGAAAGCGGGGTCAGCAGCCAGCTTTGCACCAAAGTCGGGATCGAATTCCTGTGCCCAAGCGGTCAGCAGTTCATAAACAGTGGCTGCGGCCATCTTGGAAATGACATTCTTGGAAACGTCGGTCAGCTTGGCATAGTCAAACAGGCTGCCGGCGGGGTTCAGCTTCTTGGGGCTGAACTTAAACTCGTCCAGATCCGCATCGGGATTTGCCCGGCGCCAATCCTCGAAATTAGAATTCAGAATTGTCATGATATATTCCCGGACGGCGGCGATGGGGAAGCCTTCTGCTTTATAGTAGGTTAGTGCCAGTTCGGGATCCTTCCGCTTGGAGAGCTTGCGCTTAGAAGTGCCGTCCATCTTCATCAGCGGTCCGATATGGACATACTTGGGCAGCTTGAAGCCCAGAGCCTTAAACAGCTGGATGTGGAAAGGCAGGGTAGCCATCCACTCGTCACCACGGACAACATGGGTGGTTTGCATCAGATGGTCGTCCACGGCGTGGGCGAAGTGATAGGTGGGGATGCCGTCGGACTTCAGCAGGACATGGTCAATGTCATTTTCGGTGATGGTCAGCTTGCCTTTGACCAGATCGTCGAACTTGAACTGATTCTCGATGGAACCGGTGGAGCGGAAGCGCAGAACCCAGGGCATACCGGCATCTAACTTTGCTTTCACATCTTCCAGAGAACGGTCACGCCAAGTGGCATATTTGCCGTAGTAGCCGAAGTTTTCCTTGGCAGCTTCCTGCTGTTCACGCATGGCGCCCAGCTCTTCTTCGGTGCAGAAGCAGGGGTATGCCTGACCCTCGGAAACCAGCTTCTTGGCATATACATGATAGATGGCAGCGCGCTGACGCTGACGGTAGGGGCCATAAATGCCGTTGTCACCGTCGTGGGTAGCGCCCTCGTCAAACTGAATACCATAATGCTTTAAAGTGTCGATCAAAACCTCGACAGCACCGGGAACTTCCCGCTTGGCATCGGTATCTTCTACACGCAGGAACAGAACGCCACCGGACTGGTGGCACATCCGCTCGGAAATGGTACCCTGAACCAGATTGCCCAAATGGACGAAACCGGTGGGAGAGGGTGCCATACGGGAAACGATAGCACCTTCAGGCAGCTCACGGGCGGGGAAGCGAGCCTCCATTTCTTCGGCAGTCTCGGTCACATGGGGGAAAAGCAGATCAGCCAATACTTGATAATCCATAGCTTTTTACCTCTTTTGCATAAATTCTGGCATAAAGTATAGCACAGGCGCGCAAAGAAATCAATTACCCCATAGTTAAAATATCCCGTTGTCCCCCGTTCTGGGAGAAAATACCCTTGCGTAATGGGCGCAACTGTGCTAGAATGTTCCAATAACATCTGGAAAGAAGCGTGAAAATTATGAGCGAGATTTTGACTGAAGCTGCCGCACCGAAGAAAAGAATGCTTTCCGGCATCAAGCCCTCCGGCGATCTGACTCTGGGTTCTTACCTGGGCGCTGTGAAGAACTGGGCCGAGCGTGCCGATCAGTTTGATTGTTTTTATTTTATGGCGGACCTGCATGCTATTACTGTGCGTCAGAATCCTGCCGACCTGCGCCGCCGTACTTTGGAACAGCTGGCCCAGTACATTGCCTGCGGCCTGGACCCCGAAAAGAATACCCTGTTCATCCAGAGCCATGTCCATCAGCATGCTGAGCTGGGTTGGGAGCTGCATTGCTATTCCATGTTCGGTGAGCTGAGCCGCATGACCCAGTTCAAGGATAAGTCTGCCAAGAATGCCGATAATATCAACGCAGGCCTCTTTACCTATCCCAGCTTGATGGCGGGCGATATCCTGCTGTATCAGCCGGATCTGGTGCCTGTTGGTGAAGATCAGAAGCAGCACGTGGAGCTGACCCATGTCATCGCCCGCCGCTTCAATAGCATCTACGGCGATGTGTTCAAGATCCCCGAGCCTTTCATCCCCAAGGTGGGCGCAAGAGTTATGAGTCTCACAAATCCCTTGGCAAAGATGTCTAAGTCTGAAAACGAAGACACCGGCCGGGTACTGCTGATGGATCCTCCGGAAGTGATCATGAAGCAGTTTAAGCGTGCTATCACCGACTCCGATACTGAGAACTGCGTTCGTTATGATAAGGAAAATAAGCCCGGTGTTGCCAACCTCATGACTATCTACTCTGCTGTTACCGGAAAGACCTTTGAGCAGATCGAAACTGAGTTTGCCGGCTGCGGCTACGGAGCCTTCAAGCCTAAGGTTGGTGAGGCAGTTGTAGAACATCTGCGCCCCATCCGGGAAGAGTCCATGCGGCTGATGAAGGACAAGGCATATTTGGAAAGTGTCTACCGCGACGGTGCCCAGAAGGCCTCCTATGTAGCCGAAAAGACTCTGCGCAAGGTCTACAAGAAGGTCGGCTTTGTGGCAAAATAAAATTGGAACGAAGGCCCATCGGGCCTTCGTTTTTTATAAGAATAAGTAGATCGCCAAGGTCAGCAGTGCAGTATTCTGATCTTCTGGGCAATCGCCTGCCATTAAAAGAAGCAGCAGCACCACGATCAGATCGCTGGTGTCAAAATCCTTTGGAAGCAGCTGTTTCAAAAATCCACCGACACTGCTTTGGGGAGATTTGTCCTGTTTTTGCCTGCGGGGTTCCGGTTTGGACGGTATGGGTTTTGGCGGCGGCGGGCAAACTGGTTCCGGAGGCGGTGGGCAATTGTTTGCTTCCGGTTGCGGTTTTCGTGGCGGCACAGGCCTGCTTTGATCGGACATCCGGTTTCGGCGAAAGCTGCCGTCGGGTTGTGGAATATACCGGTTATACATGCTTATCACCTGGAAAAAGGAAGATTGATTCCCTGAGGACCCAGAACAGAAGCGGCGATCTTTGCCATTCTGGCGGCCCGCATGGCATTTTCCAGCTTCTGGATCCGCTGGCTGCTTAAGTAAGGATGCAGTGCCCGAAGCAGGTTCTGCTGTTGGTTGTCAATGGTGCCCTGTTTGGCAAGTCCGGAGATTTTTTGCAGCATGCCCAGATCAATATCGGGTATAGGTGATGCTGGATGCTGTTCTTTTGGCGATTCCGGCGCTGGCGAAGCGTTCAAACTCTGGGCCATTGCCATGATCTTTTGCATCATCTCCGGATTCTGGAGGATACTGCCGATCTTATCTTCCATGGAATCCATACTAACCACCCAGCTCTTTCAACAGGTCTTTTATTTCCTGAGATGCCATCAAGGAAGACAGCGCTTTTTGCGCACTTTCAAAATTCCCGGCGTTAGCCTGTTCCATGGCTTGTTGCAGCTGCTTGCTGTCGGATTGCTTCAGTATGGCAAGAAGCCGCTGCCCGGCATCACTGTTTGCCAGACGCAGGGCCTCCTGCATGGAAAAATTCTGTGAATTTTTCTGCATTCGATTGCCTCCTGTCAAAATGCCTGCTATAATAGATGCAGCGCAAGGATCATACTTGTTCGAACACTACTACTATATGCGCACATAGAACAGTTGGTGAACTATGAAAATACTTGTTTTATCAGATTCCCATTCGGGACTCAGCTTTATGCGCAGATGCATTCGTTCGGTGAAGCCGGATGCGATGATTCACTTAGGGGATTATTTCGATGACGGTGAAGCTATGGCGGAGGAAAATCCCCATATCCGGATCCATCAAGTCCCCGGCAACTGCGACAAATACCGTATGATCCGTTATGAGCCGGAGGTGCGGTGTTACCCGGTGGGCGGCGTGAAGATGTATATGACCCATGGGCATCTGCACAATGTCAAGCAGAACCGGTATAAACTTTTGCTGGAAGCCAGAAAATTGGGTGCGCAGGTTGTGCTGTATGGGCATACGCATATCGCGGATTGCCATCAGGAGGAAGATGGCCTATGGGTGATGAACCCCGGTGCCTGTGGTTCCTCAGGAGGAAGCGCAGGTCTGCTGGAAGTGGATAACGGCGTAATTACAAACTGTAAAATTCTGCATTTGTCGGATTTGGAGGAAATACCATGATTTTAACCATCGATATTGGGAATTCTAATATTGTGATCGGCGGCGTAGAGGGCGATGAGATCGTATTTGAAGCCAGACTTCGGACAGAAGCCACAAAGACCTCTGACCAGTATTGCGTGGATCTAAAGATCCTTCTGGATGTATATGGGGTCAAGGTTGAGAATATTGAAGGTTCGATTATTGCCTCTGTTGTACCCCAGGTGCTGAATTCTATGCAGACAGCAGTGAAAAAACTCACAGGAAAGCAAAGTCTGGTAGTCGGTCCCGGACTCAAAACCGGTTTGAACATTCTGCTGGAAAATCCCAGCCAGACCGGTGCGGACCTTGTTGTTGGCTGCGTGGCAGCGCTGCGGGAGCATAAGCCACCTATGATCATTATTGATATGGGAACGGCTACCACCATGGTGGTGTTGGATAAAAACGGCGCGCTGGTAGGAGGCTGTATCTGCCCGGGTGTCAAGATATCTATGGATGCACTGACAGACAGAACTGCTTTGCTACCCGGCTTGCAGCTGGATCAGCCCAAAAAGGCCATCGGCAGAAATACCATAGATTGTATGCGCAGCGGCATTATGATGGGTACTGCCTGCATGCTCGACGGGATGGTGCAGCGAATGGAAGAGGAACTGGGGTATCAGACAACGGTGATCGCCACAGGCGGTATTGGTAAGTTTGTAACACCCATGTGCCGTACACCTATGATCTACGATAAAGATCTGCTGGTAAAGGGCCTTGCAGTATTATATCAGGATAATAAACGCGGCTGATACTTGCATCTGAAGCGGTCTTGTGTTAGTATTACAGAAAGTGTACTGAAAGAGGTGACGCGGCTATGAAAGAAAAAGTGAATCAGCCAGAAACAACCGGGAAAGGGACATCTTGGCAGAAGACAAAGGCGGTATTCGATAAGACCGGCCGCGTGCTCAGTGTGATCGGTAAAGTTCTATACCATATGAGAAAACTGTTTCTTGCAGTTCCGGTGGTGTGGCTTGCGGTGCGGCTGTATGGGATCGCAATGGAAAAACTGCCGCCGGCGGTGGGCTTGCTGCTTCAGGAGTCCGGTAATTATGCCCACATGATAGAAAGGGAAACGGCGGCAATGGGGTGTATGGCAGTGACAGCGGCCTGTTTGCTGATGATGTTCTGCTCGCGGCGGACACTGTATCCATGGCTGATCAGCCTGTTTTCACTGGTGCTGCCGATCCTGCTGATTGTGACCAATATTTTTCCTGCATAAATAATAAACACGGAATGCATCCATCGGTGCATTCCGTGTAACTATATCAGCGGCTCCAACCACGGGTACAAGCAATGGCTCTATGCCAACCACAGATGCGCTCTTGTCTGGCATCTTCGGTGATTCCCGGTGTGAAGCTGCGGTCCACTGCCCAGTTGGCCCGTATGTCGTCCAGATCTGTCCAAAATCCTACGGCAAGACCTGCCAGATAAGCAGCGCCCATGGCGGTTGTTTCCACACACTTGGGACGAAGCACTTCACCGCCGTTGATGTCGGCCTGGGTCTGCAGAAGGTAGCCGTTGGCGGCAGCACCACCGTCAACCTTCAGCGCACCGAGGGAAATGCCGGAATCGGCCTCCATGGCTTTCAAAACATCATTGACTTGATAAGTCAGAGAATCCAATGTAGCACGAATGATGTGATTCTTATTGGTGCCTCTGGTCAGACCTACGATAGCGCCCCGGGCATAGGCATCCCAGTGAGGTGCGCCGAGACCGGTAAAGGCGGGGACAACATAGCAGCCGTTGGTATCGGTCACTTTCCGGGCCATGTATTCGGAGTCGGATGCGGAGTCGATGAACCGAAGTTCATCCCGCAGCCATTGAATCGCCGCACCAGCTACGAAGATAGAACCCTCTAAGGCATAAGTGACCTTACCATGCAATCCCCAACCAATGGTGGTGACCAGACCGTTTTTGGAAAGAATCGGCTGATCGCCGGTGTTCATCAGCAGAAAGGCACCGGTGCCGTAGGTGCATTTGGATTCACCGGGGGTAAAGCAGGTCTGGCCGAACAGCGCGGCCTGCTGGTCTCCGGCAGCGCCGGCAATGGCGATGGGTGCCCCGAAAAATGCTGCATCTGTCTGACCGTAGATATGACTTGAGGGCATAGAATCCGGAAGGATGGATTGAGGAATCTCCAGTTTCGTTAAAATTTCTTTATCCCATGCAAGTGTGTTAATATTGAACAGCATGGTCCGGGAGGCGTTGGAGTAATCGGTCACATGGACTTTACCCCCGGTCAGTTTCCAGATCAACCAAGTTTCCACGGTGCCGAAAAGCAGGTCGCCCTTTTGCGCTTGCTCTTTTGCGCCCGGAACATGGTTAAGAAGCCAATGGATCTTGGTGCCGGAGAAATAGGGGTCCAGTACCAGACCGGTCTTTTGGCGGATTGGCTCGACCCAACCTTCTTCAACCAGTTGATCGCAGTAATCCGCGGTCCGGCGGCATTGCCAAACAATCGCATTGTGAATGGGCCGTCCGGTGTGGCGGTTCCAGAGAATAGTAGTCTCTCTCTGGTTCGTGATGCCGATGGATGCAATATCGGCAGCGGTGGCACCCACATTGACCATTGCCTGTCTGGCTACCTCCAACTGTGTAGAAAAAATCTCGTCGGCATCGTGTTCTACCCAACCGGGTTGCGGAAAATACTGGGTAAACTCCTTCTGCGCTACAGAGCAGATGTTACCTGCTTTGTCAAAGAGAATACAGCGGTTGCTGGTGGTACCGGAGTCCAAAGCCATAATATACTTACTCATATGAACACCTCTTTTAAGAAAGCCGGGGCGACGGGGCCCCGGCTGATTTTATTGGATATGGGTATGATTGTTGATGTGGTCCTGACAATAGCAGTGGTAGCCGTTGCAGCGGGAGCAATAACGGAATTCCAGATCGGGGTCGGATACATCGGTTCTGCCGCAGACACTGCAGCGGTGGGTATAGGGTGCGGTTGGCTTTGCGGTGCTGGCTTGATAAGAACCGGCGGTGGGGAAGGGAATCGTGCCGGTTTTCTTAGCGGGCTTTTTCTTAAACAAGCGCCTTGTGTTTGCTCGCCAGGAAACGGGAAGCACATTGAGAACATCTTTGCCAAAGAACAGGAAGTAATTGGCAAGCGCAACCACAGGGAACAAATTGTAGGGGAAGGGGTAGAATAACAAGTTATACAGTACCAGAACCAGATCGATCAGAGCGAAGATCCGGGCCTTTACCGGGATGATATACAAAAACAGGAACTGGGCATCGGGGTACAATGTGGCATAAGCCAGAAACAGGCTCATATTTAAATAGGTGACATCTGCCATGCCGCCAAAGATCAGGCAGTAGACATCCATCAACACAACCCCTGTGAAGTAGAAAAGGTTGAACCGCAAAGTTCCCCACAGGTTTTCCATGGCCCGGCCCAGAGAATAGTAGCAAAGCAGGGCGATGGCTGTGATCAGAATATTACCGCCGGAAAAGGTCAGTGGGTAGGTGATCAATCGCCAAACCTGTCCATGGAGAATGGCTTCGCGGCTGAAGCAGAGAACATAGTACAGAGTATCCGTCTTGTCAATTATGCTTAAAATATTAACCAGCGCACTGCCAAGTGCGATGTACAGCATTAAATTGGGGATGCCCTTATCGCGGTTTTTATAACAGAACCGCTCAAAACGTTTTCTTAAACTTTTCAAATTTGTCAACTCCTTGGTAACGTGCCTCCATTTTACCAGTTTGTCGGAGAAATGTCCATAGCGGAATTATGAACATTTTGCGGAAATCATAAGAAACCGCTTGACAAACTCTTGAAAGTCTAGTATATTGTGTCGGAACTAAATATAAGCCTTATCAAGAGTGGTGGAGGGAACGGCCCGATGAAACCCGGCAACCTGCGAAAGCAAGGTGCCAAATCCGGCGGCAATACGAAAGATGAGGATTCGATAGAACGCACATCGAATCGTCGGTGTGCGCTTTTTGTTTACTCTGTGTTAATTTAAAATTGTGGAGATATATAAAATGGAAAAAAGATTATTTACTTCTGAATGCGTTACCTGTGGCCATCCTGACAAAGTGGCCGATGCGATCTCTGACGCCATCTTGGATGCATGCCTTGCGCAGGATCCCAATTCCCGTGTAGCATGTGAAACTATGGTCACTACCAATTTCTGCGTGATCTGCGGTGAAATTACTACCAAGGCGCATGTTGACTACGCTGAGGTGGCAAAGGAAACCATTCGCAAGATTGGCTATGTATATCCCGAGGCAGGTTTCTGTGCCGATACGGTACAGATTCTCTGCAAGATCCATACCCAGTCTGCGGATATTGCACTGGGTACCAATGACGAGGTGGGCGGTGCCGGCGACCAGGGTATGATGTTCGGCGGTGCGTGCGACCAGACCAAGGAATTGATGCCCCTACCTGCTGCTCTGTCCAGAGCCTTGGCTGCCAGACTGACCCTGTGTGTCGAAAGCAATGATCTGCTCCGCCCCGATGGCAAGACGCAGGTGACGGTTGCTTATGACGAAGCCGGCAATGTGACCGGTATCGACACGGTGGTCGTATCCATCATGCATAGCGAAGATTTTGAAATGAGCGAACTGCGCAAGTACATCCGGATGGGTGTCATTGCGCCTGTCCTTAAAGCGTACGGTTTTGATATTGAAGATGTGGAGCACATCCATATCAATCCCACCGGCAATTTCGTCATCGGTGGCCCCGACGGTGATACCGGTCTGACAGGCCGTAAGATCATTGTGGATACCTACGGCGGCTGGTTCTCCCACGGCGGCGGTGCCTTCTCCGGTAAGGATCCCACCAAGGTGGACCGCAGCGGTGCTTACATGGCCCGGTATCTGGCGAAGAATCTGGTGGCAGCCGGTCTAGCCAAGCAGGTGCAGGTGCAGCTTGCCTATGCCATCGGTGTGGCGGAGCCTGTCTCTGTCCGGGTGGACAGCTACGGCACCGGTGTCATCAGCGACGAAGAAATGACCGCCTTGCTGCGCAAGCATTGCGATCTGACCCCCGGCGGCATCATCCGTAAGTTTGATCTGAGACGGCCCATCTACTCCGCCACTGCAGTTCGCGGCCACTTCGGCAACGAAGAGCAGCCTTGGGAGCAGACAGATCTGGCCGCCGAGCTGATCAAAAATCGGTAATTATAAAAAACATTCGCTTCAACAGCGAATGTTTTTTTATATGTTCTTTGCAAATGGGAAAGGCTATGGTATGATAGAAGCATAAATGGACGGGAGGAGATCCTATGCTGGACTTTATTCGAATTGCGTGCGCGGTTCCCAATGTAAAAGTTGGAGATGTTCAAAAGAACACAGAGGATATCTGCAAATATATCGTACAGGCAGATGCGGCTGGCGTGGATCTGGTGGTTTTTCCAGAGATGGCACTGACTGGTTATACTTGCGGGGATCTGCTGTATCAAGATGCTCTGTGGCAGGGCGTCAAGGACGGCCTGGGCCGAATCGCGGATTGCTCCGGAAAGCATCCCAACATCACTGCTGTGGTAGGCCTGCCTGTTCGCCTGGATACCAGATACTATAATTGTGCAGCCGTGATCGCCAGAGGTGAGGTGGCGGGGATCGTTCCCAAGAGCAGCCTTACCATCCCCGAAAAGCGGTGGTTTTCTGCCGGGTCTGAACTGAATACGGTCTGGCTAGAGCCGGAGAAGATCGGCCTGACAGCCAGTGAGGATTATTATGCCGTTCCTATGGGAGCGGATCAGTTATTCCGTTTGGGCGACGATGCAATCGTCGGCATTGAGATCTGCGAGGACGGTATGGTACCGCAGCCGAGAAGTGCGGAACTTGCTGTCAAGGGTGCGGAAGTGATACTGAACCTCGCGGCATCCCATGAGATCGTTGGGAAAAGTGCATACAGACAACAACTGGTCAAGTACCAATCCTGTGTCTGCAAGTGCGTATACGCCTTTGTTTCTTCCGGCTGTACAGAGTCTACTTCTGATATGGTATATTCCGGTCACTCTCTGATTGGTGTAAACGGGGACATACTCTGCGAGAAAGGACCGCTGGATACGGACTATCTGCTGATCACGGATTGTGATCTGGGGAAAGTCAGAGCGGATAGGATCAAAAGCCAGCATTTTGAACACACACCGGATTCTTGGTTGGTCACAGAGCCTTACGGTGATGTGCTCCGGGCCGACGGTAGCTTGTACACGGTAGGAAAGACACCCTTTGTGCCCGCTACAGAGGCGGAATGTTTAGAAATATTTGGGCTGCAGGTAGCGGGCCTTAAGCAGCGACTTTACGCCATCGGGGCAAAGGCTGTGGTTGGTGTATCCGGCGGTATGGATTCCACTTTGGCACTTTTGGTAGCGGTGGAAGCAATGCGCCAGCTGGGGAGGCCTGCTGGTGATGTTCATGGTATCACAATGCCCTGCTTTGGCACCACTGACCGTACCTACCATAATTCCCTTGCCTTGATGAAATCACTGGGAATATCCATTGCGGAGATCCCTATAAAAGACGCGGTCATGGGACATTTCAAAGATATTGGTCATGACCCCATGAACCGCAACACCACCTATGAAAACGCACAGGCCAGAGAGCGGACACAAGTGTTGATGGACTATGCGGGGATGATCGGCGGTCTTGTGGTGGGAACCGGCGATATGAGTGAGCTGGCTTTGGGGTGGTGCACCTACAATGCCGACCACATGAGCATGTACGGTGTCAATGTCTCGATAGCCAAGACTTTGATCGGCCCTGTGATCAAAGCGGTATCCAATCTGGAATCGTTCTCTTCTACTAAAACGGTTTTGGAGGACATTCTGGATACGCCCATCAGCCCGGAGCTGCTGCCTCCGGAGGAAAACGGAAAGATCAGCCAGCAGACCGAAGATATTGTAGGGCCCTATGTATTGCACGACTTTTTCCTATATTATATGATCCGCTACGGGTTTGATCCCAAGAAGATCTACTGCTTGGCGCTTAAAGCTTTTGATGGTCAGTATGACGGTGACACGATCAAAAAATGGATGAAAGTGTTCTATCGCCGGTTCTTCAGCCAGCAGTTCAAACGTAACTGCCTGCCGGATGGTGTCAAAGTCGGCACGGTTGCGCTGAATCCCAGAGGGGATTGGAGTATGCCCAGCGATGCCTGCGGAAAGCTCTGGCTGGATCTGATTGATATGTTATGAAAAAAGACGGCTTCGGCCGTCTTTTTTTATATTGACAAAGCGATACTACGTATTGTAGAATGAAGATGGTACTACAATATGTAGAATGGAGTGATACGAATGGCTGATCTGCACATGGGTACGGCAGAAGCGAGGTTTGCTGAGTTGGCGTGGGACAATGAACCGGTCACATCCGGTCAGCTTGCGAAGCTGGCGGAGGGTGCACTGGGCTGGAAAAAGACCACTTCTTTTACAGTTTTGAAGCGACTTTGTGAGCGGGGTATTTTCCGTAATGAGGGCGGTACAGTAACCTCCTGCATCGGGAAAGAGGAATACTATGCTCGGCACAGCGAACAGTATGTGGAGGAGAATTTTGGCGGTTCGCTGCCTGCGTTTCTGGCGGCTTTCGGTACCAGAAAAAAGCTGAGTGAAAAGGAATATGATGAACTGCGCAATCTGATCGACGGAATGCGGGGGTGATGGTATGCTGGACAAGATCTTTATGCAGATTCTGGATATGAGCATTACCGGCTCTGTTGTAATTGCGGTGGTGCTGGCCGCACGGCTTCTGTTAAAGAAATTTCCCAAAGTGATATCCTACGGATTGTGGTTTGCGGTGCTGTTTCGGCTGTTATGTCCTGTGAGTATTGAAACAGAAGTGAGTGTCGTCCCGGAAATCACACCGGTAGAAGATACCTATGAACTTGCGGATGTACCCATCTCTTTTGCAGATGCCGGCATCGCGGCTTACCAGGCAGTAGGAGATGCGCTTAACGGCGGCATCGATATGCAGCGTGTTCCCACTACAAATTTCAATGAACAGGGAAATGTAGAATATGTGTCTGCCGATTGGGGTGATATTTGGGTCCTGTTTGGAAAGTATGTATGGGTTGCCGGTGTGGCGACTATGGCGATCTACAGTGTCCTTTCCTATTGGAAGCTGAAGAAACAGCTAGCGGTGCAGGTGAAACTCCTAGACAATATTTACATTGCTGATGGGATCGCAACGCCCTTTGTTATTGGCTTCATCCGGCCGAAGATCTTTCTGCCTGGAACGCTTGGGGAAAAGGAACAGGCGTACATCATTGCCCATGAGCAATATCATATCCGCCGTTTTGACCATATCATTAAGATGCTGGCATTTCTTGCCTTGGCGCTCCATTGGTTTAATCCTTTGGTATGGCTGGCCTTTTTGCTGGCAAGCCGGGATATGGAAATGAGCTGTGACGAGGCGGTTATCCGGAAATTCGGCCCGGAGGTCCGGGCGGAATATTCTGCATCGTTGCTGACTCTCGCTACCGGAAAACGGGTCGTCAGCGGAATTCCATTGGCCTTTGGTGAAGGTGATCCCAAGGGCCGCATCAGGAATCTTGCGAAATGGAAGAAACCCGTCCTTTGGATCACCGCTGTGGCGGCTGTCCTTTGTGTGGTACTAGTCATATGCCTGCTGACGGACCCAACCGGCGAAGAGGAGCCTAATCAAGGCACTGAGCCCACTGTGGCAACCACAGTTCCTCAACAGACACAGCAAACTGAAGCTACCGTGCCAACAACTGAGCTTCAGTCCACATATCCACCGGAAACCACGGTCCCTGTTATTACCGGGCCCGGTTCGGACATCGATTTCAGAATGATCGCACTGGAAACAAAGTACCCATTTATTTTTGACAGTAATGACCAGTGGATTCGGGAATATTTAAGCCAGTATGACTATGTAGATGTAAGTCAGCTAAAGCACGGTGGTTTCTACGTCCTTGATTTTAAGACCAACGAGATTCGTACGCTGTTTGGTGAAGGCACGCAGTTCCTGCGTGAAACGCCAAATACAGCTTTCTTTGTCATGAATGGCGAAAAACTGATGCGCACCGACTATTATGCAGAAAAAGTGGAAACGATCTATGAAGCGCAGTTCGGTACGATCATTGGCGCGGAGCGGTTCAATGAGTTTATGTGTCTGGTGGAAGCGGGCCGTGTGATCTGCCTGAATCTTTTGACCTATGAAATCGAAAATGTCTATCTGTGCGAGGGTGCGGTGGGTGCATTCTTGCACACACCGACACAGCTGATTTGGAGAACAGAGGATTGGCAGTATTATTTGATCGACAGAACAGCCGGTACCCAGCGGCGGATCAGCGAGGTAGAAGTGGATATGCTGATCTCCGGGCTGAAGCTTTCGGATACGGTTACGAAGCCGATAGATTATGCAATGCCTGATGGCATACCGGGTGTGGTAACATATGCCCAAAAACTGGAGGAGCTGTCCCAAAATTACACACCGCAACAGGCTGCTGCCGATGGCTGTGTGGTGATGATCGATGGAGATGTGTGGGCCAATGAGGATATCTGGATAGCTTACACAGTAGCCGATTCCAGAGGAGAGAACGTGAAGGTACGCCTTGCAGATTATGATGGTACCGGTAAATTTAAGCGGCTGTACGAATTGGTGAGCATTAAGCAAGGGTATCTATACCGTCTTCTGGACAAAGGATCTGTCGTGGTGCATCATTACAGATGGTTGGGCATTGATGGTGACGGAGATTGTGATGGCGACACATATAATATGTTCAAGGTATACGCTCTGACAAATGAACCTATGTGGAAAATTATAAAAGGTGTGCCCTATGACGACAGTACATGGGAAGGTGGCTCTGTTATGGTTTTCTGTAATCTGTATCAGCGGTACGATTATGCTCCGATTCCGCATCATTTGCAAAGCGCGGAGCTCAAAAATCAAAGCGGCACGGTGGCGGTAATATGGGATCGTAACAAGCTGGAGAAACTGATGGAGCTTCTTGCGCCTGCGGAAGGTTACCCTGATTGGCCCAAAACGGTTGTAGAGGGCGCCACATTGGTTCTCACCGGTGCCGATGGCACAAAGGTGGAAGCGATGATGATGGCCAACAGCACAATGATCGAAATAGACGGCGTATTCTACAATTACGATCCCGGCTGGAAGGAAATTTACACAGTCGAAGATGTTCTGTCTTTGTTCGGCCTTTCAGAAATGCCTTAATGCAATCATGCCCCAGGGATGATTCCCTGGGGCATACTATTTAGATAAGGATCGGCTGAATCTGCTTTCCTTCCAGTGCCAACTCTAAGGCTTGCGGGATCTTTTCGAAGTCAGCCACCATACTGGTAGGTTTCTTAATGGGGTCATCCTGCCCGAAGGGGACGAAATAATAGTTCTTTTTGTTCAGCAGACGGCCAATGTTTTCTGCCGCACCCGCTAATGCGTCATTAGAAGAGATGGCGACCAGAACAGGTCTGCTGTTTCTCAAGTGGCTTTTTACTGCCATAGTCACCGGTCCGTCGGCGATGCTGTGTGCCAGTTTGGCAAGGGTATTGCCGGTACAGGGCGCAATGACCAATGCATCCAAAAGCTGTTTAGGTCCGATCGGCTCCACATCGCTGATGGAACAAAGAACTTTCTTTCCACAGATAGCTTCTGCCCGTTCGATATGTTCTTTTGCGGTACCGAAACGGCTGTCGGTGGTAAATGCTGCGTGAGAGAAAATAGGTGTTACGTTATGGATGGAGGCAAGAATCTCTAAAACAGGGAACACCTCTGCGTAGGTGCAGAAGGAACCGCACATGGCAAATCCGATATTCATAAAGCTCGCTCCTTTTCAATCAGCCGGATGGCGGTTTTTGCGATCAGCTTTCCTGAGGACTCCGGCGCATCCTTTCCGGGCAATCCTCTGGCCCAGATCACATGCTTTCCCGCAATGCCCAAGGTAGAGGCCAGATCAATTTTTAGGCAGTTATCCCGGCAGTGCGCTATCTGTTCTTCGGATAGAACCGGAGCAGGCGCGGTATTGAAGATCAGCCGATAATTATTCAAATTGTGTTCGAGTTGCTCTGTGTCCACGGCTTGATAACCCAGAGCGTGTGCCATGGCCCGTTGATCCTCCCGCCGTGCGGCAATTGTGACATCCGCTTCCAACGCCCAGAGTAGAGCGGCAAGACATCTGCCAATCCGCCCCCAGCCGATGATCAATACCCTGCATCCTCGGAGCATAACGGGCAGCTCCATCATGGCAAGTCTGACAGCGCAGTAGGCGGTGATGGCTGCATTATCTGCCAGATACGTAGGATCTTTCAGAAGATCAATGGTTTTATAACCGATGAAACGGTCCTTTGGCAGGTTACCGCCGATGATTGTGACGTTTTTAGGAAGTGCAGCAAGCACACTTTCTAAATCTCCTCCGCCCTTTAGATTCCCTTGGTCATCAAAACTGGGAACCGGAAGCAGCAGATGGGTAACACTCTCACATGGCTGCCTGACAACCCCGTAGCCTTTTTGCTTCAGCGCTTCTTCTGCGGCACAGAGAACGGGGGTGTGGTTAACGGGGTAAAAAATGAGTTTTGACACTGTTATCACCCTTTCGTGCCAGATTATGCAGCAAAGGTGCTGCTTGTGCTTGATTTTTTGGTGTTGGTGCGTATAATAAAAATATAGAGGTGATGCAGATGCAAAGACTTGGATTTATTCACGATATGATGGATGTTAAGGTCCTGATCCTGTTTGTAACATCCCGTTCCGGGTATCCGATGACATGTCAGGAAGTTTATGAACTGTGTTATCAGGATGATTGCCTGAGCTATTTTGATGTTTGTACCGCAATTCCTGAAATGGTAAAGTCCGGCCATCTGAGAGAGCTGGAAGGGGAGCGCTACGAGATTACGCTAAAGGGAAAAGAAGCCGGTTCCCTTACAGAAGACTCTATTGCTTTTACTGTAAAGCAGCGGGCGGAGAATGCGGTTGCAAAATTCAACCGCCAGATGCGCCGCAGCAGCTTTGTAAAAACGCAGGTGATTCCCAGAGAGGGCGGAGATTATTCCGTGATCCTGTCTTTGGACGATGAAGCGGGCAACTTGATGACTTTGGAGTTGGCTGCACCGGATCAGAGGCAGGCTGTTCGCTTGAGCCGTCTGTTTGAAAAGAAGGCAGAAGCGGTTTACAGCCTGACAATGGCAGAACTTTTAGATGATGAGGATAGCTTGGAGGATTGATCCCCTTGTCGGTTCCTCGAAATCATGGTATAGTTTAATTACACCGGATGACCGGTGAAAACGAAAGGAGCTGCCGCATATGAAGTTTCAGTACAGTGAGAAGAAAGTGAAGTTACCGGGCAATGTCCATGCTTATGCCGAAAAAAAGGTAATGAAGCTGGCACGGTATTTTGAGGAGGATGCGGAGGCACTTGTCGTCTTTTCTGTAGAAAAAAACCGGAATAAGGTGGAACTGACCGTTCACGGTGCAGGTACCTGGTTCCGGGCCAGCGAAAGTACTTCCGATATGTTTGCTTCCATCGATGCAGCAGTGGGAACCATTGAAGGTCAGATCCGCAAGAACAAGACCCGTCTTGCGCGGCGTTTGCGTCAGGATGCATTTACCCGCACGGTGGAGGAAACCTCTTTCGCAGCAGAAGAGCCGGAAGAGGAGTTGGAGATCGTTAGAATTAAAAAGTTCTATATGCGTCCAATGACCAGAGAAGAAGCCATCCTGCAGATGAATTTGCTGGAACACAGCTTCTTTGCTTTCCGTGATGAGGACAATGGTGGAAGCTTTGCTGTGGTATATCGCAGAAATGATGGCGGATACGGCATCATTGACGATGCGGAATAAGGCATAAAACAATTTTTTGAGGCTCCAAATGGAGCCTCAAATTTTTTTGTATAAGAATACCACCGGCTGTGCCGGCGGTTCCAAAAAGCTTTAGCTATGCCTAGAAAAAATATCCTCCTTTGGTAGAATAAGAGTAGGTCTGCCAACCACACTTAGAAACCAAAGGAGGAATCAAGTCCAGATGAAACTTGACACTAGTAGTTTAGCACACACG
>JAZOLX010000004.1:0-17610 GCA_045653485.1 Faecousia sp. | reverse complement strand
AGCATGGTCTCGGTGAAGTCCTTGGCTTCCTCAGCGGTAGCATGGATGGTGTGGCCTTCCTGCCACAGGAACTCTCTGTGACGCAGGAAAGGACGGGAAGTCTTCTCCCAACGCAGGACGCTGCACCACTGGTTATACTTCATAGGCAGATCCCGGTGAGACTGCAGCACATTTGCAAAATGTTCGCAGAACAGGGTCTCAGAGGTAGGACGGATCGCATAGCGCTCTTCCAGCTCGTCGCCGCCGCCCATGGTGACCCATGCGCACTCAGGTGCGAAACCTTCCACATGATCCTTTTCCTTCTGCAGCAGGGATTCGGGGATCAGCAGAGGCATATATACATTCTCAACGCCCTGCTTTTTGAACTCCGCATCCATAATGCGCTGAATATTCTCCCAAATGGCGTAGCCATAGGGACGGTAAATAAACACACCCTTAATGGAGGAATAGTCGATGAGCTGCGCCTTTTTACACACATCTGTGAACCATTGGGCGAAGTCCACCTCCATATCGGTAATCTCTGTAACTTTCTTATCCTTTGCCATTTCTTTCATCCTCCCGAATTTTTCGGTTTTTCGTTACTTTATATTATAGCACCATTGTCAAGGCCTTGCATAGGATGAATTACATTTTTTGGTTTCCCGGAGGGAGGTCTGTTATGACGGAAATAACGCTGTCACTGGAACCGGCTGTGGTTCTTTTTTATAGCAGGATCGCCTGCAGTTTAAACATACCCCTAGAGCAGGTGCTGACGGACGCACTATTCAAGCTGGCCGGCGAATTGAGTCTGGAGGCACTGCGTACACAATCACAATAATTTTCGGAAAAACATTGTATTTACTCTGAAAATTTGCTATACTGACAAAAACAAAAGTATTCGGAGGTATTTCCATGAAATCCATCCGCGAGATTTACAAGATCGGCAAAGGCCCTTCTTCCTCCCACACCATGGGTCCTGAGCGGGCCGCGAAGCTGTTCCGCAGCAATTATCCCGAAGCAGATTCCTTCCGGGTCGTTTTGTACGGCTCTTTGAGCAAAACCGGTATCGGCCACGGCACTGACCGAGTGGTCAGAGAAGTTCTCTCTCCCCTGCCTACAGAAGTGGTTTTTTCCAAAGAAGTTCTTTCTGACTCCCATCCCAACACACTGGATCTCCATGCCTACAGAGACGGTAAGGAAATCGGTTCCCTGCGGGTAGAATCTGTAGGCGGCGGCGACATCCGTTTCCCGGGAAATAAGCGCAAGGACAGCGATGAAGTTTACATTGAGCATTCTTTCGCAGAAATTGCCGATTTCTGCAAATGGCGCTACATCGATAAGCTCAGCGATTATGTGGAGCTGAACGAAGGCCCCGATATCTGGGACTTCTTGATGGAAGTCTGGCATGTGATGAAAAATGCCATCGCCGAAGGTCTGCAGGCAGAGGGTGTTCTCCCCGGCGGTTTGAACGTGCAGCGCAAAGCAAAATATCTTTTGGAGCAAGTTCCCGAAGAGAAAATCCCCTCCCTTCTGGAATTCCAAACCATCGCCGCTTACGCCTATGCCGTGGCTGAGCAGAACGCAGGCAACGGCACCATCGTCACCGCGCCTACCTGCGGTGCCTGCGGTGTACTTCCCGCTGTTTTGAAGTATGCACAGGATACAAAGGGTTTTACCGATGAGCAGATTCTGCGCGGTCTTGCCACCGCCGGCATCATTGGCAATCTGACCAAGACCAACGCATCTATCTCCGGTGCGGAAGCCGGATGTCAAGCTGAGATCGGTACTGCCTGTTCCATGGCTGCCGCCGCATTGGCAGAGCTTTACGGCCAGAATCTGGATCAGGTAGAGTATGCCGCAGAAGTTGCCATGGAGCATCATCTGGGATTGACCTGTGATCCCATCTGCGGTCTTGTACAGATCCCCTGTATCGAGCGAAATGCCGTAGCTGCCGTTCGTGCCATGAACGCCTGCAACCTCAGTTATTTCCTCACCGGCTCCCGGCGAATCAGCTATGATATGGTGTGCCGCGCCATGAAGGAGACCGGCGTGAATCTGGACCATCGCTTCCGGGAAACCAGCGAAGGCGGTCTGGCGAAACTGTACTCCAGAAAGCGGTAATCGAATAGCAATATAAACCCGGCCTTGCATCCTATTGTGCAAAGCCGGGTTTTTTGTATAGATTTTTTATTCTGCGCTACAGCACTGTGAATACCTTTGCCCTGTAATTGATTGCACAAGACGGCAGGACGGTATGGGACGGGTTAGGCGCACATCAGCACAATCCCGTCTTCCTCACAGGCATTGATCAGCCGACGGCACTCTTCCTCGGAGTTGCACATGGTCTTTTCCACTAACACATGCACCTTATGCCGGGCAAAGAACAAAGCTACCTCGTAATGGATGTTGTGGGGCAGGGGCAGCAGGACCGCCTCGCACCTACCAATCATGCAGCTTTTGTTTATATAGTTCTATTTTTTAAAAAATATATACAAAAAAAACCCAAAATCAAGGAGGCGCTATAATAAATTTCTATTTCGCAACTACGTACATTATCCAACAGGTTTCCTTGTGTATTTTATTATATTCATGGAAATAAGCAGGTAAATATACCGCTAAAACTGAGATTATAATACCCAAAAGTAAAACATTCGCAAGAAATGAATTGAATTTTTCTCCCTGCCATGCTATATTTTATATGGGTAAATTCGTCATGTTTACAAACACAACGGCAAGATCACATTGGCAGACATCCGTGAAGCCGTTAATGCAGGCCATCAAATGAGCCGCTATTATGTAAAAAAATGCGGTACAGTTACGGCATCGTGGTCTCCCTTACACTGGAAAAAATGATGCCGCTGGGCGCCATTTCTGGTATGTTCTCCTTCTACCTTCAGAAGGATGACTTCGATTGGGTATACAATCTGCCTGCTTCTTCGCGGAAAAACGAAACCTGAAAGGACGATAAATATGAAAGAAGCCAATATTCCCTTTGCAAAAAGAGAAATCGATTGGGCAACCATTCCTCAAATTGCGATTCAGGAAAAAGTACGCCCCCGGGAATCGGACGCAACTGCCTATGCCCAGATCTGCTACACAGAAGATGCCCTGCAGGTACGTTTGACAGCAAACGAAAGCGAGATCCGCGCAGTTGAAACAGATCCTCTGGGCATGCCCTGCCAAGACAGCTGTTTGGAGTTTTTCTTCTGCCCTCAGGAAAATGATCTGCGTTACTTCAATTTTGAGTTCAATCCCAATGGATGCATGTTCCTTGGTTTTGGCCCCGGCATTGATGATCTGACCCGTCTGATCCCCATTGAGAATCAAAAGGAAGAGCTGTTTGCCCCAACTGTTGGCTTCCACGAGGGCGGCTGGAGCGTCTGCTTCCGTGTTCCTTATGCTTTTATCCGGCGATTCTTCCCCAATTTTGAAGCAGCACCCGGGAAAACGATTCGTGCGAATTTCTACAAATGCGGTGATCTGCTGATCAAGCCCCATAGTCTGGCTTGGTGCATGGTCGCACGTGAAGGAAGATCGATTTTCCATACCCCCGAGCAGTTTGGTACGCTGCATTTTATTTAATACATTGATATACCATTTTTTCCTGACAGCACATATCTCGCGCCGGAACACCCGTTCCGGCGCGATTTTTGTCACAGTATAAAAATTATCTGAAGTACAGGTGAAATACGGAATCCAAATGCCTGATCGGCAATTTCTTTTGTCCATCCTTCGTTTTTTCTTTATTTGCCTTCTTCCGCGGAAGATAAAGAAAAAATACGGGAAGATAAAGAAAACAAATACGGGTCTTTTGTGGTAAAATAAGTATGTTGGAAATGGTATGGATAAAAACCAATGGCATTGAAAAGCAAACCATTCCCTTTGGATCATCGAATCCATGCGATATCCGGATTTGATGATCCCATCACATCAATACAAAAGAGGTAACAATCATGCTTAAAAAATGTATCTCTAAAAACTGGAAATTTACCGAGTATTTTGGCTATGACGAGTTTGTGTATGGCTATTCCACAACGCAATACAAAACTGTTGATCTACCCCATGATTACTTAATCAACAAAAAAAGAGAAGATATGCCCGGCGGCTCCTGCACCGGCTATTATGGCGTTGTCAGAAGTAAGTATGTCAAGTATTTAAATTTTGAACAGGATAAGCACTACGTTCTGGACCTTGACGGTGCCTACATGTGTGCGCACATTTTCTTGAATGAAGGTCATCTTGCGCTGCATCCCTACGGATATACACCATTCCTTGTTGATCTTACAAACTATATTGCGCCTAATGTAACAAATAAGCTTGCAATCACCGTCAATCCCCTCCCCGATACATCCAGATGGTACACAGGCTGCGGTATCTACCGTGATGTATTCCTCTGGGAAGGCGGATATATCCGCATTGAGCCTCGGGATATGTTCGTATCCACTTTGACAGCAACCGAGGAACGTGCAGATCTGCGTTTAAAATATAAGGTAAGTACCGACGTCGATACCGATGCCGTGATCCGTTTCTGTGTCAAAGACGCTGCCGGAAAGATTGTCGCATCTGATGAAACTTCCATAAGTGTACCGAAGCCGGGTATGGAACAGGAGCATATTCTAAATGTCGAAAATCCCCTATTGTGGGATATGGAGCATCCGAACCTGCACACTCTGACAACAGAGATTCTTGTTGACGGTCAGGTCATCGACACAACAGAAACTACCTTTGGCATTCGTACTGTTGCTGCGGATGTTGACAAAGGCCTGCTGTTAAACGGCAAACCCGTGAAGCTGATGGGCGGATGCATCCACCACGACAATGGTGTATTGGGTGCAGCGGCATTCCCTGCAGCTGAGGAAAGAAAGATCAGACGTCTGAAGGAAGCCGGTTTTAACGCCATCAGAGCAGCACACAATCCTGTTTCTCTGGCTATGCTGGAAGCCTGCGATCGAGTTGGTATGGCTGTCATGGAGGAGGCCTTTGACTGCTGGAATAAGCCGAAGCTGAATGTCAATGACTATAATCTGTTCTTCTCCGATTGGTGCATCCGGGATGTGGCTTATATGGTCCTTCGTGACCGGAACCACCCCTGCGTATTCAGTTACTCCATCGGTAATGAAATCCGTGAGGTTGACGGACTCAGCGATGCGGGCAAATGGTCAAAAGCACTTTGCCAGGAGATCAAAAAGCACGACGATACCCGCTTTACCACAGCGGGCATCCAGCGGCTCTGTGCAATCGTGCACCCCGAAGATTCCGATCCTGATGATTACAAAGCATATATCGACAACAAGCACGGGCACAAGACCATCGATGAAATTGCGCAGGCCTGCAGTGCCTTTGAAGAACCACTGGACGTACCCGGCTTTAACTATTACTACGAAAACTATGTAAATGAGCGCAATCGCAACAGCAAAAAGCCTATGTGGGGCTCTGAAACACTCACAATACCGCTTTATGACCAGTGGAAGGCGGTCATGGAGAACGACTATGTCATGGGCGATTTTGGCTGGACCGCGGTTGACAACATAGGTGAGGTCGGACATGGCAGAGGTCATTGGGTAAGTAAGGAAGAATTTGCCAAGTTGCGTCCGCAGTATCCTTGGAGGACCTGCTATCAGGGCGATCTGGATCTGTGCGGATACAGGCTTCCGAAGTCTTATTTCCGGGAAGCCGTGTGGCACGCAAACAGAGAGCCAAGAATCTTTGTAACCAAGCCTGAACATTTTGGCAAGGAATACCACTGCACCGATTGGGGTTGGCAGGATGTGTATGAAGTGTGGACCTTTGATGATCAGTATGTCGGTCAAAAGGTAAAGGTAGAAACCTATACAGATGCGGATGAAGTTGTGTGGCTGTTAAACGGCAAGGAAATTGGAAGAAGTGTCCCTGTCAAGGCGATTGCTTCTCTGGAAACCGTTTATGAAAAGGGCGAATTGACCGCAGTCAGCTACAAGAATGGCGCTGAAGTAAACCGGTATACCCTTTCCACTACCAACGCCCCTTCGCAAATCATTGTTACCCCGGAAAAGACGGAGTTTGCAGCAGACAGACGTGACCTTTGCTATTTTGATATTTTCATTACGGACAACGAAGGCAGACTGATTGCGGATGCAGGAAATGAGATAACCTGTGAAGTAACGGGCGGCGAGCTGTTGGGAATCTTCAGCGGTGATCCCTGCAATGAAGATCAGTTTACATCTAATGTCTGCCACACTTACAGAGGAAAGGCCCTTGCGATTGTCAGAACCGCCCAAGAGGGGAACATTTCCATCAAGGTTACAGCAGAGGGACTTCTCCCGGGTCAAACGACCGTAATTGCAAAATAAAATTGTAATCGTATTCTAGAGTGGATGGCTACATACCATCCCCCCGTCCCCATTTTTTGAGAATAGGAGCGTATATAAATATGAAGGATGTTATTTTAAGAAACACGTTGGCAGAGCAGTATATCTGTGGTGCCCGCAAGACATTTCGTCACGGCGTTTTTGAGCACTCTGACTCTAATTCCAAAATGCTCATCGGCCATATTTCCGATATTCACGGAGACCTTCCCCGCTTCAACAATGCCATGGACCTGTTCGCGTACTACAAGCCGGAGTTTGTTGTGAGCACCGGCGACAATGTCTATTGGAATATGAGTGAGGACTACCACTACATAGCCAACGCATTCAGCCAGTTTGATATTCCCGCATACATTACCATTGGTAACCATGACACATTTATGGACAAGCCCTCCACCATCCTGCCCCGTCACGAATGCGGTGTCCTTCTGCGTAACGAGAACGGTGTTCCCCTAACAAACGAATTCCTGCATCAAACATACGTTGAAGAAATGAAAAATGTGCAGGGCTGTGAGGACAAGGCAGGCTACTTCTATGTGGATTTTGAAAAAAGAGGTGTCCGCCTGATCGTGCTGAATGATTATGAGTATTACCATGAGAACTGCAAGATCAGAAATAAGTACACAATTCTGGAGAAGCAAAGCAAATGGCTGATCCAAGTTTTGACCGATGCCGCAGAAAAGGATTATGGTGTCATTATCGCTGACCATGAAGGCCCCGGCAAAGTAGGAGTCGGCAGCAGCAAATTCTGGCAAAGAGCCGAGCCGCAGCCCTGGGGCATACCGAAGTTTAAGAATCCCAACACAGATATGATCTGTGACATTGTGGACGCTTTCAAGCATGCCAAAGCGCTGAAACAGGACTACTACTTTGTAACCAGCGAGCAGACCGTTTCTGTAGATTGCAAATTCGAGCGTTGCGGTGAGTTCATCGCCTATCTGTCCGGTCACTACCACGGTGATTTCTGCGGTTATCTAGAAAAATACCCTGATCAGTTGACTCTTAACATGCCGTCCTCCTGCTGCCACCTGCCCCATTACCAAAACTATGTAGGGGAAACCGCATCCGATCTACCCAGAATCTCCGGAACAGTAAGTGAAGATTGCATCAACTTCTATATTATCGACAGAAAGAAAAAAGAGCTTACCATCGTCCGCGCCGGTGCCAACATCAACGACGAGTTGGAGCAGCGACTTGTTGAAAGATTGCATTATTAATTCACTGGAAGGAGTATACCGATGGTCTGCAAGATCAGAAGATTAGGGACTGACAGAACTACCATTTTGGCTGCAAATGAACTCGCGTTCTATCTTAATAAAATGAATCCATCTGCAGAAGTGCAGGTTGAAGAGAGTTCTTCTCCGACAGAGGAAAACTGCATTACGATTGGATGTAGTCCCTGTTTTGAGCATTTGCTGCCGGTTGTTGCGGACAAGGCACTGGACGACGCAATTCACATCCATGTAGATCATGGCACCGGCATTATCACGGGCACCAACCCCAGAAGCGTTCTGATTGCTGTGTACCGTTATTTGAAAGAGCTGGGATGCAGCTTTATTCGGCCCGGAAGGGATAATGAGGTCATCCCACAATGCAACTACGCAGATTTCACCGTTTTCGTAACGGAAGCGGCATCTTACCGTCACCGTGAGGTTTGCATAGAGGGTGCGGTTTCCTATGAGCATGTTTCGGACATGATCGATTGGATTCCCAAGATTGCAATGAACGGCTACTATATGCAATTTGTAAAACCCTACGGCTTCTTCCGGGTGTGGTATACCCCCGAGGCAAATCCATATATGCCCGTTGAAACAAAAAGCGACGAAGAGCTCGCCGAAATCGTTGCAAAGCTTGAAGATGAGATTGCCGAAAGAGGGATGCAGTATTCTTCTGTTGGCCACTCATGGAGCTGTGAGTGTCTTGGCGTTGATGGCTCCTATTGGAAAAAGGAAGCGTCTCCCTCCCCTGAAATCAGAAAGTACCTGGCAATGTGCAATGGAGAACGTGATTGGTATGGCGGAGTTCCCGTTAATACAAATTTATGCTATTCCAATCCAGAGGTCCAACAGCGTATGACCGATTACATGATCCAATATGTGCAGGACCACCCGGCGCTGACCAATCTGGTGTTCTGGCTTGCGGACGATGAAGGCAATTATTGTCAGTGTGAAGAATGCAAAAAGGGAACCTTTGTGGATTTCTACGTGCAAATGATCAACATGCTGGACGAGAAACTGACCGCGCTCAATCTGGACACAAAAATTGTTTTCCTGCTGACGCACAACATTCCCACACTGGAAAAGATCAACAACAAAGACAGGGTCATCATGATGCTGGCCCCCATTTTCAGAGACTTTAGCGAAACCTATCCTGCTGTTGTAGATAGCGAATACGACATTGCATTACCTACATTTACGGAAAGCGATTCCGCTGTCTTTGGAACATTCTTCAAGTCAATGAAAAACAATCTCGCCCTTCTGCGAAAGTGGCAGAATGTATTTGGCGGCGATGTTGAGGTCTACGATTATCTGCTCATCTGGTTTCACTTTATGGACCCGGGTTATATGTTCTGCGCAGAAACCACCGCAGAGGACATGAAAAACCTGCGTGCTGCCGGGATCAATGGAATCAGCAGCTGTCAGGGACAGCGGGTATTCTTCCCCACCGCCCTTCCTATGGTTACCATGGCAGAAACCTTGTGGAACCGGGATAAAGATTACGAAACCATCCGGGATACTTATCTGACCGAAGCCTTTGGTAAAGACGGTAAAAAAGTCGGCGAACTGCTTGCTGCCATCGGCAAACCCGAGATCACCCGGATCATGACATCGGCAGATGCGCTGAATTGGGAAAAGACCAAGGGTGAAAAAATCATCAATCTGATCTCTGAATCCTTCGGACCCATCGGTGAACTTGAGTCCCTGATCCAGCAAAATGTAAACGATCCCACACTTCCCGATGCTGTGCACCAGTCGTGGAAGTATCTGGAATTCTACCCCGAGTACGCACGGCTTTACATGAATATCTGGATCGCTTCTTTTGGCGAAGCCGATATTGAAAAAACCAGACATCTTGCCGTCGAATTCGTTGACTATGTCAACAAAAATGAGCACTATCTGCACAGAGTGCTGGATGGTTGCTTATTCCACCGCAGAATCTATCATTTCTTTAACACCCACAGACTCCCCGGTGTTGTTCTGGATGTATAACTATAAAAGCCAACGGCAGAGTGCAAACGCACTCTGCCGTTGTTCCTCTATGGATATAGCTGCTGAGAAATTGGCTACAAAAGCTTGCAGAAAGGAAAAATTATGATATAATAGAATGAAAATGGCGTAGTATGCAAAGCGCCAGTATTCCTCCCATATAAGAACACACAAAGGAGATTTAAGATAAATGAAATTAGGTATCGTCGGGCTTCCCAATGTGGGCAAGTCTACCCTCTTTAACGCCATTACCAATGCCGGTGTTCCTGCAGATAACTATGCATTCTGCACCATTGACCCCAATGTAGGTGTTGTCTCCGTTCCCGATGAGCGGTTGGATTGGCTGTCCGACTTCCATCAGCCCAAGAAGACCACCCCCGCCGTGGTGGAGTTTGTAGACATTGCCGGTCTAGTGAAGGGTGCCAGCAAGGGCGAAGGTCTGGGCAACAAGTTCCTCAGCAATATCCGCACCACCGATGCCATCGTGCATGTAGTTCGCTGCTTTGAGGATTCGAATGTTACCCATGTTGAGGGCAGCACTGATCCTCTGCGTGACATTGATATCATCAATCTGGAAGTGGTCATGGCCGATATCGAAATGGTGGAACGTCGCATCGACAAGTGCCAGAAAGCAGCCAAGGGTGGCGACAAGAAGTATCTGAAGGATGCGGCATTGCTCACCGATCTGCTGGCCCATCTGAACGAAGGCAAGCTGGCCCGTACCTTTACCGACGATGCCGATGATCTGGCAATCATTGGAGAATCCGACCTGCTGACCTTGAAAAAGACCATCTATGTTGCCAATCTGGCAGAAAACGAGATCAACGAGCCGGAAGCCAACCGCCATTACAATGCAGTGAAGGCGTTGGCCGATGAAGAAGGCAGCCAGTGCCTGCCTATCTGTGCCAAGTTGGAAGCGGACATTGCAGAGTTGGACGATCCCGATGAAAAAGCCATGTTCATGGAGGAGCTGGGTGTCAACGAGTCCGGTCTGGACCGACTGATCAAGAGTTCTTACGCTCTGCTGGGACTCATCTCCTTCCTTACCGCAGGCAGCGATGAATGCCGCGCATGGACCATTAAGCGGGGCACCAAGGCACCGCAGGCAGCCGGTAAAATCCATACCGATTTTGAGCGTGGTTTTATCCGTGCAGAAGTTATCGCTTTCCAAGATATGAAAGATTGCGGCACCATGTCCAACGCAAAAGCCAAGGGTCTTGTCCGCAGCGAGGGCAAAGAATATATCATGAAGGATGGCGACATTGTCAACTTCCTGTTCAACGTATAATTGATATAATATAATGGGCGTGTTGCTATGCAACACGCCCATTTGTTATTCCACAAATTATGCCTCTGCAACAGTGTTCTTAATACTATTATAGAAGTTTGCTGTTGTAGCATTGATGTAAGGAAGAACCCACACATAGGCGATACCAAGGGTAACCGCACCCAGAAGATGCCAGCCGATAAAGGAGAGCTGCAGTACAAACAGTTCCATCTTATGACCATTCATCATAGCCTTGGAACGATTGATTGCTTCCAGTGCGCCGATCTCGGGATTCTCAGCCAGAATGTACATTGCCATAGAATAGGAATATGCCTTGATGATACCGGGAATCACAAGCAGCAGCGACCACAGGAAGGTGAACAATCCGCTGAGGAATGTGACCTTAAATGCGGCCCAGAACTTATTGAAGTGAGAAAACAGCTCTCCGACCTCAGGGGTCATATACTGTGTCAGCTTCAAATAAATGGTAACCGTAGCAATACTAAATGCCGGTGTAACAACGAGCCCCATCACCAAAGAGCCAACCTTAGGGATCAATCCTACCACTGCTGAAACCGCAGCCACGATCAGCGTGATCAAAAACAGAACGCCAATATGTCCCTTGATCTGTTCTTTAGCCAAAGCTTTCATTTCCACTCTATCCATATACGTACCTCCTTTATTTTTAAGCGCATGTGCGCTTGATTTCATTATACATAGGATAAAACAGCTTGTAAAGAATTTTGTCGACAAATTACACGATCAGCAATCCCGCTGCCATCAAGACACATACCTGCACAAATATGGTAACAATGGAACCAACACAAGTCCAGACCACCAACTGGGCCGCAAGCTGTTCATCGCCGCCCATTTGGGAGGCCATCACCGCGCTGGACACCGCCACCGGCGAGCCAAACAGCGCGATCATGGACGGCATGGTGTCCGGGCCGCAGGAAATAAGTCCCGTACTCTTTGCGATCAATACCGCCGCGCCGATACACAGTACTGGTGCAACTACAATTCTAAATACCGTTGCGACAGCGATCTCCCGGAACATACCCTTGACCACAGAGAACTTGAACTGTCCGCCCAGCACCACCAGCGCCAGAGGTGTCGTCATTGCTTTCAGCTTTTCAATCACACTGTACACAAATTTCAAATCCCGGCTCAACGAGAAGACCACTTCTCCGAAAATGCGCCGTTGCAGCGCCCGGAATCCCAGGCATACCAATCCCAGAGCCACACCTATGATCAGCGGATTTCTAATGATATCCAGTGCAATACGCTTCACACTTGGTCTGTGTCCGGAGGCATCCTCTGTAAACACTGACAGTGCAATCACCGCAAAGATGTTGAAGATCGGTACCGCCAGTGTGGCAATGATCGCGCTAAACGCATTTGCTTCACCGGCTCCCAGAGCGGCAGCCAATGGGATACCGATAATTGCAAAGTTACTGCGGAAGCAGCACTGCCAGATGACGCCCCTGCGGCGGTTATCCTTTGTGGTAGTCACAGCAGCTACGCCACCCAACACAAACAGCACAACTACCGCCACAACACAATAAATGGCCATATCCCACTGCACTGCTTCCATGGCGGTAATCTCATATACGCTTACGAACAGCATGCACGGCAGGCAAATCTTGAATACCAGTGCGTTGCCCATCTTAATAAAGCTTTCGTTTATCATACCCTTACTACGCAGGAAGTACCCCAACACGATCAGCAGCACAATGGGCAGCACTGCATTAACTGCCGTTATTAAAATATGCCCTAACATTGCTTTTCTCCTCTCTATGGATCCTCTGTTGTAATATTTCTCAGGTCATGATAGCACAGAAACACATTCGGTGCAAGGTTGCTTTTCATGCAAATATATTATACAATGTAAAAAACGAAACGAGGTGCGCTCATGAATTACCGCAACGACAAATACGGAAACTCCATTTCCATACTAGGCTACGGCTGTATGCGCTTTACCCAGACTCTGGGACGAATCGATCTGGACAAGGCAGAGAAAGAAATACTCGAGGCCTTTCGCAGCGGTGTCAATTACTATGATACCGCCTATGTTTACCCCGGCAGTGAAGCAGCTCTAGGAGAGATCCTTCACAGAAATCATATCCGGGATCAAGTATATATTGCAACCAAGCTTCCTCACTATCTGATCAAGAGTATGGATGCCATGGAGCGGCTGTTTACTGAGCAGCTCAAGCGGCTCAAAACCGATCACATCGACTACTATCTGATGCACATGCTGACGGATGTGCAGACTTGGGAAAAACTGAAGGCATTGGGCATTGAAGCATGGCTGGAAGAGAAGAAAAAGAGCGGTGCCATCCGGCAGGTAGGCTTTTCCTATCACGGAAATACCGATATGTTCTGTTCTCTTGTGGATGCTTATGATTGGGATTTTTGTCAGATCCAGTACAACTACATGGATGAGCACTCACAGGCCGGCAGAAGAGGTCTTCACTACGCCTATGAAAGGGGTTTACCCGTTGTCATCATGGAACCGCTGCGGGGCGGCAAGCTGGTAAATCTGCTGCCAGACGCAGCAAAAAAGATCTTTGAAGAATACAAAATCTCCCGCACCCCCGCTCAGTGGGCCTTCCGCTGGCTTTGGAATCAGGAAGAAGTCACCTGCGTTCTATCCGGCATGAACTCCCTGGACATGGTCAAGGATAATGTTGCCACCGCTTCTGATGTTCAGGTTGGAGAAATGGGAGAAGAGGAAGAAGCCATGCTGCAACGGGTAGTCAGTGCCATCAACGGAAAAATGAAGGTAGGCTGCACCGGCTGCGGTTACTGTGTTCCCTGTCCCATGCATGTGGATATTCCGGGCACCTTTGCTGCATACAACCGACTACACACAGAAGGAAAAGTATCCGGTTGGAAGGAGTATTTCATGTGTACAGCCGTCAGAGCCACTTCTACTGCTGCTTCCAACTGCATCGGCTGCGGCAAGTGCGAAAAGCACTGCCCGCAACAACTTCCTATCCGGCAAGCCTTGAAAGATGCTCAAAAAGAATTGGAGCCTCCTGTCTATAAAATCGCCAGAAAAGCCGTTCAATGGCTCAAATTGTATTAACAAAAAATACTGAGCAGCATTTTGCTGCTCAGTATTTTTTTATTCTTCTGTCTGCTCGAACATAGCGGTTTCGGAAGCTTCGCCGATCTGCTCACCTTGCATGCAAGCTTCAAACTGACTGCCGGTCATGGTTTCGTTCTTCAGAAGGAATTCCACCACTTCCATCAGCTTACCACTGTTGTCTTTCAGAATCTGCTCACACTGGGCGTAAGCTTTGTCCACAAGGATCTTCACTTCATCGTCAATGGTACCTGCCACCTTTTCGGAATATCCCTTGGTGGTCTGGTAGTCACGGCCAATGAATACCTCGTCACCGCCCAGATAGGAAACAGTTCCCAACTTTTCGCACATACCGTAGCGGGCGATCATGTCCCGGGCCAGTTTGGATGCACGGTCAATATCGTTGGATGCACCCACAGAGATATCACCCACAAACAGCGCCTCTGCCACACGACCGGCAAGCAAGCTGACGATCTCTTCATACATCTGATTGCGGGTCATGTTGAAGGCATCATCTCTGGGGACATGCCATGTAGCACCCAAGCTCTGTCCCCGGGGAACGATGGTAATGCTCAGCACCTTATCCTGCGTAGGCAGATGGTGCATTGCCACTGCGTGACCGGCCTCATGGATAGCGGTCTCCCGCAGATCCTTCCGGTTCATGACTCGGCTGCGCTTTTCGGGACCTGCAGTGATCTTCATCATGGCATCGTTCAGGTCCTTCATGTTCAGCACAGGACGGTTATCCCGGGCAGCCATGATAGCTGCTTCATTCATAAGGTTGCTCAGATCTGCACCGGTGAAACCTGGGGTCACACGGGCAACCGTTCTCAAATCCACACTGTCATCCAGACGCTTGCCCTTGGCATGGACCTTCAGAATTTCTTCACGGCCCTTTACATCGGGACGGCCCACATGGATCTGGCGGTCAAAGCGGCCGGGCCGCAGCAAAGCAGGATCCAGAATGTCAGGCCGGTTGGTTGCTGCCATGACGATAACACCCTCGGTGCGGCCAAAGCCGTCCATCTCCACCAAAAGCTGATTGAGGGTCTGCTCCTTTTCATCGTGGCCGCCGCCGAGACCGGAACCTCTCTTACGGCCCACAGCATCGATCTCATCGATGAAGATGATGGCAGGAGCCATCCGTTTTGCCTGGTCAAAGAGATCTCTGACACGGCTGGCACCGACACCTACATACATTTCCACAAAGTCAGAGCCGGAGATAGATAGAAACTGTACATCTGCTTCTCCTGCTACCGCTCGGGCAAGCAGGGTCTTACCGGTACCGGGAGGGCCTACCAATAGCAGGCCATGGGGAATCCGGGCACCGATCTGGGTATATTTTCCGGGGTTACGAAGGAAGTCGACCACTTCCTGCAGCTCCGTTTTTTCTTCATCCGCGCCAGCCACATCGTCAAACGTGACCTTCTTATTATCCGGCACACCAAGGACCGTTCTGGCCTTGCCAAAGTTTGCCATAGGATTGTTGCCATTGACCTTGCCCATCATGATAAACCACACAATCAAGACCACAAGGCCTGCCAAAATCAGCGGCAGCACATAGTCAAAAGGCCCAGTCTGCTTCTCAGGCATAAAATCATAGCTCTGCAGGACACCGGATTGGGTCTGTTCCTGAAAAGTAGACCACATTTCCCGGCGGAAGCTTTCTGCGTCGGCCATGGTGGCTGTCAAAGAGGTTTTTCCGTTATACGGCTCATGCAGCTCCAGATAGATCTGCTGCTGCTGAACTGTGAAGCTCTTTACCTGCTCTTTTTCAAACAGCTCCAAAATCCCGGAGTAAGAAATATCATTGGTATTCAAATTAAAAAGGCCCAATACCCATGACAAGATCATACCCAGAATCAAGACATAGATAATAACTCCAAATACACTGCGTTTTTTCAAAATGGGTTCTCCTTAGTTTTGGTATGCTTCCGGCTTTAATACGCCCACATAAGGCAGATTCCGGTAATGCTCGTTAAAGTCCAGGCCATAACCGACCACGAACTCATTGGGAATGGTAAAGCCAATATAATCGGGAACCAGAGTAATGCCCGGCTTGCGGCGCTCCGGCTTATCCAGCAAAGTGCAGATCTTCAAAGAAGCAGGTTCCTTGGCCAAAAGATGTTTGTAAGTAAAGTCCAGAGAATTGCCGGTATCGTAGATATCCTCCAGAATCACCACATGGCGGCCCTTGATGTCCGCAGAAACATCCCGCATAACTTTCATCTGTCCGGTGGAGTTGGTGCCGCTGTAGGAAGATATCCACATGAAATCAAACTGGCACGGCACATGGATGGCTCTAACCATATCGGCAAAGAACACCACAACGCCCTTCAGAACACCTACAAAAATCGGATCCTTACCGGCATACTCCTGAGAAAGGATACTTCCCAGTTCCTGTACTTTTGCCTTGATCTCCTCTTCGGAAATCAAAATTCTATCGATCGCACTTGTCATACTGTAACCTCCCGCATATTACGCGTTATTTATTTCTATGGTTTCCATGACTTCAAATTGAATCTGTGCTGCAGGCAACGCATTTGCTGCCCGCTGGCGGTTTACACCGATTCCATATACTCCAAGAACACCGGTTTCATCTGCCAACACCGGGATCCGGTCACGCAGGTCAGCCGGGATCTTCCGGTCAATGAACAGTTTCTTGAGGGTCTTTGTCCCGCCGGAAAGACGAATCGTATCGCCTGTTTTTCTGGCCCGCAGGACCATCTCTCCCGTTGGAAAAACGGTAAATACCGTTTCTGTATTGATGATTTTCTCTGCCTGGCAACACCGTACCCGGATGCCAAGCTGAGGCAGTTCCACCACTCCCGGACAGGGGAGTGGTACTTCTTCAAAGGATTCTGTTTCGGGGGATGCCACAAGCTTTCCATATTGCCGGCAGACCGTTACCCCACCGGGGAATCGGGCCTTTGCCGAAGGATTGTCAGACATAAGCAATGCTTCCGCTTGCGCAATGTTGGCTGAATCCGGTTCTTGCACACCGTTTTTCTTTAAAAACACTTCCAGCGCTCTGCTTCTTTGGGCCGGCAGTAAACGGAGAACTTCATCAACAGCCAAACCATCCTCCATTTGAGGCATTTGGCTGAGTGCTTCTTCATCCTGCCGCAGGCGCATCGCCATAGCGGAAAGATTTTCACCAAGCCGTGGATTCTCCTGTTTCAAAAGGGGGATCACATGATGGCGCAGTCGGTTTCGCAAGAATGCATCCGTCTGGTTGGAGCTGTCCTCCATATAGGACAGATGGTATTCTTCCAAAAAATCCATTACCTGCTGCCGCGTTACCAGCAGCATGGGACGAATCAGCTTTCCTCTTACAGGACTAACGCCTCCGAGACCTTTCAAACCAGTGCCCCGGATCAGGTGCATCAGCACCGTTTCCGCATTATCATCGGCAGTGTGGGCAGTGGCAATTTTGCCGGGCAAGCTAAATAAAAAGCTGTACCGGGCATCTCTGGCAGCAGCTTCCAGACCCTTTTCGCCGGAAGTCACCGCTCCCCTGCCTACGTGAAGCGGAATATCGTACCTGGCACACAGCTCTTTTACGAACTGCTCGTCGGCATCGGATTCTTCTGAGCGCAGGTTGTGATTAAAGTGGGCCGCTTCCAGGGTGATCTGCAGCTTTTCACGCAGCAGGTACAATCCCCACAGCAACGCTACCGAATCGGCACCACCAGACAGGGCGCACACTACCCGGTCGCCGGG
>JAZOLX010000003.1:0-2467 GCA_045653485.1 Faecousia sp. | reverse complement strand
GTTCAGATCGTAGGGATTGTTGGGGAACATTCTGGGCCAGGCAATGGAGAAGCGGAAACTTCTTAAGTTATGCTCCGCCATAATATCGATGTCTTCCCGGTAGTGGTGATAGAAATCGGAAGTGGTCTCTACGCCGCCGCGTTCATAAAACTGTGCGTAATCGGGATGCTTGGAATAATAGTCATGGGTGCTGATACCCTTACCGCCTTCGTTCCATGCACCTTCAATCTGATATGCAGAGCATCCGGCGCCCCACAGGAAGTCCTTTGGGAAATTAAAATTCATATGTCGCTACCTCACATCACTTATTTCAGTTTTTCGTCGATATTTCTGACGGTTTCTTTGATGAAATGCCAGTCCGCATGGTCTTCAAAGGGTTGGCATCTGCCGGTCAGGAACATGCCTACTTCGTATCCGCCTAAGCACAGTTCACTCTGCGTTGCAAAGTAACCCTCACTGCCGTTGGCATTGGAAAGGCACAGCACATTTTGCGTATCGCACATGGTCTGGATCCGCAGACCAATCTCAGAAAACAGTTCATATCCGGAAGATACGAATACGGTGTTGCCAATCCGAAACAACCATTGGGCCAGGGGCAGATCCGGCTGATCCTCATAGCCATCTTCATAGGAAGCAATGACCTTTTCGTAGTAGTGGGCGTACTGTCCACCCAAATTGCGGGCATTGCCTGCGTATTTCTGAAGTCCCTCTTTTGCCTCTTCCAGGCTGATACGCTTCTTCAAAGGAAGATGAATCATACCCTTTTGGATATCCACATCCATATCCTCATAGGTCTGGATACCTCGATAAACATGGATGGCATCTTCCGCTGCCTTCTGACCCAGTTCGATCACATACTTCACGCCGTCGTCACCGATGGTCTTGCCGTTAGAAATACGGGGACCCACATCGCCCTCTGGACCGTTCAGGAAGACGGTACATCCACCGGTTACTGCCTCCATAGCATCAACCATGATGCCGGGCCAATCCCTGCTGATCGCTGTATATTTACCGGCTGATGTAGCATGACAACCGTAGTGAACAATGTTTGCAATCACCTTATCATCGTTATCTTTGAACGAGATGACTGTCATTTTGGGGTTATAGCATCCCCAGGGGTTCTGTCCCAGACGGATCTGGTTTTCACCGAAAAGTTCTCTTCGGTTCATACCGATGTGGCTCTCGCCTGTGGCAATACCCACACGAACCGGAGTTAATCCGTTGTCTGCCTCTTTTACGGCAGTTATGATCTGAGGAATAAAGATGCCATTGCAATATGCCCGGTCGATCTCACCCCAGCCAAAGGAACCGGCTGTGTTGGGTCCCGTATGCGTATGGGTAGCAGCAATGATCACATTGTCTGCCGGGATACCGGTTTTGCTTTCAATCAATGTACGGATCTCATCTGCCAACTGCGTATTGATCAGACAGACGGTTGCACTGATAATGACTGCCTTCATTTCGCCCCATGCGAAAACCAGTGCGGTCACATCCAGCGGATCGTGCAGTGTTGTAGAGTACAGATCCGGATAATAGCCATATAGATTTCCACCGACCTGCGGTGTAATATCCTTTCTGGCAACACCTAACTTCAGTGCCATAGCGTTCTCCTTTCGCCCTACTGTTTCATCTTTCTTGATTCCATTAAAAAACATAATTCGCCATTTGTCAATAAAGATTTTTATATCATAAAAACTTTTGTATTGTATGTAAAATTTGCAACAGGATTCTCTTGCAATTTCCACAAACCTTTGTGCAAGCTGATATTATATCGAATATTTTACCAAACAAAAAAGCAGTTCCCGCCGGAACCTTCCGGCAAAAACTGCGGTTAATATACCAATAGAATCTAAATATTTTTGTTTCGTTTTCATCTGAATCACTATAAGAACCCTGGCAAATATACGGCACATCATATGCAAGAAATTTCAGCAGCACAGTAGCACCTTCTATTTCAATTTGGTCTTGCATCAATAAACCATCCATGGTAAAATATATGCATCAAAAAGATACAAGTCTGGCGGATAGTGGGAATATAAAAGTACAGAACTTCTGTTGATAATTTTGGCCCATTTTTCCCTGATAACTTTTTGATAACAAAAGTCGCAAGACCCTGTATACCATATAAAACTTTAAATATCTCGGCAAACATAGAATCATATTCTCTAAACAAAGATGTTTAGAAATCGCTACTGTCCGGCGAGTGGGAATAAATCAACGAGCGCTGCCGGTGGCAGGGCAAGCGAGTTGATTTATTGCGCAGCGGTCAAAAAAATCGAGGAAAAGCGTAAGCCCGATGATTTTTTCGGGTACCGCAAGCGGGGCCGCAGTATCGGCTCTGCATAACGCAATACCAACTGGTTTACAAGTGCCCGAAAATCCTTCCAACATAGGACTTTCGGGTACTTTCTCCTAATAAGCACAGCAGAAAGGAGTTGAAAAGGATGTATCCAACCGGCGGCGATTT
>JAZOLX010000002.1:0-4312 GCA_045653485.1 Faecousia sp. | reverse complement strand
GGAATGTTTTTGCTACCTGAGGATACAATACCTTGGTGATGGCGTTGATCACGTCCATGTCATTGACGGCAATGATAATGGCCTCCCGCAGATACTGATAGCCTTTGATGTGGGCGGGGACACCGATTTCGTGGATGATGCTCGTGACCATCGTCTCAATGTTGGTCTTGTCCGGGCGGCGGAAGCTGATCCGCAGGTTCTCCCCACCGCGGATTTCTTCCAGACGCTCTGCAACAGCCGACATATCGCAGGGCTTCAGCATCAGATAGCGCACCCCCAGATTGGCAATGGCACTGGATACGTAGTCGGTTACAAAGCCGGAGGTGGCCAGTGTTACAGGTCTGCGCTCCATGCCGGAAAATGCTTTCAGAACGCTGATGCCGTCCTGTTTGCTGAGCATCAGGTCCAGTACAAGAATATCGGGTTTCTTATCCAAAACCATGCGGATGGCCTGTTCCCCGTCACCAGCTGTCCCCACGATTTGAAAGCCGCCCAGTCGGTGCAGCGTTGCGCTGAGGCTGCTGCAGAATTCCTCTGAACTGTCGGCGATTAATACGGTTGTATATTGATCCATAATTTCCTCTCCTGTCATTTGTTAATTTCTCCCCAGCGGGCGGTATGGGCCACCCGGCGACAAATATAATTTAGCATAATGTGATTCGTTTTGCAAGGGAAAAGGGAAACAATCGCTCGATAAAAAATGCGTTATTATCGACAATAATGCTCAAATACTAAACTTTTCGACAAAAAACGACAAACGAGAGGCGGCGGGCGCGAATGGAGCTCGGTGGTTGACGGTTTGGGTCAGCTGATGTAAAATATGCTTTGATAAAATGAAAAACGGAGGATGAATGCCCTATGAATGGTCAATGGAATCTGGAGCGGCTGTACTTAGGATTTGATGATCCCAAGTATCAGGCGGACTTTGAACATCTGAAGGAACTGGCTGACAACTACAACGCTTTTGCGCAGAATCTGGCGGATCAGGAGCCTCTGGACGGTCTGAAGGCCGGTATTCTGCTGCAGGAGCAGTTCCATGCTCTGGCGGAGACGCTGTACCTGTATTGTGAGCTGCGCAGTTCCGTTAATGCCCTGGATACGGAGGCGGACTCCCATGGCGGCAGAGTGATGGCGCTGTTCAGCGCAACTGCCGGCGCCGGAACCGCTTTCCGGGAGTGGGCATGTGCAATCCCCAATCTGATGGAGCTGGTAAAGGGCGATGAACTGCTGAAGGAATATGAGTTCCTTTTTGCGAATATGCTTGAAGCCAACCGCTATGCGCTGTCCGTGGAAGCTACCCGGGTGCAGGCACGGATGGAACTGTCCGGCGGCAATGCATGGAGCAAACTCCATGGCTATCTGACCAGCACCGTCCGGGTAAATTATCGTGGCGAAGAGACCAATTTGTCCGGTATCCGAAATATGGCATACGATGCGGATCCGCAGGTCCGCAAGGATGCTTATGAGGCAGAGCTTGCCTGCTATGAAGCCATTAAGGCCCCCGTTGCCCATGCGCTGAATGCCATCAAGCTGGAAACCATTTCTACCTGCCAGCTTTGCGGATATGAGTCCCCTCTGGCCATGACCCTCAAGCGCTCCGATATGGAACGGGAAACACTGGATGCTATGCTGGGCGCTATGGACGAGTATCTGCCGAAATTCTGGCAGTATTTGAAAGCCAAGGCCAAGGCTTTGGGTCATCAGAATGGTCTGCCATGGTACGATCTGTTTGCTCCCATGGGAAGCGCTTCCACCAGCTTTACTACCGAGCAGGCAAAGGACTTCCTGCTGGAGCAGTTTGCCACCTTTGACAGCGAGCTGACCGAGATGGTCCGCACTGCCTTTGACGATGCATGGATCGACTTCTACCCCAGAGACGGCAAGCGAGGCGGCGCTTTCTGCTCCAGCATCCATGCCATCGGAGAGAGCCGCATTCTCACCAACTATGACGGCATGTTTACGGACGTGGTGACTTTGGCTCATGAGTTGGGTCATGCTTTCCACAACCGCTGCATCCATGACCATCGGCCCTTGAACCGGGATTACTCCATGCCCGTGGCAGAAACAGCATCTACTTTTAATGAGTGTGTGGTTATGAACGCCGCCATCAAGGCTGCCAAGGATAAGGATGAGAAGATCGCACTTATCGAAAGCCAGCTTCAGGATGCTACCCAGATCATCTGCGACATCTACTCCCGCTTCCGCTTTGAGGATGCGGTATTCAAGAATAGATCCAATAAGTTTATGAATGCCGATGCTCTGTGCGATATGATGTTGGATGCCCAGAAAAAGTCTTACGGTGACGGTCTGGACCATAACTGCCTGCATCCTTACATGTGGGTATGCAAGAGCCACTACTACGGCCCTGTTTACTACAACTTCCCCTATGCCTTTGGTGGCTTGTTCGCCCGGGGCCTGTATGCCCAGTATGAGAAGGAAGGTGCAGCCTTTGTACCCAAGTACAAAAAGCTGCTGCACACCACCACTGTGGCAACGGCTGAAGATACTGCCAAGGTGGCAGGTATCGACTTGACCGACAAGGGCTTCTGGCGTGATGCGCTGCAGACCATCGCTGATAATATCGACGAGTTCTGCGCTTTAGTGGAGGAATAATAATGGATAACAGAACCAGAGCGTTGATGGAATATCTGGACAAGGCCCACAGTGTATTTCACGCGGTGGCAGGTCTGGTAGATCAATTAAAGCAGCATGGTTATGAAGCCTTGCAGGAACGGGACGAATGGAAACTGGTTCCGGGAGGTAAGTATTATCTGACCCGGGGCGGCAGTGCTGTTATGGCTTTCCGAATCCCGGAAACTGCTCCACAGGGATTTCTTATGAGTGCCAGCCACGCCGATCGGCCCACCTTTAAGGTCAAGGAAAACGGAGAACTGACCACCGCGTACAGCAAGCTGGCAGTGGAGCGCTACGGCGGTATGCTGATCGCGCCTTGGATGGACCGGCCCTTGAGCGTTGCGGGCCGTGTCATGGTAGAAACAGAGACCGGCATTGAAAGCAGGCTGGTGGATATTGACCGGGATCTGATGATGATGCCCAATGTGGCCATCCATATGAACCGGCAGGCCAATGATGGCTATAAGTGGAATCCTGCGGTAGATACTCTGCCGCTGATGGGCAGCAAAGAGGCCTCTGGCAAGCTGAGCAAGCTTCTGGAAGAAGCAGCCGGCGGTAAGATTCTGGGTCACGATCTGACCCTATATGTGCGCCAGAAGGCTACGGTGTGGGGATTGGATGAAGAGTATCTGTCTTCACAGGCACTGGATGATCTGCAGTGCGCATGGTGCTGTACCCAGGGTTTCCTAAAGGCCAAGGCCAGTGAAAGCATACCGGTACTGTGTGTATTTGACAGTGAAGAGGTGGGATCCTCGTCTTTGCAGGGCGCGGCTTCCAACCTGCTGGAAAGCTTACTCCAGCGGATCTGTGAGAGCTTGGGACTATCCTACAGCCGGATGCTGGCCCAGTCTTTTATGGTGTCTGCAGACAATGCCCATGCATTGCATCCCAACCATCCGGAACTGGCAGACAGCGCCAATGCTCCCATTATGGGCAAGGGTATCGTCATCAAGTACAATGCCAACCAGCGTTATACTACTGACGGCGTATCCGCGGCATTGTTCCGGAAAGTTTGCGCCAAAGCAGAAGTTAACGTGCAGACTTACTGCAACCGTGCGGACATTGCAGGTGGCTCTACTTTGGGTAATATTTCCTTGGGCCATGTATCTGTACCCAGTGTGGATATCGGACTGCCGCAGCTTGCCATGCATAGCTGCTATGAGACGGCGGCTGTCAAGGATGCCATCGATCTGGAAGAGGCTATGGCGATTTACTACGGTTGCACACTGACACACAGTGCTGACGGCGTATTCGAGCTGAAGTAAACATATGGGGCGCGCTTCGGCGCGCCCTTGCTCGTTGATGCGGGAAATGATCCTTTAGCGGTGCAACACAAGTTGCGCCGCTAAAGGATCATTTGCAGCCACGGTTGCTATTTGGCTCGGAGTATGCTATAATGTAAAAAATGCATACATCAAGGAGCGGGGACAGTGGAATTCAACGATATATACGACGAACACAGGCGTTTGACCGGCCGCGTCCATAAAAGAGGAACGGCTTGGAAGCCGGGAGAGTACGGTCTCGTGGTCTGCGTCTGGGTCTATGACGGAAAAGGGAAAATCTTTATGACCCGCCGGGCACCACAAAAAAGTTTTGCCGGTACTTGGGAAAATTCCGGTGGTGCCGCACTGGCAGGAGAAAACAGCCTGCAGGCTATTACACGGGAACTGTTTGAGGA
>JAZOLX010000001.1:0-15351 GCA_045653485.1 Faecousia sp. | reverse complement strand
GAGGGGTCCGATGCCGGGCCAACGCCCCAAAAAAGGCCCCCCATTGGGGTCCCTTTTCTGGTCCCGCTGACCGGAATCGACCCGGTACGGATTTTACTCCGAGGGATTTTAAGTCCCTTGTGTCTACCTATTCCACCACAGCGGCGTGCTGTTTCATATTATCACATTGCACTCCAATCGTCAAGTGTTTGTCGCTCTGTCACGCAAATTTCAGTTGATTTTTATTGCGAACTGTGCGAAAATAACGTCAATTCTTATACACTGCAGGAGGTTGCTATGCATAAAGTAGAGTGGTTAGAAAATGCAGTTTTCTATAACATCTATCCGCAATCCTTTTACGACACCAATGGTGACGGTATTGGTGATCTCAACGGCATCTGCGAAAAGCTGGATTACATACAGGATATGGGCTTTACCGCCATCTGGCTGAATCCATTCTATGAGTCCCCCTTCCGGGATGCAGGCTATGACGTGACCGATTTTTACAAGGTTGCGCCCCGCTATGGCACCAATGAGGATTTTCGTGTGCTATGCCAGAGGGCCCATGCAATGGACATCAAAATCATTGTTGATCTGGTAGCGGGCCACACCTCTCTGGAATGTCCATGGTTCCAGGAATCCTGCAAACCGGAGAACAATCCATATTCCAACCGTTATATTTGGACCGACAGTTGGGAAAAAGACTGTACCGATGGCGTGGGAGGCTACGGACAGCGCGACGGCAGATTCATGAAAAACTTCTTCTATTGCCAGCCTGCCTTGAACTACGGCTTTGCACAAATCGATGACCCCACTTGGCAGCTCCCTATGGACCACCCGGATTGCCGGGCCACCAAGCAGGAATTGATCAACATTATGGACTACTGGATCTCACTGGGTGCTGACGGTTTCCGCGTAGACATGGCAGCCTCCCTTATTAAAAACGATCCCGACAAAAAGGGCATCACCGCCTTCTGGCAGGAAATTCGAGAGATCTTTGATAGCAAATATCCGGAATGTGTCTTGATCTCTGAGTGGTCCTACCCCAGCCAATCCATCGGTGCCGGATTCCATATTGATTTCCTGATCCATACCAATCTGCCCTGCTACACCAAGTTGTTCCGGGCGGAGCCGGGCCGGAATGTAAACACCTCTTTCCAAGGCCATAGCTTCTTCAATCTGGATGGCAACGGATCTCTGGACGATTTTCTTGTGGATTATCTTGACCAACTGGAAGCCACCCATGGTAAAGGCTACATCTCCATTCCCACAAGCAACCATGATCTTCCCCGAATCAGCTACCGGCGCACAAAGGAAGAGCTGGAAGTCGCTTATGCATTCGTTCTGACCATGCCCGGCGTTCCCTTTGTGTACTATGGTGACGAGATCGGTATGCCCTACCGGGATGATATCCCCTCCAAGGAAGGCGGCTACAACCGTACCGGCTCCCGGACTCCCATGCAGTGGTCTTGTGGCAAAAATGCAGGCTTCTCCGATGCCAAGGCCGAGGATCTGTACCTGCCGGTGCAGGAGGACGGCATGAATGTTGCCGACCAGTTGGTGGACGAAAGCTCTCTGCTGAATACCACCAAAAAGCTGATCAAGCTACGCCGCAGCAGCCACGCGCTGTCTGCCGACGGTGAAATCGAATTTTTGAACCATCGCTACAATGGTTATCCACTGGTATACCGCCGCAGAGGAAACGATGGTGACTATCTCATCTGTATCAACCCCACCGACCGGGAACAGGAATTTTCCTATCCCATTGGCAATGCCCAGATCGTCTTGAAAAACAACAGTGTGCAGTTGGATGCTGACGGCGTCCGGCTTGCCCCTGTTACCTATGCCATCATCAAGCTATAAAAAAAGCACCCCAGAGGGGTGCTTTTTTAATACCATTGTCCGTTTTGGTTTTTCTTCAGTGGTGTTCCGTTCAAAACAGCTTCTACAAGCGTACTTTCGTCGTATCGAAGCTTTAGCAAAAAGAATGGTGTGTCCTCCCACAGGAGCTTCAAAAAGATCGCGTCTCCTTCCCACTTGGGAAGACCATCCAAGAAGTCCCTGCTGATCCACTGGAGATCACCCTCATCGCACTGCTTTAACCTGCCTTCAAACCTGTCGCAGGTAAACAGATACATAAACTCCCCCTCGCAGGGTTCGTTGGTCAGAAATGTCACAACACCACGGCATCTCCAAGCGGTCAACGTCAATCCCGTTTCTTCTTTTGCCTCCCGCAGAAGGCACTCGTCGGGGGATTCCTCTCCCTCGAACTTACCGCCGATACCGATCCACTTATCCTTGTTAATATCGTTCTGTTTTTTTACCCGGTGCAGCATCAGCACTTCATTTCCCCGGGTGATATAGCACAGTGTTGTATTGATCATTATTTTGTCTCCTGACACACGACTCGCAAAGCATGCTGCATGCACTCTACAGAGATTGCCTCTTTACCTGACTCCCGCTCACCGTCAATGGTCCAATCCATATCTCCGGGAGCAGAGATTTTGAGACTTTCGGTACTGAGAAAGGTCATCATCGCACAATTATAGGTCTGCCGTTGCAGCGCCACCAGACAATCTGCCAATTCCATGGCATCTCTGGGGGCACGAACCAGCATCAGCTCCAGCTTTCCGTCGGACATGTCTACCCGATCTGGTGCCAGTGTCAAAATTCCCGCCACACTGGTAGAATTGCTGATAGTGCCGAAGATATATTCATCCTCCAGCACCCGGCCATCAGGCAGTTCAAAGCGCAAAGGGCGGGCCTTGATCTGAGAAAGCTCCTGAATACCGCCAAGGAAATAGGCCACGTGGCCCAGTGCGTTTTTTACACTCTGGGGAGTTGCATAGCTGGTACGGGTGAATGCGCCAAAAGATGCTACGTAAGAAAAATACCGGCCGTTAAAAGAACCCATATCCAACTGCCGGGTATTGCCGCTTGTAATGTTTCGTGCTGCCTGCAGTATATCCGTAGAAAGTTTTAAGCTATTTGCAAAGTCATTGGTGGAGCCTGCCGGAATATATCCTACCGGCACATCAATTCCACTGGACAAAACACCGGCGGCAGTTTCATTGAATGTACCATCACCGCCGCAGCAGACGATCATATCCACTTTATCCGCGTAGCGCTGTGCCGTTTCAAATGCATCCCCCTGTCTGGAGGTAATGTACACAGTCACCTCATAATCTGCCCGGTTGAATATTTCCACAATTTCCATCAACTGCCGGTTTGCTTTCCGCTGTCCAGCATAGGGGTTTAAAATAAACAGCATTCTTTTCATATGCTCATCTCCAAAAGAGGTTACGCCCATAAGCTTATATATGATATTATATCACACTGTCTTTTTTTCTCAACACCCATGTCCGAAAATTAATAGTAAATTAACAACCCTACCAAAACCTCTGGCCGATATTTACTTTTTCTTCGGAATGTGTTAGAATAACAAATATTTCACCAGAAAGGAGCTTGCCATGCAACACGATAATACCTATGTTACCGTAGATCTGGATGCCATCGAGCATAACATTGAGGCGATCCATAAAAGAGCCGGTGTTCCTGTGATGGCCGTGGTGAAAGCCGATGCTTACGGTCATGGTGCCGTACCGGTGGCCAAGCTTCTGGAAGATAAATGCGCTTTTTTTGGTGTCAGTTCCATATCGGAGGCATTAGAGCTCCGTGGTGCCGGTATCCAAACTCCCATTTTAATTTTGGGACATACGCCCAGCGCTGCCTTTTCTCTCGCCATCCAGCACGATATTCGTCCCTCCATTTTTAGTCTGGATGGTGCCCGCACCCTTTCCAGAGAAGCCGGCAAGCTCCATAAAACCGCACGATTCCACTTTGCTGTAGATACCGGCATGAGCCGTATTGGCTTTCCCATGTGCGAGGAATCTGCGGACCAATGTGCAGAGGCCTCACAACTTCCCAATATTTTTGCGGAGGGTCTATTCAGCCACTTTGCCACAGCGGATTGTGCCGATCTCAGCCGCGCCAAGGCCCAAGCCCAGCGCTTTGACCTGTTTATCTCCATGCTTCGCCAGCGGGGTGTGGAAATTCCCATCTGCCATCTGAATAATTCTGCCGGACTCATGAACTTCCCCAACAGCTATGATATGGTCCGCTCCGGTATTGTAACTTACGGTCTGTATCCCAGCAGCGAGGTAGATCACGGGCAGCTCCCTTTGACACCGGCCTTGACTTGGCGCAGCCGGGTCACCCACCTGCAGGAACTGCCTGCAGGCCGTGAGATCGGCTATGGCGGTACCTATGTCACCACAAAGCCTACCCGGGTGGCTACGATTCCGGTGGGGTACGCCGACGGTTACCGCTGGGGTCTTTCCGGAAAGTTCTGTGTTCTGATCCACGGTCAGCGGGCACCCATTCTTGGCCGTGTTTGTATGGACCAGATGATGGTGGATATCACCCATATTCCTGATGTTGCCATTGGTAATAAGGTAGTTTTAATCGGTCAGCATGAATCGGAACGGATCACTGCCGAGGAGATTGCGGAAGCCGCGGGCAGCTTCAATTATGAATTCCTATGCGGTATTTCCCGCCGTGTGCCCCGGTACTATGTCAAGGACGGAAAAACCGTCCAAACCATTCATTACCTGTTGGACACATAAATATAATGGACTGTTTCTCATGATATGCTCCCCATAGAGTAGACTCTCGAAATAACAAAAATTTCGAGACTACACTATGGGGAGCATATTAAATTTCCCATTTTGCAGCAGCCCCAGAATATTGCAAAGAGCCGCTGTAAATCCTTACTTTTTTTATTCAATGATTTCTGCTTCGGGAGCATTTTTCTGTACACTTGCTATACCATTTTCGCAGGCAGATTTGGTTTCATAGACTTCAGAAGTAGCGATTACTTGGCCGTCGGCTGCTGTCAAACCAAACTTGATACCGGAAGAAACGTATATTTACGCATATGTTGTTCGTTTGCTCAAAAAGTTTTCACGACATCTTTTGCGAAGCAATTTAAAACTATTTGTCATGTGCTTTCAGACATATATAATAGGCAACTCCGCATAAAACCATGCAAAGTCCGGAAATAAGCATTGCCGTAATTCCGCCTAAAGCATCCGTCATAACTATGGCAGTTCCGCTTCCTAAAGCGGTGCCTAGCGTATGGACAATCATTCTCCAAGCAGAATATCTTCCAATATAGGTATAGTTAACAATTTTTACTACTGCGACAGGTATTGCTATACCAATAATTACCGTTGCCAGTCTTGCAACAAACAACGCAGTTAAAAATACACCCATTCCGAGATTTGCCATAAACGGCATTGCCGCAAGCACTAACGCGGATGCAGCCAAGATCATTGTCCCATCTAAAATTTTATTACACAGGAAGGCGTACAAAATTGTACCCAGAATAGTTGTAATCTGCAAAATTACTGTTACAATGAATGCATTACTTCCGTCTATTATCTTAAAATGATAGCCAATTACAAGTGCCACGTTCAGAACACCTGTGCAGATTCCTCTGCAAAAATTGGGAATTAATAGTAAGTAAAAGGGCTTATAGTGAAAAATACTTTCCTTACTGTCGGTTTGCGTATTTCTTACATTGGCTTTGTAGCTTTCGGTCTGCTTCGTACTCCTAATAATGAAAAAACCAAGAATTAATGAAACCAGACCAAAGCAAAGCACATATTTCATACCGTTGAAAAAGCCGATTCTGGCGTTAAGATAAGCAACCGAAGCAGAAAGTGCGGTTGCAAACACACCACTCATTAGCTCTCCAAGTGCCGTCATGCGTCCGTAGTCCTTCATTTCTATAACATGATAAGGAAGCTTATAACACACAACCGAATAAACGCCATCAAACAAGGTGCCTATAAACTTGAAAACAACAACTACTGTAAAAACCAGCCATGCAGACACACCTCTCACCACACACAGCAAAAGCATGGGGAGTATAACGATGCCTCTTAAGGTTGTAGTAACAGCATAGGAATTTAAGATATTCTTCATTTTTTCAACCATTCTTGAGCTGACTGCCATTACAAGCGATTGGATTATAAGAATAGTCGATTCAAGAACCGAAACAGCATGTTCTCCTACACCGCTTTCAAGCAGAAATGTCTGAAGCACGGTTCCGGTTATGAATATATTAATGCAGCTAATTACTACTTGGCCCGTAATATATTTAATATAGTTCTGTTTCATTTATTCTGTCTGCTTACGGTAAAACCACTATGTCGGCATAATCAATCCTTAATGTACTGTCTGAGCGGTAAATAAATTCAGCCACCTGACCGCAGGGTGCGTAGGCACACTTTGGAACAAGATATTTATAAATCTTATTTTGCGTATGCACAGGATAACCGCATTCTTCTGTGCCAACAAATTCAACAACAGTATCGTTAACTGAAACCTGCAAGCTTTCCGCATCCCCTTCAATACCAAGTCTTAAAAATACTTTATCGGTATCACTGAGCCTGCCTGTGTTGATCTTAATATAATATGGTTGACTGCCTGCTGCAAATTCTACGGGAAGCTGTGCTACTGCTTTGTGCCACAAAGCATTGGTATCACTGTAAGTGGGTATACATTTACGAACCCGTTTTGAAATCTTTTCCATGCTTCCTGCATTGGTAAGAAGTGTATATGCGCCGTCTTTAAAGGTGCTGTCTTCGTTTGATATTTCGCTACTTTTGTAAAGGGTATTACTGTCTTTACAGTCTTTTGACATAATCTCCTTTGACCCGTCAAAGGTATTAAATACATAATATTTATCTGCGCCTTGGGTAAAAATGTTTGCCGCTGTTCCCATATGCGTTTCGACAGTCTGAAATGTTTCATCAGAATTCATTTTAAGCGGCGCACCTGGATATGGAAGTATCATTCTTTCAGATGCACCGGCAAGCTCTATACCATAGGGAGATAAAAGCTGCTTCCAGTATGCGATGGGCATATCCGTGTTTGTGCTTCTGAAACGTGGAGATACCACAAGCATATCAATCAAGCCCTCTCTTGCATAGGTTGTTACATCAAAACCAAGGGCATAACATTCAACGGGATCGGGATGGCAACGAAGCGCAATTTTTATTTTATGACCGTACGCTTTTTCCATTTTCGCAACAATTTTCTTCACACTTCTCATAAATTCGGTCATGATGATTCTGCCCTCATCCTCCCGACCTGGAGAAAAGCAAACTAATTCACGCTGAAAATCAAGCAAGATACCGTAAACGTCATATACGCCCAGTTGCTCCTCAATATAATCGTACATTTCGCGTCTGACGTCTTCAATGAACCAGTCGCGGGCACGATCACAATAAAACTCGGGTTGTCTGCTGTGAATGCGGGCATATTCATCAACATGGTCATAGAAGAAGTTGTTTTGACCAAAATTCGGCAACTCATCAATTTGATTGTGTATATCGTTCATTCTGAAGGACAGCCAGGGATTTATATTTATTTCTCTTAGGATGTCGATCCATATTTTATATAAATCAAGCCCCAGAACATTCCATATATGATACGCAGTTTTAGCACAGGTATCGGTGTAATCAACCGCTTTTCCGGCTTCTTCCTTGCGCAGGTATTTTTCCATAATGGTAGTTTTAATTTTTGATGGAGTGGAAGACAACGCACCGTTAATACACAAAACAAAATCAGTAACATCAGTGTCTTTATACTGCAAAATACTGTTTTTGATATGTTCTTCATCCACAAGCGCAATATGATTTTTTCGTGAATGATAAAAATGGTCTCCGTCCAGGTCAAACATAATTCCGCTCATATATAAAACCTCCTTGATTCATTGAGTGCTTTATGATACTTTCATTATAGAAGCGCGAAACAAAAATACAATATCACAAACAACCGATTTTACGTGAATTGGTGTCAACTCAGGAAAGGTGAGAACTTATGCAGGTCTATAAAAATATCACTCTTACCATAGGAAATACTGATTTCACCGTGATTTTTTCCGGCAAATACGGTTTAACAGATGATGTCTGGTGTACAGGTAACCACACACATTCTTTTATCGAAATGCACATTATGCATACAGGAAGTGTGCGTTTAAATGCGCAAAACAGGGAAAGAATTTTTAGGGAAAACAACGTTTGCGTTATTCCGCCGGGAGTATATCACGCCATTGAACCGATCACAAAAATAATTCGCAAAACAAGCGTATATCTTGAAATAAAAAGAAATAACAAGAAAATAGAAGATACATATACACAATTTTCAAAGCTGTTTGAAAGCCACTGCCCTGCAATATACAAATTCTCATCGGAATATTTAATCGGGTTTATCAAAACACTCGATTCCTATGATGCAGAAAACGCGATACTAAATTGCAAAATACAAAACCTATTCTCTCTTATTCTTGCGGAAATATATGAACAAATCAGCATTCACTTACCTCTGGATGAGGAAAACGATGTAACTGGGTACACAACAAAACTTCGTTTGAAAATTGAAGATTTCTTAGATATTACATCCCCAAAAAATGTTACGGAAGAAGCCTTTGCAAAACACCTTAACATCAGTACAACACAGCTGCGACGTCTTGTACGGAAACATTTTAGGTGTACAGTCCGCGCTCTTGTATTAGAGCATAAAATCGAAATAGCAAAAGAACTTATCAAAAAAGACATGTTGACTATGAATGAAATAGCAACTCATTTAGGATATGAAACTTATTCGGGTTTTTACCGCTCATTTAAAAGTCTAACAAGCCTTACACCCGAGGAATACAGAACGAAAATTCAGACGTCCACATAAAATTCATAAACACCCTTGCAATAGACCACCAATATAAATGCGGAACATCTTGTCGTGAGATGTTCCGCTTCGTTTGGTTGCACAAAAGAGAAGGGGCTGTTGCAAAATTGAACCGCTCCCTGTCAAGTAGACAGATAAAAAAATAGTTTTCTCCAAGATCTTGATATGCTCCCCATAGAGTAGACACTCGAAATAACAAAAATTCGAGACTACACTATGGGGAGCATATCATCAGAAACAGTCCATTTTTTCTTTCAGTTTATCCAGTAATAGGCCTTTGGCAAAATACATGGTTTCATAGCGTAGATACATCAGCGCGTTCTCATCCCACAAGAATCTCAAATTGGGTGGAAATTCCTCATCTCCGAACCACAACTGCAGCATGCACAAAAGGCCGTCACATACTTCAAAGCAATAGGCAATATCCCCATTGGCTACCGGTTTTCCCTTTAAGGCTTCACAGGCACGCCGGAATGCTTCTTGTCTATTTTGAAACAGACTTGCCCACGGGTCTGCCCGGTTTTCCAGCAGATTTTGATGAAACATCAAACCGAAGTCCCGCATATTTTTCCACTTGCCGCTGACAAACCGGTCATCCCGGCTGTCGCAAATCAAGTCCAGCAGAGTCATCACTTCTTCAAAGCTGTTTCCATCTACCCAAGTATCCGTTTCCAGTCGTTCCATATCTCCGGTGATGCGGCAGATCCGGTATTCTTGAGAAAACAGCGCCGCATACAGGTACTTTGTATCCGCCTTCAGCCCTAGTTTTCTAATTAGTTTTTCTTGGTCATAGGTCAAAAAAAGCTTTTTTGCCTGCTGCATTTGGATAGCATAATTGTTTGTTCTTTTCATTGTGCCTCCCGTTGCTTACAGGCATACTCGTAGGCCCGCTTATAATCGCACAGCTCCCGGTAGCAGATCTCCAATTTTTCAAACACGTCCCGGCTTGGCGATACCTGGCAATAAAGCGCCGCCGCTTCCCCATATTGCTTTGTATCAAATAACGCCCCGGCTTGCAGAAGTATCCATTCCGGTCTCTCCCTGTGTTCTGCCGCTGCCAATATCTCCAACCGGCGGGCAGGATCATCACACTGCTGTGCCCGGGCCAGCAGGGCATCGTCATCCGCTTCCAGCGAAATATTTTCTCCTGCCATGGCCAGCATCACCCGGCAACGGCAGCGCAGTTCCTTTGTAATGTACAAACCATTCAGCTCCAGCGCTTCATATAAAAGCTTGATACCGTAGGGTTTCATGCCCTCCGCAAGGGCCCGCCGTGCCCGGCCAAGATGCCAATAATATTCCAGCAGCTGTCTTTCCTCAAAAAAGTATGCATCCGGCTCACCAAAAGCATCCAGCGCCCTGCGCATTTTTTCCAGATCTCCAAGCGCCAGCGCCATTCTGGCTTCCGCTATCGGCTGCTGATTTGGCAATACTGTTGATTGCTCATCCAAAAAATAACTGATCGGTTTTCCCAGCTGTTCTGCCAAATACCCCAGTGTTTTCATAGACGGATGGGCACTGCCATTTTCGATCTGAGACAGCATGTTTCTGGTAATGTGTTCTCCGCATAGCTGCCTTTGAGAAAGGCCCGCAGCAATCCGCGCATCCTTGATCCTGCTCCCCAGCGCCATTTCAATCCCCCTAGGTAAGTATAATTTACCTAATTGTAGCATACCTTTTTCTTGTTTTCTACTGTTAGCAAAAAATTCATTTGCTATTTTTATATCTTTGGTTTATAACTATCTTAAGATTTTGCTTTTTTGCAAGGAGTGAGAAATATGGATATCCACAACCGGCATGGATTAAAAGCAGCGGCATCCGATGCTTTGCGCAATGCTCCCAATCAAAAGCGGTTGATATTGATATGGGCCGGTGTCGGCACGGCGCTGCCCCTGCTGATCAGTGTCCTTAGTTATGTTCTGGAACATCAGATTGCTGATACCGGCGGTCTGTCAGGAATCGGACTTCGCAGTGTCTTATCCACCATACAGTCGCTGCTTTCCCTCTCTTCCTCTGTATTGCTTCCCTTCTGGACCTATGGATACATTGCAGTTACACTGCATTTTGCCCACAAAAAATCCGTTAGTGATTCCGGTCTTTTGGAAGGCTTCCGCCGTTTTGGCCCAATTCTCCGTCTACTGCTTCTGGAAATTCTGTTATGTGCAATCATTTGTATCATTTGTATTGAGGTAGTATCCACCATAATTTCTTTCACGCCAATGTCTGCGCCTGTTTACGAAGTTCTGGAAAACAGTCAACAAATGCTTCTTTCCGGTGTAATAGACGAAAGCATTCTGGATTCCATCATAGAGGCCATGTTACCAATATTTATGGTTTGCGGAATGGTGTGTGCGATTGTCTTGATTCCCGTCACTTACCGGCTCCGTTTAGCGGCACTGTGCATGATGGATACCCCCGGTTGCAGCGCCTTACAAGCCATTGGAAAGAGCATGCGACTCATGCGCCGCAATTGTTTCGCTCTGTTCCGTCTGGATCTGAGCTTTTGGTGGTTCTATCTGGTGAAGCTGCTTGTATCCGTCCTGTGCTATGGGGATGTGATTCTGCCTATGCTTGGTATTACACTTCCCTTCAGTTACGGCGTTTCCTTCTTTGGTTTCTACATTGCCGCATTGGTGGTACAATTTTTCCTGCTATACTTCTCCAACAATCAAGTACAGACCACCTATGCGCTATTCTATGACACACTCAGCACGCCACCTAAAAGGCAAACGGATCTCATGGTTTAAATTAAAACCGCCTGTCTTGGGAAAGACAGGCGGTTACTTTATCTTTTCAGCAGGTCTGCAATGGTGATGCCTTCAAAGAACTCATCGATCATTTTGTCCAGTTTCTCCCACATGGGAAGTGCCTCACAGCAGGTTGCCCGGCCGCAGGCATTGGGGCCTTGACTAGTACAGCCGGTGGAGGCCAGAGAGCCTTCTGTCAGCTTCAAAATGCTGCCGACGGTATATTCCTCGGGTCTGCGGTTCAAGCGATAGCCGCCGCCCTTCCCATGGACAGCGTCCACCATTCCGGCCTTGGACAGCGTGGCCATAATAGATTCCAAATATTTCTGAGAGATCTCCTCTTTCTCCGCGATCTCCTTCAGCGGGATATACTCACCGGGGTCTTTCTGCGCAAAGCAAACCATCACCCGCAGGGCGTAGCGCCCTTTTGTAGATACGATCATAGCGGGTTCTCTCGTTTACTCGTGGCAGTGGGCGCAGTTCTCACAATCGGGGAACTGGGCCTTGTCGTATGCGATACCATTCTTGTCATAGTAATCCTTCAGCGCGGACTTGATGGCTTCCTCAGCCAGAACAGAGCAGTGGACCTTGGCTGCGGGCAAACCGTCCAGTGCTTCACAAACTGCCTTATTGGTCAGCGCCAGGGCATCCTGGATGGATTTGCCCTTGATCATCTCGGTGGCCATAGAACTTGATGCAATGGCGCTTCCGCAGCCAAAGGTCTCAAATTTTACGTCCACGATGATATCGTTTTCGATCTTCAAATAGATCTTCATAATGTCGCCGCACTTGGCGTTGCCCACCTGGCCTACACCGCTGGCATCTTCAATCACACCCACATTTCTGGGATGCATAAAATGATCCATCACTTTTTCACTATACAGTGCCATAATTCATATCTCCTCATTACAGAATATATTCTCTAACGCCGGTCTGCAGATCGCGCCAAACCGGGCTCATGTTACGCAGATAGCTGACGACTTGGGGAACGACGGTCAAAATGTGGTCGACTTCCTCTTCGGTGTTGTACTCGCACAAGCTGAGTCGCAGCGAGCCGTGGGCCACATCGTGGACACGACCGATGGCCAGCAGCACGTGGCTGGGATCCAAGCTGCCGGAAGTACAGGCAGAACCGGAAGAAGCGCAAACGCCGTGGGCATCCAGCAGAAGCAGCAAGGATTCGCCCTCAATGCCCTCAAAGCAGAAGCTGACATTGCCGGGCAGACGGTTCACTTCATCGCCGTTCAGCGCGCAGTGGGGAATCTGCTTCAGACCAGCGATCAGCCGATCGCGCATTGCTCTGACCTTTGCCATATTCTCATCTATATGGTCGCAGGCATCCTTCATAGCCGCTGCCATAGAGCAGATACCGGCAATGTTTTCGGTACCGGCCCGCTTGCCCCGTTCCTGCGCACCGCCTTCGATCACATTGACCAAAGGAAAACCCTTACGGACATATAGGGCACCCACGCCCTTGGGGCCGTGGAACTTATGAGCAGAAAGGCTCAGCATATCGATATTCTGGGCCTTCACATCAATGGCGATGTGGCCAATGGCCTGCACCGCATCGGTGTGGAAGGGAACACCGGCTTCCTTACAAACAGCGCCAATCTCAGCGATAGGCAGTACAGAGCCGATCTCATTGTTGGCATACATACAGGTGACCAGACAGGTATCTTCCCGAATGGCATCCTTGACCTGCTGCGCTGTCACATTGTGGCCTTCCTTTACATCCAGAAGTGTGATCTCGTAGCCTTCCTTCTTCAGCCTTTCCAGGGTGTGCAGCACCGCGTGTTGCTCAAAAGCGGCGGAAAGGATGTGCTTCTTGCCCTTTCTGGCACCATAACGGGCCGCAGAGATGATGGCCTGATTATCTGCTTCGCTGCCGCCGGAAGTGAAGATGATCTCCCGGGGTTCACAACCCAGACATGCGGCAACGGTTGCACGGGCAGCATCCAGCGCTTCCTTGGCCTCCTGACCCATAGTGTGCAAGCTGGAAGGGTTGCCATAGTTATTTTCCAAATACTCCATCATGGCATTAATTGCCACCTTACTCATTTTCGTGGTGGCAGCATTATCTGCATATACTTGCATGGTAATTCCTCCAAGGTATTTGCCTAGTAATTTCATGGGTAATATAGCATCCATTACCTACAATGTCAATAGGTAATATAAGAATTTACAGACTTTCCTCCAAAACCCGCACCAGTGCTTCCAATCCCTGTTGATCTTCCGATGTAAAGCGGGCAAAATAAGGCGAATCGATATCTAAAACACCATAGATCTCCCCGTCTTTGTAAATCGGTACCACAATTTCTGAATTGGATGCACTGTCACAGGCAATGTGGCCCGGAAATTGATGCACGTCCTCAACCAAAATGGTTCTTTCTTCCTTTACAGCCGTGCCGCACACGCCTTTGCCCACAGGAATCTCAATGCAGGCAGGCTTTCCCTGAAAAGGCCCCAGCACCAGTTTTCCCCCAATCATTAAATAAAAACCTGCCCAATTGATTCGATCCATAACCTGCCAGATAGCGGCGGAAGTATTGGCAAGGTTCGCAATGGAATAGGACACTTTATCTGTCAACGCTCTGACTTGAGCGATCAAACTCGTATAATCCATAATGACTCCTTAATCAGTAGTTTTTTCTTTTTTATATTACATGAATTCAAACATTTTTGCAACCATTCCCAACAAAATCCATCCCTACCGAAACACCCCTCATTTTTCGACTTTTGCATGGGTTACAGAAACCTCTTATCTGGCATATTAAAAGGGCAGACGAAGAGGAGGACAGCAATATGAAAAAAATAATATTCCGCTTGATGTTGGGACTTGCGATTCTATATATCACACCCACTATCGTTGTTGCTGCCGACATGCTGATCCCGGTAGGCCGGGTCGTGGGGTTGGAGCTTCATAATAATACTGTAACCGTAGCCGATTTGGATGATGGCTCTGCTGCCCAGTCTGCAGGCATTCAAATCGGTGACCGGATCGTGTCCATTGACGATCATACCATCTGCACAGCCGAAGATGTTCGAATGGCTCTTGATCATAGCCAAGGAAGTATCCGGCTGACACTGCAACGGGATGGTCAGCTTTCCTCCGTTCGGGTAGAGCCTACCATCACACCCGATGGACCGAAACTAGGCGTATATCTGCGGCAAGGCGTAACAGGCATTGGCACCATCACCTATTACGACCCGGCGACCCAGACCTTTGCAGCATTGGGACACGGTGTCAATGAACCCTCTGGCCAACTATTGCAGTTATCTTCAGGTCATATCTATGATGCCCGTGTGGCCTCTGTCCGCAAGGGAAAACCCGGTGAGCCGGGACAGTTGATCGGCTCCTTGTGCGCAAAAGATCCCCTCGGCAGACTTAACTGCAATACACCCCAAGGCGTATTTGGCAAGGCGCAGCTCCCTTGGAAAACCCAAGCGCTTCCTATCGGAGAGGCAGAAAACGTAAAAACCGGCAACGCCATCATCCTTTCCACCGTTTCCGGAGATACTCCCCGGGAATATTCTGTGGAAATTCTCAAACTCTATCCCGCCTCCCGGCAAAACGGCAGGAATATGCTTATTCGGGTCACAGACCCTGATCTTTTGGATATCACCGGGGGCATCGTTCAAGGCATGTCAGGAAGTCCTCTAGTTCAGGACGGGAAGCTAATTGGCGCAGTTACGCACGTATTGGTAAATGATCCCACAATGGGCTACGGTATCTTTATTGAGAATATGTTGGAAGCCGCAGGCTAAGCAAAAAAGCCACCGATTTTGCATAAATCGGTGGCTTTTTCTACAAAATAATATCCAAGCCAACTGTATTCGACAAGATTTGCAGCTGGCTTTTTATATACTTATT